>JBEKQN010000314.1:0-2780 GCA_049519675.1 Acidimicrobiales bacterium | reverse complement strand
GGGCAGACCCACCATGTCCTGCTTCGCGTGGCACGAGTGGTGGTCCGCTTTCGCGCCGTCCCCGTGGGTGGCTATCTCGAACTTCCCGCTCAGTTTCGGTGACACGATAAGCGGCCTGATCTGCCTGCTATCCCCGACCGAGGCGAGCTTCAGCATGATCAACATGACCAGCGGAGTCCACGTCGGGTTCGGGCAGATCCCGCTGACCGCCCCGCCCGGCACCGCCTCCATGGAAAACCAGGCCGAGTGGATACTCGAGCGGCCGGAGCTGTCAACCGGCCGGGCGCAGCTGCCTGACTTCAGCGAGATCTACTTCAACTCGGCCTACGCCGGCCGTGGCCTGTCCTTTCTCGCGGAGGGGGGCGCGGCGGACACGGTGCTGAACATGGTGGAGAACGGCACCACGGTGGCCACCACCACGATCGATTCGCCAACTCTCTTCAAGATCGACTACACCGGGTTACGTAGCGTGAGACGCGACGCCGCCGGGCAGCGGGGCGAAGACGGTACCGTGGCCTCATAGACCGTCATCGGGAGGATGCGTGCCGTACATCGTCGACTTTGAGAAGGTGTCCACCCTCGGCCTGGAGTCGTCGCCGGTGGCGGAGGCGCTCGCGGGACTTCGGGCCAACGAGGCGCGCTACTACAAGAACAAGTACGGTCATGACTTCACCGTGAGCCCCGCCAGCGAGGCGCCGGAGGCGCTCGACCTGGTGAGCCGCGTCCTCGCCGACGAGCGCGGCCTCGTCATCGCCTCCCGCCCGCTCGAGGCGACCTCCTTCGAGGTGGATGGCATCCGGATGGCGTACGTGTTCTACGAGTCCGGCCTGGCCATCAACGTGATGTACACGATCGCCGACGCGGGCAAGCGCGCGGTCGGTTTCAAGCTCTCGGAGGGCATGGACGTCCCGCAGGAGCTAGCGGCGGCGGGCTTCAAGTTCGCGCGACAGAAGTCAAAGCTGGCGGGCGTGATCCGCGGCTCCTTCTTCGTGATCAAAGGCGAATACTGAATCGTGGCTATGAGCTGCGGCTGACGAGGGCCGCCGCCTGGGCGAGGAACTCCGTGCAGCGGGCGAAGGTCCGGGCGATCTCGCGGCTGGCAAGCCGCTCCTGGTAGGCGTGGTACCTGCTCAGCTCCCACTGCCGTGCCCGTGGCGCGAGCGCTGCAAGCGCCGGCTCTGGCAGCGGGCGCCAGGCCCAGTCGCCGACCCCGTCGTCGGCGACGAACTCGGCCGGGTCGACGGACTTGCCCAGCTGGTTGCGCACGTAGCGGAGGCCCTCCAGGGTCCCCTCGGTCTTCCGGCGCCGCACGTCCTTGTCCGCCAGCGCCTTCTCGTAGTCACGCGGGTGGTAGCGGACCAGGGTCGCGTCGACCAGCGTGACCCACCACACCGTCTCCCCCACCGCCGCCGCGACCCGGTGCAGGTCCCAGGCGCCCGCGACGGCGAGCCGCCCGGCCGCCTCGGTCATCGCGATGACCGACCAGTCGATAGCAACGGCGGGAGCGGCGGCCACGCCGGCGTGCTCGCGGTTCCACGCCATCCGGCAGCGCGGTGAGCAGAAGCGGGCGTGCTCGCGCTGCGGGGTGAACGGCGTCCCGCACTGCGCGCACTCCCGGACGTCGGCCACCGCTCGATCGTACGCGCCCCGGGCGCGGCCCGGGACAGACGCGGAAGGCGGTCCAATTCGACTACCAGACATATTTCGTTCATATTCCGTTCATTCGCACGTCGGCGGAGAGTTCCCCTAGCTACGTAACTTCAGTGGCGCGGGTGGTTTGAGCTACCCGGCCGGACGTCGCGCATACCGGCAGCTTCACGCGAGATGACGGGAATGCCTGTGTCTGAGACCCGGACCCCCTCCCCGGCCGGATCACCTGACGAGACCGCGCTGTCGGGACTGCGCAGGCGCGCCCTGCTGGTGTCTGGCATGGGGTTCTTCACCGATGCCTACGACCTGTTCGTGATCGGCATCGTGTCCACCCTGCTCAAGGCCCAGTGGCATCCCGGCACGGGCCAGCTCGCGCTGCTCAACGCGGTCATGCTCGGGGCGGCGTTCCTGGGCGCGCTGGTGTTCGGCCGCGTCGCCGACATCATCGGCCGGACCCGGGTGTATTGGATGTCCGCCGCGCTGATGGTGATCGCGGCAATCGGCTCGGCGCTAGCTCCGTCACTGGCCGTGCTGATCGCGTTCCGGTTCCTGCTCGGGTTCGGCGTTGGCGGCGACTACCCCGTCAGTGCCGTGCTGATGAGCGAGTATGCCGACGGCAGGAACCGGGGGCGGATGGTCGGGCTCGTCTTCTCCGCCCAGGCGGTCGGGCTCATCGTCGGCCCGGTGATCGCCCTCGCCCTGCTCGGCGGCGGCGTCGGCCCAGCTCTCACCTGGCGGCTCCTGCTCGGCCTGGGTGCGATCCCCGCGGCCGCCGCCGTCTGGTTGCGCCGCAAGATGCCCGAGCCGCCCCGCTACCAGGCCCAGTCCGGCGGCCAGCCGCAGACCGGAACCCTCGCGCCGACCCGGGCCGCCGTTGGCCTGCGGTCATTCGTGGCCAGCGGCAGGCTCCTTGTCCTGCTGGCCGGGACGGCCGGCTGCTGGTTCCTCCTCGACTACGCCTACTACGGCAACACGATCTCCACCCCGCAGATCATCGCCCTCATCACGCCGCACGCCTCCCAGACCGCGACGATCGCCATTCAGCTCGCGATTTTCGCCGTGGCGGCGGTGCCCGGCTACGCGCTCGCGGTCTGGCGAATGGACCGGATCGGCCATCGCAGACTCCAGTT
>JBEKQN010000313.1:0-3214 GCA_049519675.1 Acidimicrobiales bacterium | reverse complement strand
TGAGCACGTCGCGCTGCTTCAGGCAATCGCGCGCCGTGTCGTCGAGGCCGAGCCGCGAGCAACCCTCGAGATCGCCGTCAGGGAGCAGTACCGCAACATGGGCCGCTACCTGGCCGCCTCGCCGCGAGTCGTCCAAGCGGCTGCGGAGGCGATGCTCGCCGAGGGCATCGAGCCGCGCCGCGACCCGATCCGTGGAGGCACCGACGGCTCCCAGCTGAGCGCTCGCGGATTACCGACGCCGAACATCTTCGACGGCGGCCACGAGTACCACTCCGTCCGCGAGTGGGCCTCGCTTCAGGAAATGGCGGCCGCCGCCGCGACGCTCGTCCGGCTCTGCGAGATCTGGGCCACCCACTGACGCACGCCTGCCGCAAAGCTAGTTAGCCGACGACGCCAGCCACAATCGAAACCGCGCGCGAGCAACCCGCTCCGGAGGGCGCTGATCTATTGAGCTGCGGACGAGCGACTTCGCGGCCCTCGCCTAGTCGACGTGCCGCCGGGCGCGATAGGCGGCAGCGCGGAGGTGGCGCTTAGGGGGTCACCAGCCGTGCGTTGGGCGCGGATACCAGATGCCGCTGGGGGGCGTACAAGCTCCTCCAGGCTTCCCTGATTCTGGTCAGGACATTCACCCGTAGGCGGGAACCGCGTCTGGTAGAACTAGGCGGTGCGGGGGTTTCTTCGAGGCGTTTGGCGCGGAGCGAGACCGTCGACCCGCAGGCTTGTGGTGGTGCTGACCTGCGCCGGTTTGGCTGGCCTTGGTGTGGCCACGGCGATGGCGGATGTCCCTGACCAGACGTGGACTGGCGAAGGGCCGGCCGGTCTGTGGACGGGCGGGGCCTGGTCAATCGCCAACAACTGGCAAGCCGGGGTGATACCGCAGCCGGACACCCCGATTGGGATCTTGACGTTTCCAACGCTGAACAGCAGCCGCTGCCCGCCTGGCTATACGAGCTGCTACGAGGCTTACAACAGCATCAACGACGTCCCTGGCGTCAGTGCAAAGGGCCTTGTGATCTCACTCGACGGCGGAACCTATGGGTATGAGCTCACCGGTGACAGCCTCGCGCTAGGGTCAGGCGGGCTGACGGCGGCGGGAACCACCGCAGAGTCAGGAGCCACCCTGGGGTTGCCAATTACGCTCGCAGCCGCACAGAATTGGTCGATCACCGGCGGAGCGCTCGTCGACACCGGCGGCATCAGCGGCGACTATCCACTTGGCGTCGAGCTCAATCCCGGCGGGCTCGCGGTCGAGTCTGACGTCGAGGTGGGTGCTGTCTCGATCTCCGGATCAAACACGGGCGATGTCGGGTTCAACGCGCGTGCAAATGGAATCGTCGAGTTGGAAGCCGGCGCTCTCAACGGCACCGACGGGAACCCCGTCACCGTGACCGATGTCGCCCTCTCCAATGCGAGCGGGAGCATCGGCGCGCTCACGTCGGTGGGCGCGTCGATCGACGCTACGGGCTCCCCCAATTTCGCCGTCGGAGGCGCCCTGACCCTTGAACAGAAGAGTGCGCTCCTCCTCTACATCGAACAACGGGGAGCCGGTTCTGGCGCTTCCGATTCGCAGATTAAGGCGAAAGGCGATATCAGCCTGGGGGGCGCGGAGGTTGAGATAGAAGGCGGGTGCGCGGATCTTGTGACCGGCGACCAATACACGCTGATGACGGCTGGCGGGACGATCACGGGCGAGCTTTCGGACACGTCGGGAACCCCGATCCCCAACGGCGGCACCTACACCCTGGATTGCACCAGCCCGCTTGATCAGCGCCCGACGGTGACACTCAACTACACCCAACACGCGGTGACCGCGACGGTGGTCTACCCGGGTCCCTTCATTGGCTCGCCGAGCACACCGACAACTCCGGCCCAGACCGCACCCGCCACGCCGCCGGCAACACCGCTCCCGGTCGCGCCCCAGGCCTCCACGCCGCCGACGCCGACCGTAGCTACGGCTGGACACTGGACCGTGAACGGCCCGACGACCGCAACGACGACCGCGAACTGTGCTGGCCCAACCGGTTCGACGTGCAGCATTAGCGTCGCTCTCAGCGTTACCGAGACACTGAGGGGCGGAACCCTGGTCGCAATCACCGCCAAGGCAAAGGCGAGGCCAAAGACTTCGACGAGAACAATCGCCGTCGGCAAGACAGTCGCCACACTGGACGCCGGCCACAGCGAAAGCATCACCGTGAAGCTGAATCCGGCCGGACAGAAATTGCTGCGAAGTCGACACGTCCTCGCGGTACGACTCGTCGCCAGCAACGGAACGTCAGCTCTTTCACAAAGCACCATCACATTTAGAACGAACGCCCGCTAGCTATCTCTGCACCTCGAACGGGTCACGCGGTGGCAGCAGCGCAGCTGTCCGCGCCGGTTGAAAAGCGGACCACTTGCGCCGGTTGAAAAGTGTGGCTCCCGTGGCGCGGCTTGGCGCCGGCCTTTCGCGGAGTGAGCCGTGGGCGCGCGGAGCGGCGGCTGTCTCGTCGCGCTCCTGGTTTCGACCGGACGAACGGCGCGCCAGGCATGGTGGGCGCCGGCCCGCGCGATAGCCGACGGAGCGCGCTCAGTCCACCAGCAGCACGAGCTTTCCACGTACGTGACCGGCCTCGCTCACCCGCTGCGCCTCGGCGACGTCTGCGAGCCGGAAGGTCTGCGCGACCGGGAGCGAGACCCGTCCAGCCTCGATCAGCTCACGGCTGTAGCGGACTGCCAGCATCACGCGTTTGCGATCCAAACCACTGGTTTTCGAGCTCGCAGGGCGCTGGACACCGCAGGTTCGAACTCCGATTGCCGCGCTAGCAGCCGTCCCTGCGCGGGCTTTGAGGCCTCCCACGTCGTACGTTCGCCTAATCCTTGCGCGCGTGCCGTGCCGATCGCCGATCCATAACGTATGTCGCGCATCCGACGGCTCCGGCCGATGGGCTTGATTGCTATCGCGTGCCTTGCGTTGACCGCGGGCTCGAGTGCCACGATCGCCTCGGCGGACGGGAGCTCCGTCCAGAGCTGCTGGTACAAGGGTAGCGGCGTCCCGGCGGGCAGCGGCATCCCACCTTGGGGTTTCCACGCCTCGCAGTCGTTCACCGCAGGCGGGAGTGGCTTCGCGTACGGCTGGGGGGACGTCAATCTGGATACGAACTGGATTTCCGGCAGGATCTGCCAGGACGTTCGCGGTGGCGGCTCGCCTGCCCGCACGATCGCGGTGAGCGTCGGG
>JBEKQN010000312.1:0-2746 GCA_049519675.1 Acidimicrobiales bacterium | reverse complement strand
ATTGCATGAAGTGCCTCCGGCCGTCGGAGACACGGCTGGATTCCGCGGAGCACGGTCCACGGCAATCCTGAAAACTTCTCAACCGGATCGAGAACTCAGAGGGAAGAACGCCGTCCACGGTCGGGCCGGCCGCGATGAAATCGCTTCAGAACGGGCGTCGATGAGATTCGAACTGCGGAGCGGCTAAACATGGCGGATACTGAAATTCTAGCGCGGAGTACGAATTCAGGGAACCCTTATTCTGCGCTTCCATCGCACAAATTCGCACCGTTCGGGGTCCTCCCACACTCCTCTATACTTGACCTGTGACCACTTCCATTCCCGAGGAAAGTCCAAAACGCAGCGATTGGGTAGGATTTCAGGGACTCTCCACGAAGTTTATTGCCTGGCTGATGCGCCGCATGCCTTCCGAGCGGCAGCGGCTTCTGGGCGTCACAATTCTGGCCGGCGGCCTCTGCGGATTGGCCGCGGTGGCCTTCCATCTCAGCATCGGTTGGCTCGAAGCTCACCTCATCGACCGCGCCAACGCCGCCCATGGCTACAGTTGGATCTGGTGGACCATCCTCACCCCCGGCGTGGGCGGCTTGGTGGTAGGCCTCGGCCTCACCTATTTCGCCCCGGCCGCCGCCGGCAGCGGCATTCCCCAGGTTAAGGTAGCCTACGCGTTGCGCAACGGCTACATTACTTCGCGGGAGGCCATCGGTAAGTTCGTCCTCTGCGCCTTGCAAATCGGCATGGGCGCCTCTCTTGGCCTCGAAGGCCCAACCGTCCAGATCTGTGCGGGAGTCAGCAGCCTGCTTGCCCGCGTTGCCAGGCTTAGCCCCAAAAACTGCCGCCGCATGGCCTCTGTCGGCATGGCGGCTGGCATTGCCGCTGCCTTCAACGCACCCATCGCCGCCATCACTTTCACGCTTGAGGAACTGATCGGCGACCTTGACCAAACCATGCTCTCTGGCGTCATTGTCGCCGCCGCGCTCGCCGCCGTTGTCGAGCATTCCATTCTCGGCTCCAACCCGGTATTTCACGTGCAGCGCGCTTACACGCTCGGCAACGCATCGTCTCTTGTGTGGTACGCTCTGCTCGGTCTGCTGGCGGCCCTTGTCTCCGTAGCATTCACAGATTCGCTGCTTTGGTTGCGCGCCAAGTTCAAACTGCTTGCGAACGTCCCCAAATGGGTCCAGCCCTCGATCGGCGGATTGGCCGTGGGCAGCATGGCAGTGCTGGCGCTCCAGCTCTTTCATCTCAACGGCATCGCCGGCGATCCCTACAAAACCCTCACCCTCGCTCTTACTGGAACTCTGTCTGTCTCGTGCATGATCTCCTTCTGTGTGCTCAAGCTGGCCGCAACCGTCTGCTCCTACTCAAGCGGTGGCTCGGGCGGCATCTTTGCCCCGGCACTTTTCATGGGCGCCATGCTTGGCGGTTCGGTCGGATATCTTGACGTCACCATCTTTCACCATTCCTCTGACGCCATCGGAGCATTCGCCGTAGTTGGCATGGGCGCGGTCTTTGCCGGCATCATACGCGCACCCATGACTTCAATTCTCATCGTCTTTGAAATGACCGGCGGCTACGGACTCGTCCTGCCATTGATGATCGCCAACATGAGCGCATTCGCCTTGGCGCGCCACTGGAGGCGCACCCCGATCTACGAAGCGCTCCTCGCTCAGGACGGCATCTTCTTGCCCCACGGCGATGGCCCTCTCGACCCACCCGACGGCGTGGAACTCTCCTTGCCTGAGTTGCCCGCTGCCGACCGCATTTGAGGCATTCCTGCCGTCCGGCCAGGGCGCAGCCTCGGCAGAAGCTCAAGGCGCTGAAAACTGTGCGGGGATTTTGAGTATTCTGCTCACCTGAAACTCCGGGTAATCGGCATGGGCCAAGGCCAGTGCCTCCTGGAATGACCGTTGCGCGTCACCGGTGCGATGCATCCCCAGCAAGATTTGGCCCTGAACAGCATGAGCTTCCGCTAAGCCCGGCTCCATCTCTAACGCGACTTGCACCTCAGCCAGCGCCTTGTCCCATTGCTGCTGGCCTGCAAACTGCTGCGCCTGACTGAGATGCGTGAGAGCCGAGAGCTGCGATACGTCAAATTTGCCATGAAAGACAAGAATGCTGTTGGCAATCAGGGCGTCAGGCCGGCGGTGAAGAAACTGGGCATACGGATTCAGGTCGCCAGGGCCCCAATAATCTCCATCGGCCTCAGTGGCGCTAACCAGAACCGTGCCTTCAAGCTGCGCGGGGATCTGCGGCAAGGGCTGACCAAAATAGTGCGACAGTGAATCAGGCAACGGTTTGCAGGGAATGTTGTAGTACGCAGGGTCAACATCCCAGCCGTAGTGGGCAAACCAGCAGTCGCGAATATTGTGGTCATCCAGGTAGCTCTTGGCCGCGCGCAATCCCTGGTTCCAATCCGCATTGGAGTCGGTAAGAAGCCGGTAGGTATTTGTCGGTCCTCCCCACGCTTCGTTCGCATAAGTCAGGTAGAAGGGGAAGACAAGAACCGACGATGCAACATGGGCCAGCATTAGTCCACCCGCAACATACTTACCCCATGGTTGCTTCCGCGCCAGGGCAACTGCGGCGGCTGCGGCAATCAATACAAAGAATGGAAATACAGGCAGAATATGGCGGATGCCGATGTCCATGGTGGAAGCCATGCTTGCCCCTAAATAAAGCAGAGATGGAATCGTCAGGTACGCCATCGCGCGCCACTTGCCGTCCCGCCACAAATTCTTGAGAAACG
>JBEKQN010000311.1:0-2795 GCA_049519675.1 Acidimicrobiales bacterium | reverse complement strand
TGTCAGCAACGGTCGCCGTTGTCCGGGTTGTCGTCCAGGAGTTGTAAAGATTGCTCGAGCCCTTGCCGTCGGTTCCCAGCCAAAACTGATACTGTGCGACGCCGATCCCAGCGCTCCAGGTGAATGTGACCATGGATGTGCCCACGGCTGTGCTTAGGGTTGCACCCAGAGTTGCGCCCGGGGCTGGAGTTTGCAGCATCGCCGGAGTGGGCGTTCCAGCCTCCGTGTAGGTGGTATCGATGTAGGTCCAGACTCCGTTGATCTCCGAACCAAGACGGGCGTACACCACCTGAGCCTCAGTCGGAATGCTGGCAACGGTAGCCGCCGTCTTCGTCGTCGACCCCGAGTTATACAGATTGCTCGAGCCCTGGCCAGCGGTTCCCACCAGCAGTTGATAGTCCGAGGGACCGACTCCCGGACTCCAGGTGAACACCACGTTCGCCGTGCCCAGCTTTGTGCCTGGCGATGGAGCCAGCAGCACCGCCGGAGCGGGAGTCCCAGCCTCCATGTAGGTGTAGTCGATGTAAGACCAGACTCCGTCGATCCGCGAGCCAAGGCGGACAGAGACAATCTGGGCATCAGCCGGAATGCTGGCAACGGTAACCGTCGTCAGCGTCGTTCCCCATGAGCTGTATAAATCACTGGAGCCCTTGCCAGTGGTTCCCATAAAGAATTGATATTCCGTGGGACCGACTCCGGGACTCCAGGTGAACCGCACATTTGCAGTGCCCAGCGTTGCGCCCGAAGCGGGACTCTGCAGCGCCGCCGGAGTGGGAGTTCCAGCCTCCACGTAGGTGTAGTCGATGTAAGACCAGACTCCGTTGATCCGCGAGCCAAGGCGGACGGAGACAGTCTGGGCATCAGCCGGAATGCTGGCAACAGTAGCCGAGGTCAGCGTCGTCCCCCATGAGGTATACAGATCACTGGAGCCCTTGCCAGTGGTTCCCACGAAGAATTGATAGTCCGTGGTGCCTACTCCCGGACTCCAGGTGAAGCGCACATTTGCAGTGCCCAGTGTTGCGCCCGAGGCAGGTGACTGCAGCGCCGCCGGAGTGGGAGTTCCAGCCTCCATATAGGTGTAGTCGATGTAAGACCAGACTCCGCTGATTCTCGATCCAAGGCGGACATAGACATTCTCAGCCGCAGCCGGAATGCTGGCAATGGTGGCTGTCGCCAGCGTCGTCCCCCACGAGCTATACAGGTCACTGGAGCCCTTGCCGGTGGTTCCCACGAAGAATTGATAGTCCGTGGCGCCTACTCCCGGACTCCAGGTGAAGCGCACATTTGCAGTGCCCAGCGTTGCGCCCGGGGCAGGAGATTGCAGTACTGCCGGGGCTGCGACCGTCAGCGTTCCAGGGGTGTTCGCTACATTGTAGTTGGACAGTTTGCCATTCGGGTCCAGCAGGCTCACGGTCATCGGATATATACCCGCCGCCGAGCCCGCCACCGCATTGGTTGAGTAGATGGCCGTAATTCCGTCGCCTGCAAACTCGCCGGTCAGCGTCCCGCCCAGCACCGGAATCGGCTGGCCGTAGAGCACGATCGCGCTGTTTACCGTCACCGCCAGCGGCGCCTTGCTCACCATCAGTGTTGCGTTGACGTAGTTAAAGCTGTAGTTGGCTGCCGTCAGCTTCTGGCTCGCGAATGTGATCGGATACTCACCCACCACTGACCCAGCCGAAGCCGTAGTACTCAGCGATGCCGTACCCGACACCACTACGATCTGGTCGTCATTCACAAAACCCGTGATTGTGTCGCCGAAGGATGGATTGGCCACCCCATAGACCCGCCCCATATTGTTCGCCGTCACCGTGTCGCCGTTCAGCAGACCGCCGATCGTGCCACCGAAGCTCGGATTCACCGCGCCATAGAGCCGGGTCGCGCTGTTCACCGTCACCGCTAACGGCGCCTTGCCCACTGTCAGCGTGCCCGGCGTTATCGCCAGCGTATAGTTGCCCAGTGCAGCGCCAGTCAGCGTCGCCGTAATCGCGTAACTGCCAACCGCCGACGCAGCGGTTGCCGAAGTAGAGTACGCCACCGTCACCGTGTCGCCGTTCAGCAGGCCGCTTACGATGCCACTGAAGGTTGGGTTCGCCGCGGCGTAGAGCCGCGTCGCGTTATTCACCGTCACCGTCAGCATCGCCGGATTCACCACGATCGTCGCATTTACAGCCGTGGCCGCGTTGTAGCTGATCCCGTCGCCAGCCTGGGTGGCCTGCACCACCACCGCGCCGAAGCCGTTGATCGTCAGCCGGTTCCCGCTCACCTGCGCCGGGCCTGAGATCACCGCGTAGCTGACCGGAAGAGCTGAGGTCGCCGATGCCGCAAGCGTAATCGGAGCCACTCCGTAGGCCAGCGTCCCAGGATTCGGAAAGCTGATCGTCTGCGCCCCCGGTGCTCCCGTTCCCCGCAGTGCAATCGTCTGCGTGGCCGCCGCTGCATTGAGCGCGTTGTCGGTTAGAACCGCGCTGCCGCTAGTGCTCCCGCCCGCGGCTGGAGTGAACTGGATGCCGAGCACGCAGCTTGCCGCTGCAGCCAGCGTCTGCTTGCCTGGGTTGCAGGCGGCGGTAGTTCCGGCACCGCCCAGCGAGAAATTCGCCGGAGCAACCATCTGGCTGATGCTAAGAGGCGTGTTGCCCAGATTCATCACCGTCAGGTTCTGCGCCATGCTCGCCAGGCCGACACTGGTATTCGCAAAGTTGAGCGACGGCGCGTCTGAGAGATCCAGCTTGAGTACGCCGTACAGATTGCCAAACAGGACGTAAGGATTTCCAAGGCTATCCACGGTCACGCCC
>JBEKQN010000310.1:0-2865 GCA_049519675.1 Acidimicrobiales bacterium | reverse complement strand
GGTTGGCGACGGGGCCCCGGCGCTCGGGTCGCCTCCCAAGGCCGCCAGCGTGCAGGTGTAGCCATTCGCGGGATAGGTGGACGCGTATTGCATCTGCGCCTGCTGGATGGCCCGTATGGATTGAATGGCCGAGAGCCGGTTGGCATTCTTCTTCAAGCTGCCCACGGTCGGAATGGCAATGAGCATCAGGATGGCGATGATCGCCATCACGATCAGCAATTCCATCAGCGTAAAGCCGTTGGACCGCTCACAATCGCCGGTCGCGCAAGCATCTTGCGCGACGCGGCGGCCAATACAGAACGAAAACTTGCGATTCATGAGTTCCATTGCCTCGTGGTATGGGCCTACACACGCCGACCCATCCGACAAAATGCTACAACGTATGGACGCGGAAGGGAAATCGGACGCTCGAAAAGCAGCTAGCAGCTAAAAACCGCATCCAGCCGCGTCCGGTTGAGTTTGACCCCGTCCAGGCGGCCGAGCAGGGTAACGGCGATGCGATCTGGGTCAAAGAGCCGCTGGGCCATGGATTGCACCTGGGCGGCGTCTACCGCGTCGATGCAGGCGATGACCTCATCGACACTGAAGAAATTGTGGAAGTACATCTCCTGGCGCGCCAGGTTGGCCATGCGCGAGTTCGAGCTTTCAAGCCCCATCAGGATGTTGCCCTTGAGCTGGTCTTTGGCGCGGGTCAGCTCTTCGTGTGTCAGCGCTTTCTCCTTCAGCTTGCGGAACTCAAGCAGAATCAGGTCCACCACTTCCAGCGCCTTGCCCGCCGAGGTGCCTGCGTACACCAGCAGGGTTCCCGTATCGCGGTAGGGGCTCAGGTCGGAGTAGATGGAGTAGGTCATGCCCCGCTCTTCGCGGATGGTCTGGAAGAGCCGCGAACTCATGCCGCCGCCCAGCACCGTATTCAAAATCAGCGTGGCGTAGCGGTTGTCGTCGGTGATGGGCGGCGCGGGAACGCCAAGGCAGATCTGCACTTGCTCCAGAGATTTCTTGTTGCGCATCACGATGCGGGCGCTGGCTTCGGGCGCGGAAAGCTCGTGGAGCGTCTCGCCGCCGGCCAGCCCGGCAAACTTCTCGGTCACTTCCGCAACAAACTGGTCGTGGTTCAGGTTGCCGGCGGCTGAAAAGACGATGTTGCCGCCGTGAAAACGGTCGCCGTGATAGGCCAGCAGCTTGTCCCGGTCAAGCCCGCTGACCGTTGCCTTGGTGCCCAGGATGGGCCAACCAAGCGGATGGCCCTTCCAGAAGCTTTGTGTAAACAGCTCGTGGACCAGCACGTCCGGGTTGTCCTCGTCGATCTTGATCTCTTCCAGAATCACGCCGCGCTCACGCTCAATATCAGCTTCGGCAAAGATGGGGTTGAGCACCAGGTCGGTCAGAACATCCAGCGCAATCGGCACGTGGTCGGCCAGCGACTTGACGTTGAAGCAGATGGTCTCTTTGCCGGTAAAGGCGTCGAGATTGCCGCCGATCGAATCCATTTCGCGGGCAATATGCTGTGCGGTGCGCGAGCGTGTGCCCTTGAAGAGCATGTGCTCGACGAAATGGCTGATGCCGTTGGTCTCCGCAGGCTCACAGCGTGAACCGGACTTGATCCACACGCCCATGGCCACCGAACGCAGATGTTCCATGCGCTCGGTCAGCACAATCAGGCCGTTCGGCAATACGGTGCGGCGAAGATTTCGCTCGGGGTTGGTCATCATCTCTTCAAGCTCGATTGTAGGGCAACTGGGGCGGGCGGTACGTTCCTGGTGGCGAAGCTGGGCCGAATCCATCTCACAAACGAAGACTGCGGCTGCACGAAGAGACTGAATGCTCTATCCTGAGCCAAGCCGTGACCGTGAATCCCAGCCAACTCGTTCGTTTAGACGCTTCCAGCCAGACCGCCGGTTGCCAAGCCGCATTGGAGGGCCGTCAAAGACCGCTCTTTGGCCTCGACACAGGGGAGCTTGCAGCGCTGATGGTGGATGCGGGCGAACCCGCATGGAGAGGACGGCAACTGGCTGAAGCGCTCTATCGTCAACGTCTTTCAGAACTGAACGAAATCACGACGCTGCCCAAGCCACTGCGCCAAAAGCTGGCCGCAGCGGGATGGCAGGTTGGCCGGCCCCGGATCGCGCAGGTTTTTCAATCCATAGACGGGACGGAGCGCTATCTGGTCGAAAGCCAGGGGGCGGAGCAAGGGTCTCAAACGGTGGAAACCGTCTGGATGCCGGAAGGCGACGATGGCGAATCCGGCGACGGCAGCGATGTGGATGATACCGACCGGGAACTGAGAGACGGAGAAGAGAAGAGCCGGCTGCGCGCCACCATCTGTGTCTCCAGTCAGGTGGGCTGTGCCGTCAACTGCCAGTTCTGCCTCACGGCCAAGCTCGGCTTGCAACGCAACCTGAGCGCAGGCGAGATCGCCGGGCAGGTGCTGGCAGTCTTCGATCGCCACAAAGTCGAAGTGGGCCGCGACCGTGTGAATCTGGTCTTCATGGGAATGGGCGAGCCTTTCCTCAACTACGACAACTTCATGGGAGCAGTGCGTTTGCTGGTCTCAGAGGTGGGCTTGAGCCCTCGGCGAATGACCGTCTCCACCTCCGGCATCGTTCCTGGTATTGAACGCTTTGCAGTTGAAAGCGCGGAGTTTCGCCCCAAGCTGGCCATTAGCCTCAACGCGCCCAACGACCGCATCCGCGCCGAGATTATGCCGATCAATCGCAAGTGGCCCATCGAGGCGGTGATGGACGCGGTGAGGCAGGTGAAGCTGCGCCCCCGCGAGCGCATCACGTTTGAATACGTGCTGCTGGGCGGCGTCACCGACCGGCCTGAGCACGCCGTCGAAGTCGGCCGTCTCGTCCGCCGGACCGG
>JBEKQN010000309.1:0-2916 GCA_049519675.1 Acidimicrobiales bacterium | reverse complement strand
GCCGGATTCGAGCAGTCCGAGGGTGAGGATCGCCCCGGCGCCGAAGAAGACGGCCGCCCACCAGAACGCGACGGCGTAACCGTGCAAAGTCGCGAGCACCGCTGCCTTGTGCGCGGCGGAGTACGAGTTATAGAACTTGTCAATGCCGTTCGAACGCGCTGTGACCGTGACCGCAATCGTGTTGAGCAGCGCGAGTCCCATCGACCCGCCGATCTGTTGAGTCGTGTTCACGAGCGCCGAGGCCGCACCGACGTCACTCGGGCGGACGCCCGCGGTCGCGCTGGCGATCGCCGGAGCGAAGATCAGTCCGAGTCCGAGACCAGTCACGACGAGGCCCGGCAAGACGTTCGAGAAGTAGTCCGCGTTCGGCGTGAGCCTGGTGAAGAGGATCATGCCCATCATCGACAAGAGCATCCCTGTGGGGATCAGTGGACGCGGACCGCTGACCGCGAGGAGCCGAGCACTGGCGATGAAGGCGGAGAGCGCGATCGCCCCGACGAGCGGCAGGAACGCGACGCCCGTACGCAGCGGTGAGTAGCCGAGTGTCCCTTGCAAGTAGTAGGCGAGGAAGAGCGAGATGCCGAAGATCCCGATACTGGTGAGAAAGAGCGCCACGAGTGAGCCACCGCGTACGCGGTTGATCAGTACGCGAAGCGGCAGCAACGGGTTCTTCGATCGCTGCTGCCAACGCACGAAGGCCACGAGCAGCGCGACACCGATGACGAGACTCCCCCACGTGATGTAGTTGCCCCAACCGGTGTTGACGGCGTGCGCGAAGCCGTAGACGACGAAGAACAGTCCCGCGCTGCCTAACAGCGTGCCGAAGACGTCGAGGTTCGAGGCACCGTTGCGCTTACCGCCGTCGACGAAGAGCGTGACGCCGACGATCGCGATCGCGGCGAAGAAGAGGTTGATGAAGAGGCACCAGCGCCACGTCGCCCACTGGGTCAGCGCGCCCCCAAGAAGCAGTCCGATCGCGGCGCCCGAGGCGCCGATCGCACCGTAGATCGAAAAGGCCTTAGCGCGCTCCCGGGGCTCGCCAAAGGTCGACGATAGGGCGGCCAACGCGGCCGGCGCGAGGACGGCGCCGAAGACGCCCTGGACAGCGCGGGCCGTCACCAGCGTCGCGAAGTTGTGCGCCCAACCGCCCGCGGCCGACGCGATGGCGAAGCCGGCGAGTCCAACGTAGAGCGAGGTGCGGCGACCCCACATGTCCGAGAGTCGCCCGCCGATCAGCAACAGCGAGCCGAAGGAAAGGGCGTAGGCCGTGATGAGCCACTGACGATTGGCGACCGAGAAGTGGAGGTCACGCTGGGCGTGCGGCAACGCGATGTTGATGACCGTCGCGTCGAGCGCCACCATCAACTGCGTGATGCTGAGTACCCCCAGAGCCCACCACCGGCGATCCGACGTGGTCATAGGGCTGCTCATGTTGCCACCAGCCTAAATTCTTAGGCCCCGCGAAGTGGGCACGATGTCGAGACCCAACACGGGACTCGAGTCGTCAATGTTTTCCTAGGCTCGCGCCTTGAGCGCGGCGATGAGCGCCGGCAGAACCTTGTTTACGTCACCCACGACCCCGAAGTCCGCGATCTGGAAGATCGGTGCGTCCGGGTCCTTGTTGATGGCGACGATGTTCTTCGAACCCTTCATGCCGACCATGTGCTGGGTCGCTCCCGAGATCCCGCACGCGATGTACACGGTCGGCTTGACGGTCTTGCCGGTTTGACCGACCTGGTGCGAGTAGGGAACCCACCCGGCGTCGACGATGGCGCGTGACGCCCCCGCGGCGCCGTTCAACAGTTTCGCGATCTCTTCGATCAGTGCGTACTTCTCGGCCTCGCCGAGTCCGCGTCCTCCGGAGACGACCACGGCGGCCTCCTCGAGTTTCGGTCCGACCCGCTCTTCGACGTGCGTCGCCGTGATGGTCGAGGTGCCGGTGGCACCGACGTCACCGGCGGGCGCCGCGACAACTGACGCCGCGGGTCCGCCACTCGCCTCGGCGACGAAGGACTTCGCGCGAATGACGAAGATACCGGGTCCCTCGCCCGTGAAGCGGGCCTTGACGGTTTGGCTGCCACCGAAGATCGGGTGCTCGGTGACCAATCCACCGTTATCCGAGAGCCCGGTGACATTGGTGAGCACCGGTCGATCGAGTCGAGCAGAGAGACGACCGGCGATGTCGCGTCCGTCGTAGCTCGTCGGAACGAGTATCGCGTCGGGTGCTCCGACCGATCCGATGAGCGCCTGAATCGCCGAGGCGACCGGCACGCCGGGCAATGCCCCGCTCAGGTCACCGACGTCATAGAGCGTCGTCGCGCCGTACTCGCCCGCGACAGCGGCGAGTGACGAGTCGCCACCCCACGTGATGGCCGAGAGCGTGGCGCCGAAGGTGCGCGCCTGGGTGAGCAGTTCCAGTGAAGTCGTCGTGAACGAACCGTTTGACGGTTCGGCGACGATCCAAACGTTAGATAGTGCCATGTCTCTCCTACAGAACCTTGATCGACTCGAGGAAGGTGACGATGCGCTCAGCGCCGTCGCCCTCGTCGACGTACTTCTCGCCAGCCGCGCGCGACTCGGCGACGACGACCTCCGTGATCTCCTGTCGCGCGCCGCCTGGTCCCGTCTGGTCACCAAGTGAGAGATCGGCGACCGAGAGGACCTCGAGCGGCTTGGACTTCGCAGCCATGATCCCCTTGAAGGACGCGTAGCGCGGCTCGACCACGCCGGCCGTCACCGTCACGAGCGCCGGCAGCGGCGCCGTCACCTCGTCGTAACCGGACTCGGTCTGGCGCTCGACCTTCACGGTCGTTGCGTCGATGGCGACCGACTTGGCGAAGGTGATCGACGGCAGGCCCAGCAACTCGGCAACCTGTACCGGCGTGGTGCCGGTGTAGCCGTCGGAGGATTCGGTCG
>JBEKQN010000308.1:0-2576 GCA_049519675.1 Acidimicrobiales bacterium | reverse complement strand
GGAGCAGACTACAGGCGCTTTTGCGCTACGGGTCTTCCCCGGAGGTCACTTCTATCTGCAAACTCACCGGGAAGAGTTTCTCGCCGCTTTATCCCAGGATCTCTCGGCATGAAGCGCCACTTTACTCTGTGCGATCCTATACTGCCGAATTCAATGTACCGCTATAAGAGCCGCTTGCGTCTCTAAAGTTTTTGGTAGGATCGCTGTAGAGTTACGGCTCCTGACTTCTTAGGCATTTAACATGAACTTAACAACACGACTTGTTCTCACCTCATTATTCCTCGCAGCCGCGGTTGTAGCGCCGTCCGCGAAAGCTGCCACGCCACCCTCCAAGGAATGGATCGTGATTTTGAATGAACCACCCGCGGTGAAGCGCTATCCCGGCAAGTTCCGCACCACTCGCGCGGCCGCCGAGCCATACCGGCAGCATTTGCGGCAGGTGCAGGCCAGCCTGCGCTCCCAGATTGAAAGCAAGCATATCCGTGTTACCGGTGGGATCCAGCACTTGATGAACGGCCTGTTCGTGGTTGCATCCCCCGCGCAGGCTGCCGCGCTGGGTGCGCTGCCGGGCGTGAAGTCCGTGGTTCCTTTGCGAACGTATAAGCGAAAGGATCAACTCACTCTCAGCAATGTCGCGGCAGCTTGGAATAGTTCCGGAATTGGCGGCGTCTCCAACGCCGGCGCCGGGTTGCTGATCGGCATCATCGATACCGGCATCGATCAGAATAACCCGTCGTTTAACCAGGCGCTGACGCCGCCATCGGGTTACCCCGTGGCGGATACCACGGCGGACTTGGCTTTCACTAATAACAAAGTGATCGTCGCCCGCAGTTATGTCAGTTATGTGGCAACTTCCGACGAAACTGACACCAGCGCCCCCACTTCACAATCGAGGCCCGACGACTACACCGCCCGGGATTTGATCGGTCACGGCACTGGAGTCGCTTCGGTCGCGGCCGGTATGAGCACGACGGTCAATGGCATTCCCGTCTCGGGCGTGGCGCCCATGGCTTTTCTGGGAAATTACAAGGTCTTCGGTTCCGATGAAGTGAACCCTGGCGCTTCCGGGAGCGGATTGATGCAAGCCGTGAACGATGCCGTCAGCGATGGCGTGGACGTGATCAACTTGTCGCTGGGCGGCCTGCCCTACTACGGCCCTTTGGACGGGTGCAATGGCAGCGCCTGCGACGCATTCGCCTATGAGCTCGAAACAGCGGTCGAAAATGGCTACGTTACCGTAGTAGCGGCGGCGGGCAACGACGCCAATATCGGCTATCAGTACAATTTCAATTCTGCCAGCACACCCACGCTGCAGACCATCTCCACGCCCGCCTATGAGCCCTCCGTGCTGGCTGCCGGCGGTATCCAGAACGATGTCACCTACACGCAAAGCGTGGATGTGCCGGGCAGCGGCGTTCCCGCCAACCTGCAACAAATCGCCGCGGTCACAAGCTACGATGGACCGGATCCGGCGGGACCTGTCACCGAACCAACCATCGATGTGACACAGGCTGGAGACAGCGATGGATTGCTATGCTCCGGCGTAGCGCCTGGCGCGCTCAGTGGCCAATTCGTCCTGGTATTGCGCGGCACCTGCGATTTCAGCGTCAAGGTCGGCAACGCCCAGAATTCCGGCGCGCTGGGGGTGATCATCATCGATAACGGGACTGGCCTCTCGCCCTGGAGTGTAGGCACGGCGGCGCTGATCCCGGCGTTCCTGATCAGCCAAACCGATGGCGCAAACCTGAAGACCTACATCGACGCGAATCCTGGCGCCAGTGTCACCCTGAATCCCAATCCGTTTCAGGCGCCCGCATCCACCCAGTATGTCGACGATAAGTGCATTCCTGTTGAGAGTGCCCCCCTTCCTACCGAAGCCCTGATACCGGGATCGGTAGCCTGCTTCGCCTCTCTCGGACCCGTCTTTGGAACCGGCGGCGTGGGAGTTAAACCGGATGCCGCGGCCGCCGCCACCGACTTCCTGCTGGCCGCCCAGAACTACGATCCGCAGGGCGAACTCTTTAACTTCAATCAATATGGTGTCGCCGATGGCACCAGCTTCGCTACCCCCATGTTTTCAGGATCAGCCGCGCTGGTGATCCAGGCGAATCCCGGCTTTACGCCTTTACAGGTCAAGTCCGCCTTAGTCAACACAGCCTCATTATCGGGGCTAAAGACCACCGACGGCACCGCGGCTGCGCCCCTCGTTGGTGTTGGAGCCGGACTGCTGCAGACACAGAACGCGGTGGCTTCCAACGTTCAGTTCCTCCCAGCGACCGCCGGGGGGCCTGGGACTTCGATCTATTTTGGCATACTGAGCGGTGCGTTGCCGGCGTCTGAAACTGTGACTGCCTTTAACAGTGGGGCGTCTTCCGTTACTTTGAATCTGACCACCGTGCAGCCCGCCGGACTATCTGGCACTCAGGTGCTGGTGAACGGTTCGCAGAGCACCAGCGTTACACTGCCCTCGGGAGGATCGGCTAACCTGGTCGTGAGTCTTTCCGGCAATGTGCCGGGGCCTGGCCGCTATGAAGGGCTAATCACTGCCACCGGCGCGAATACGCCTCTCAGCCTTC
>JBEKQN010000307.1:0-3040 GCA_049519675.1 Acidimicrobiales bacterium | reverse complement strand
CTTGCCGCTGCCGTTGTCCAGGTTGAAATAGCCGGATAGCTTGGCATGGTCCGGCAGCAGTTTCATGCTCTTCGCGTCGCCGAAATGAGCCTTCACATAAGCCGCCGAGCCGAACAGCCCTTCTTCCTCGCCGCTCCACAGCCCGATCCGTACCGTGCGGTCCATCGGCACGTTCAGCGTTTTCAAAATGCGCATCACCTCGATCATCACCGCGCTGCCCGCGCCGTTGTCCGTCGCGCCAGTCCCGGCATGCCACGAATCGAAGTGAGCCCCAATCATCACCACCTCGTCCTTCTTGCTGCCGCCCGGGATTTCGCCGATGATGTTGGCGGAATCAACGTCCGTGTCCGAAGCCTTCACCTTAAGCGCCATCCGCACCTTCACCGGCGTCTTCTTTTCCATGATGCGCGCCATGCGGTTGTATTGTTCCGCCGTCACAATGAACGTCGGAACCGCCAGCCCATCGGCGGCCTTGTGCGATCCCGCTTGTTCGGCATTGGTGGTGCCGTCGTGCGACCGGTCGTCGCGCAAAATAATCCCCAACACGCCTTCGCTTTGGAAGAAACGGTTCCGCTCCGTGGCCATGGCGATGGCCGCATCGAACAACTCGTCGAATACCGATTCCGGCAGGCTGTTGAAGAATTTGCCCAACTCTTCCGGATCGTCCGGCCACTTCAAGTCCGCCAGCTTGCCGGTAATTTTAGCCGCATGTTCCGGCGCCTTGGCAATGTCGCCAAGCTCCGCATCCGTATAGCGCCGGAACTGCGGCTTGCTCTGTTCCGCCGGAATCTTGGGATCGCGCAGCATCACGAACTTGCCGCGCAGCTTGCCGCTCCATTCCTTGCGGAAGGCGTCGAACTCCTCCCGCGCCTTCTTCGGATTGAAGGTGCGCGGCAGCGGCGCCAGAATCGTCTCGCCGGTAATCGGCCCATTGGTGCTTGCGGTCCAGGCTAGCGGAGTCGCGTTCAGTTGAGCGTAGCGCGGCTCCATCATTTCGAGCGAGAATTGTTCCGCCGACCATGCTCGCCCAAACGGTCCCCACTTCTCCAGATGCACGTCGCTCAGGCCAATCTCCCGCAGCCGTCCCGCCGCCCACTCCGCCGCCTGAAAAAACTCCGGCGACGCCGTCAGCCGCGGACCGTAAACGTCACTCAGCCACGAGAGATGGTCCATCACCTTCGAGTGATCGTAGGCTTCGGTCTTAATGTGTGAGACCACGCCGAGGTCCAGCTTCTGCTGGCCCCATACCGCAGGCGTCAAAAACATCAGGTACAGGAATTGTTTGGAAAGTCCGGATTTAAACATGTTCGTTTGTTGGTTTAGTGTACCGTATAGGCGATCGTGCGTTCCGTCGAACTGGCCCCCTGCGTTACCGTGGCCTTCACCTCATAACTGCCCGGCTTACTGGTCGGCGTCACGATCATGGGAATCCCGCCTGCCACATCGCTCGAATCGGACGCCGGTAACGCGGGATGGATGGTAGTCAGCGCCTTGCCGTTCTTCAACAGCCGCACGCTCAACTCGGGCTTGGCCGGGTTCCCAGCCTCGGGATAAATCATCATGTAAATGTACGGCAGCGCGCCGGGAAACAGAGTATTGGTAACGAAGGGCAGCACCCGCTTGCCCGGGTATTCGAAGGGATCCGCGGGGTCCGGCGGAGGCCCCAGACGGTGCAGCCGCCGCACCAACGTAAGATCGCTTAGCCCGACCCCATGCTCCTCCCGATTGTCGATCTCGATACTCCCCGTGCTGGCCCGGTTGCCTTCATGATCCACAATCGCGGTCTCCACCGTGTAGTGCCCCGGCGCCAGGTTCACCGCATGTTGCCAGGTCATGAACTCCACGCGCACCTCCGCCAGATGATCTTCGGCAATTTCCGACGGAACGTCTTTGCTGATCCGGTCCACGATCTGCCCCTGGGCGTTCTTCACCAGCGCCAGCATGGACGCGTGCATCCGGCGCTTATGCGCCGTGGCAGCGGGAGTAGCCGTCAGATTGGCGATGGGCATCTCGAACGCGATGGAATATTGCGTCGTGCCCCCAGCCTCGCGGAAGCGATAAGCGCGCGATAGAAAATCGAAGGCGTGCGGACGTGGCTTCGTGTCGAGCGCCCGCAGTTCCGACATCTCTTCGGCGGTTACCGGACGCTCGCCGGTGTCGGGTACCGCGAAATAGCCGCTGCGAGTCTCCACGCGCAGGCCCGCGCGCGCCAGCTTCACCTCGATCTTCCGGTAGTGGCCGTCCTCGCGTTCCGACGTCGGCGGATAGGCGATCTCGTAGTGTGTATCCACCTCTTCCATCACGTGCCGCAAAAGCTGGTCCGAATTGTTGGTATTGGCGATCAGGAATCCGCCGGTGCGTTCGGCCAGCTCGCGAATGGCTTCCTGCCGATTGGCGCTCGACACGCCGAACTTCAGATAGTCATCCTGGTGCGCCAGTTCCATCAGTTGGGCGGTGGGCGAAGATTGCGGCGGGCCGGTCGGCGTCGTGGGCAGAATGGTGGCGCCCGCGGTCCCTTGCGCGCGGCTGAGCGACGCGGTGTATTGCATCATGGCTACCGATGGCGCGATGGCCGATTGCGGCGTCGTACAACTGTCGCTGGCCACATCCTGGCAAACGCCCAATCCCCACACATCCAACGCGTAAAATGTGACGCCGGATTTTGTCGCCGCATGAATCAGCGAATCCCAATATTCCAACTGATCCGGCGGTCTTGTCAGACCGGTGCTCAGCAGCAGCACGGTCTTCTGGAAGGGCAGGGGACTGAGCTGCTTCACCAACCCCTTCAGCGCGTCGATCTCCCGCAGCCCGGCATTCACCGTAAAGCCCATGTCGCCGCGCGTGCCCAGCGGATCGGTGGCGCTGGAACCGTCCGCTGTGCCCTCCGCACTGGTTCCTGGCGTCACCGCGCCGGTCACCGACATGCTCAGACCGCTCAACAACGCAGCCGACCCCAGATTCACCGCGGGAAGCTGGTTCACCGCCGCCAGTTCCACGGCCTTCAGCAGATGCTCGCGATTGTTCGAAAAAGGAAAGACCG
>JBEKQN010000306.1:0-6738 GCA_049519675.1 Acidimicrobiales bacterium | reverse complement strand
GAGTGGCTTCACCTTCGACGGCTGGTTCACATCTGCCTCGGGCGGCACGATGGAGACCTCGCCCTACACCTTGACCGGCGACGTCACCCTCTACGCTCACTGGACGGCCGTGGTGGTCACCACCGACACGGTCTGCTTCAACTCTGAGGGCGGGACCTCGGAATCCAACATGACCGGACCTGACGGCTCAATGATTACCCTGCCCATCCCAACCAAGAGTGGCTTCACCTTCGACGGCTGGTTCACATCTGCCTCGGGCGGCACGATGGAGACCTCGCCCTACACCTTGACCGGCGACGTCACCCTCTACGCTCACTGGACGGCAGTCGTGGTCACCACCGACACGGTCTGCTTCAACTCTGAGGGCGGGACCTCGGAATCCAACATGACCGGACTTGACGGCTCGACGATCGCGCTGCCCATCCCAACCAAGAGTGGCTTCACCTTCGACGGCTGGTTCACATCTGCCTCGGGCGGCACGATGGAGACCTCGCCCTACACCTTGACCGGCGATGTGACGCTTTACGCCCAGTGGACGCCTGTGGTCGTGGCGACCGACACGGTCATCTTCGACTCCCAGGGTGGATCGGCAGTAGGCAACATGACCGATCCTGACGGTTCGACGATCACGCTGCCCGGTGCTCCCACCCTGTCTGGCTCGACCTTCGATGGCTGGTTCATGGCATCTTCGGGTGGTTCGGCACTGACTTCGCCCTACACCTTGACCGGTGACGTAACCCTCTACGCCCAATGGACTGCCATTGGCGGCGGCGGCGGTGGCGGCGGCGGTGGCGGCGGTGGCGGTTCGGTTACGCCTCCTCCAACCTTGCCCACCCCGACGGTGAGCATTACCAACATGCCGGCCTCGGCGAAGAAGGGTGGCAGCTTCACGCCGACCTACTCGACCTCCGGTGACGGAACGGTGTTCTCCGTGGTCTCCACGTCCACATCGGTCTGCACGGTCAGCGGCACCCAGGTCGACTTCATCGGCGCAGGGGTCTGCAGCTTGGTTGCGACGGTTGCGGCGACCAACGCCTACACCGCAGCGAGCAGCACCTCGACGACCCTGTCCTCGAGTGCTGCGAAGCCGTCGGCCAAGCGCACCCTGGGCGTGGTGACCTTCACGCTGGGCCAAAGTGGTCTCAGTGCCCAGAAGTCCATCAATGTCATTGAGAAGGTCGCCAAGTTGATCGCCGATCACCACTACCGGGTGATCACGATCACGGCCTACCCGGACAACAACGGCACCGCGGCCCACAAGGCCGGACTGAGCCGCGCGCGCGAAATCAACGTCATTGGCCTCTTAAAGTACGACCTTGCCGCCTTGCACTACACGAAGGCGGTCATGCGGGGTGTGGCCAAGCCAGGCAGTTCGGCTGCTGGCGACGGAAAGGCATTCATTACGACGACCTGATAAGGAGCTACAAGACCGCCTAGTGGTGGAAACAACGCAGTTGCTTCATCGGAACCAGTCGAGGGACACTCCACCCTCGACTGGTTCCTTCTTTTTGGGCGTAGAAATCTCGGGGATTTCGATTCCTGACGATGATTTCTTTTCCATGCCACCCGGTTCCTGATTTCTCTGTCGATTGTGCCCGTGTCGTGGGGGAGACCGCTACGTCTCTGGCGCCATTCAATGGTCGTTCGATGGTGCATTTGAAGATGAACTGGACGTAAATTGTCCACCACTGATCGTGCAAGAAACTTCTTCGAATCGTTGCTCGTGGGTATTGGACCTGATGAGACCGAACACAGCGCGCCTCGACAATTCGACGGCTCATATATTCATTGGGTTCTCATGAACGGGTGAAAAGACGACAGAATCTCCTCATCAACGTCCTTGAGGTTGGGAGATTTTGAATTCCTGATCGATGATTTCATCCGAGTGATCATTAAATCTTGAAACTTGAGGCACCGTTTTGCGCTTCTGGAACCTCGAACGCCTGAGATTCGTGGGGCCATTTTTCTGACCATATTAGATTCCTGAGAATCTCCCCACCACACGCTCGCGACGGCATCACTCCAATTTGACAACGCGTGGCGTTGCTGACATGCTCCAAAGAGATTCGGGCTGATTGGGAGACAGTAGTGATTGGATTCGCCACTTCGGCGCGCGGCGTGAACCGTTCACCAGTCATCAGAACCTCTCTTAATTCAAAGGCTAAAAGGCACCATTCGTTGGCAATGATGCGCGGCCCCGGCAGCCGAACCACGTTGAATCCAGATGGATGATGCGCGTCGCTTCAATTCGTAAATCGCGTGCTCCAGAATTAGTTGACTTTGGTCAAATAACACTTCCAGTGTTGCCTATGACCGAAAAGGTGTTGCGGTTCGTGCAGGCGGGGATTAGCAACCCGCCCCGTCTGTTCCGCATCAACAGGAACCTTCCCCTGAGGAGCTTCCTGGCAGTAAATGGCGAAGCATTGATCCACGGGCCGCATTTGGTCGCCTGGTCCGTGGGGAGCGAACGGCGAAACCTCCGCTTGTTACAAGAAGTAAATCAATCAATCACTATTTAGGAGACCAAGAGTAATGAAAATCTTTAAAATTCGAAGGAAGACGGCGGTGATAGCAGTGGCTTTCGCGGTCGTCATTGGGGGTGCGGGCGCTGCCTTTGCGTACTGGACCTCAAGCGGGAATGGTACGGGCAGTGTGCAGGACGCTACTGCGACTGGTTTGGTCATCACTCAGGACACAAACGGCACTCCCTCATATGACAGTCTGGTGCCTGGTTTGCCGGCAAGTTTGGTAAGTGAAGGATTCGAGTCGGATTCAATAAGTGAGCTCGGCAATGAAGTGGGCTTGGCTGGTTCCGCAGAACCTCTTAATAACGTGGTGGTGACCATGGAGGATTGGGCATGCGGGAACTGGGCATCAAGTCCCGGCGATACCGTTGCTTGCTCAAGTACGCCCGGAACTTCCTTTTCTCAGCCCATAACGTTAACGATCTATAACGATGCCGGAAGTGGCGTAGTTGGCAGCGTCATTGCAACGGCCACTCAGTCGTTCAACATCCCGTATCGACCGTCGTATAACGCTGCGTGTGGGGCTCTCGACTACGCGGGCGGAGAATGGCTCGACAACTCGGCGACCGCGACGGCATTTGGGGTCACAGCTGACAACAAGTGCCACCATGGGTTAGCGGACAACATCACATTCGACTTCAGTTCGCAGGATATAACACTCCCAAGCACGGTTATTTATGGTATTTCGTTCAATACGACGAACTACGGCGCGGATCCGACTGCTGCTCCGGGTCCATACGACTCGCTAAACGTCGGGCTTAATACGTCAGACGTAGCACCATCTCTTGGAACTGACACGAATGTTGGCCAGTTGGACATGAATTCGTCAGGTGCCGAGTTTTACTGCAATGGAACCGATCCCGGTACGTTCCGTTTGGACTCCCCAGCCCAGTCTGGTCCAGGAATCTGTTCTGGGTCGCTTGGCGGATGGAGCACGAACGGTAGCAGTGGCGGAACTCCTTACTACTTGCCCGCAGTGGAATTCAACGTAAGCAGCTCAAGTGGGGATCTCTACCCAGGAGGCCCAGCGCAGCCCATCAACTTCAGCGTGACGAACCCCGGAACCATCTCCGAGGGTCTAAATGGAGTCACGATTGCAGTCTCGTCTGTCACGAACCAGCACCCGACGGCGGGGGACGCAGAGTGTCTCACAAGTTGGTACGCAATTACCCAGCCAAACCCGACCACAGGTGGGTCGGTAGCGGCCGGTGCGACCTATGACGAAAATCCGTCAGGGGCATCAATATCGTTGACCAACATCCCGACTCAAGATCAAGATGCTTGCCAGGGCGCGACAGTGAACCTGACTTTCACCTCGAGCTAACAGAAATCATTGGTGGTGGGCATCTGCCTTCACCAGGTTGGATTGCCGGGTCACGGATCTTTTTGCCGTGGCCCGGTAACCCAACACTCTGGGCCGAAAGGCTCTCCATCGACATGGGTAAGCGCACGTAAGCGCCGTATTTTCTTTTGTTTTCCGATTAATTAAGGCAATCTGAGCGGGTGAAGTGAAAAAGTTGAGTGGAACGTCGAGAGTCGAGGGATCCGCGGCCGCTGCTGCGAATTTTTCTGCGATTTTTCTCGAATTCTTTTATTACTCACTCGGCTGGGGTCAATCACCTGATGTCAGTCGGAAGCAATCTTGTCGTGGTCATCGGCGGATATTTAGACCAACTTTCTTCAAATTCCTCACTCTTTCCTTTTTAGGGAGCATGGCCGCGCTCGGAGCTGTCTCAATGGCGGGGGCCTATTTCACCAATCAAGGTGCAGGAACTGGCCACATCCAAACTGCCTATTCAAAACTGGACCACATCTCCATTCGTCCAGCGGACTCCACCGTGGTCACGGGCCAGCCCGTGACCTACGTCGTGACCGCTTTTGATGATTTCAATGGTTCCACTAACGTCTCTTCGACGGCTGTTTTGACCATTACCAACGGTACGTGCGAAGCAGTTGCCAGCTCCTGTACGTCGTTTTCGGTGGGTTCGCAAACCGTGACCGCCTCCTACGAAGGCAAGACCGCTCAGGCGACTCAAATTGTCACCCAGGCGGCCACTACGACGGCTGTGGTGTCGACCACCGGCAGTCCATCGGTCGTTGGACAGTCGGTTATCTACACGGCCACTGTCTCGGTAGGCGCTCCCGGCACCGGTACCCCAACCGGAAACGTCGAATTCTTTGATGGCCTCACGCCAATTGGTGCGTGTTCGGGCTCATCAGGCACTTCGCTTTCGGGCAGTACCGTGACGTGCACCGTAACGTACGTAGAAATCGGCTCTCACACGATCACTGCGCAGTATCTGGGCGATAGCAACTATTCGGTATCACCAGTTTCGCCCTCCATTGTCCAGGTCGTCGAACAGGCCAATACTTCGACCACGGTCATCTCCACCACTGGCACTCCGACTGTCGTGGGACAGTCCGTCACCTACAACGCAACGGTCTCTGTGACCTCTCCGGGAGCGGGAAATCCGACCGGCAACATCGAATTCTTTGATTCCGGGACGCCAATCGGCGATTGCTCGGGCTCATCAGGAGATCCACTATCTGGTAGCACCGCCACGTGCACGGTTACCTACACCTCGCCCGGCACCCACACGATCAGGGCGCAGTATCTGGGGGACAGTAACTACGCGATTTCTCCCGTTTCGACCTCGATTACCCAAGTGGTCAACCAGGCGAACACGACGACCGCCGTGACAACGGATTCGCCGACCTACGTGTCCGGCCAGAACATCGTGGTCACGGCCATTGTGGCGCCGGTCGCTCCGGGAGCCGGCACGCCAACCGGCACCATCGCAGTCTCTGACGGCGTCAATGCCGGCACCGCGTGCACCATCACGCTGCCATCCACCACCTGCACCATTGTCGAGAGTGCAGGGAGCTACACATTCACCGGCGTGTACAGCGGCGACGTGGACTTTCTAACCTCGACAGGTTCTTCGACGGCGGTTGTAGTGAGTCCCGACCCATCCAAGAACGTGGTCACCGACAACGCGTCCAGTCCCGTTGCCGGAGCTAATTTCACCTTCACCACCACGGTGAGCGCCGTGACCCCCGGATCGGGCACTCCGGGCGGCACGATCACCTGGAAGGTTTTTGACCCCAACAACAATCCCGTTTCCTGCACCGACACGACGCTCGCCGGTGGAATTGCGACCTGTTCGGTGAGCGATGCCCTCGCCGGTACCTACTCGGCGTCCACGTACTTCACTGACACGGACGGTGATTTCACGAATTCCGCTTCAAATACCGACACGGTCGACGTTGGTGCGGTCGCCGCGGGCACCGCTGGCACGAACACGGTCGTGTCGACGGACGCCAGCACCTACGTGTCGGGCCAGAAGATCGTGGTCACGGCCGTTGTCACGCCCGCGGTTTCGGGATCGGGCACCCCGACGGGAACCGTGACGGTGAGCGATGGGATAAATCCTGGTACGGCCTGCACCATCGTGCTGCCGTTGACCAGCTGCTACGTCAGGGAAACTCCCGGGACCTACACCTTTAGCGGCACGTACGGTGGCGATTCGACCTTCGCGGGATCTAACGGCGCCGCACCGCCGGTGGACGTAACCCCTGATGCCGCTGACAACGTGGTGAGTGACGATGCCGTGAGCCCCGGAATTGGCTCGAACTTCATTTTCACGACCACAGTGAGCGCCGCGAGTCCCGGAACGGGCACGCCCCAAGGAACCATCGTGTGGTCGGTGACTGATCCCAATGACAATCCAGTCAATTGTACTGACACGACGCTTTCGGGTGGCATTGCGACGTGTACTATCTCCGGCGCCATCACCGGCAACTACAGCGCATCGACCACTTTCAGCGACACCGACGGCGACTTCACGGGCGCGACGTCCAATACCGACGTCGTTTCCGTGTCTTCCAGCGTCGCACCACTTGGAACCATCACCCAAACGGCTCCCTTCTCCGACACCGTCACGACAACCCAATCCACAACCTTCACTACCCAACTCACCCCGACCACCCAAGGAGGAAGTTCTGTAACCTATGCCACGGTGTTGACCGTGCCCGGACTGTCAGTCTCGAGTGCGGGCGTCGTCACGACCGTCGCCGGGCCACTGAAGGTCGGTGTCTACGCTGTCTCGGGTGCCGATAAGGACACTTTGGGCGACGTCGGGACGTGGAAATACACGCTGAACGTCACGCCAGCGACCATTATTCAGACCGATCCGTTCGATGCCAGTGTTTC
>JBEKQN010000305.1:0-2524 GCA_049519675.1 Acidimicrobiales bacterium | reverse complement strand
GAGAGCTGTGCGCCAAGGTCGGGCGCGGTGCACGACGGACTGGCGAACCCGTTCGCAGCGAGCGGGCTTGCGTCGACCGGAGCCGGCGCGCCGGCCGCGCGGGCGACCGGTGAGGCCGCCAGCACGAGGACCGCGAGCGGGACCGTAAAGGCTGCGCGCCGGCGGGTCATGGGCGCGGCGGTGTGGTCGAAAACGATGCGAGAAGCCGCGGCACGAGGACCTCCACCTGCACCGCCTCCACCCTGCCGCGGTGGTCACGCATCAGACAGCGGCCGGTGTCGAACTCGAGCAGGCTGTCTCGCAGCAGCCGGTCGTCGGGGTCGAGATTCAGCAGTTCGAGGGCACGGCCGGCCTCGCTCTCCGAGCGCAGGCCGAACACGAAGGTCGCCCCGATGAGGTTCTCAAGCGACGCTCGGCCATCCAGCAGGGTGTCGGTGACGAGTTGCGTGGAGATGATCGGTACTGCGAGCTCGCTGCGCCCCATCCGCTGCAGCGAAGCAAGCAGCATGCGGCCGACAGGGTCGCCGAGCAGTCGCCATCCCTCGTCGAAGGAGAAGACCTTCAGACGCGAGCGCTCGGCAGTCATCAACGCCATCGCGAACATCGCGATCAGCCGCACCATCTGCTCTCCCACCCGCTCGAGTGGCGAGTAGTCGGAGCGCGCGCTTCCAGGCTGGGGAGCCGGAAGGTCGCGAATCGGCAGGTAGGTGACCTGACGAGTCCCGACCGCGGGAAGCCGCACGTCCGGATCCGCGAAGCCGAGCTGGGTCAGGCCGGCCCCTGCGTGTACCGCGAGCGTCTTGGCGACCTGCTGGTCGACCGCGTCGCCCGCCGCCAGAGCCCGGATCACCTCGAAGCACGTGGGATCCTTGGAACGGCGTCGCACGGCGTCAACGGCGCCGGCCACCGCCGCCTCCCACGACGCCTCCGAGCGCGCCGGGAGCAGGTCGCACAGGAAGGAAACCGCGGCGTCCTGCCGCATGTGCTCAGGCGCCACGCGCAGCGGATCGAGCATCCCCCGCAGCGCTCGTTCGCCGCGCAGCGCAATCGTCTCGACGTGAGGCGCCACCTCCGGCAGCTCGTGCATGCGGTGATCGCCCTTCGGGTCGCAGTCGATCACGCGCGCGCCCAGCAGAAACGCCTCGTACGCCAGCTTCTGGTCGAGTGTGGTCTTTCCCGAGCCGAGTGCCCCAATCGAGAGGATCGCGGCGTTGCGGTCGCTGTCTGACCCCTCGCGCAGGTTGAAGCGAACCGGGTGGCGGCTACCGCTCAGCGTGTGCCCGAGGTAAAAGCCGCGCCGCGCTCCAACCGCGTGCGTCGCGAGCGGCATCATCGCGGCGACCTGCTCCGTGGTGAGCACGTCGTCGTAGCCGGCGACGGAGGAGCGCTGGCCCGGCAGCGTCGCGATGAACAGGCGCAGCTGGTCCCCGAGCGGCCGATGCAGGCGAACTTCGCCGAATGCGCGCCGCACGGCCTCGATGCGCCGCTCGAGCTCATCCGGTTCCAACGCCGAAACGGCGATCGCCAGCGTCGCCCGCAGCAACGGCGGATGGCTCGCCGACTGCAGATAGCCCAGTAGATCGCGCGCCTCCTGCGTGCGGTCATAGCCTCTGTCGGACACACCCTGATCGCCGCCGGCTTCGGCGCGGGCGATCTCGTCGGCATCCTGTACGCGCCGGCGCACCAGCCGCATCGCCAGATCGTTCGGCAGGAACCGGGCGCACAGGGTGAGGTCGACCCCGAACGGAAGCGACTCCACCGGGGCGAACATCAACTCCAGGCGAGAGCTCGGAAAGGCGGCGCTCTCCGGTAGCGCGCCGGCGACGAGGTGCGCCTGCCAGCTGACCCCCAACTCAGATTCGATCCTCAGGCGGCGCCCCTGATGCTCGATGTAGCTGTCGCTCCAGCGCATCACGTCAGCTTCGAGCGGCGCGAGCACAGCCTCCCCGTTGTGCTCGAACACCAATGCCTGCGGCTGGTGAAACCCGTCCAGCACGGGCTCGCCGAGCGCGCGGCAGAACGCCCGGCGCACCAGCCACTGCACCTCGACCGTGCGTGCCGGGCGGGCCTCCAGGTTTGCCGCGAGCCGCGCATGAACCTCGTCGGCCCGCATCCGCAAACGCTCGAGTTCGGCCGCGGAGAGCTGACGCACTGCGTCTCCGCGAAGTGCCCGGACAGCCGACCTGAGCAGCTCGCGCGGCGGGCGTTCGCCAAGCTCGGCGACGAACGCGCCGGCATCGCGCTGCGGCCGTTCGAGGCTGACGGCCAGGTAGATGGCCGGGAGATCGGCCTGCTCGCAGTCCAGCGCCGCAAGTTGGGCCGACAGATAGGAGGCGTGCGCGGCGGAGTGCGGCCCACGGTACCCACGTGCGAGCGGATCGAAGTCCGCCGCCGGCGTCCACGCCCGGGCGACCCTGAGGATCTGGACATCGGCGTCCAGCGACTCGAGCGCCGCGAGCAGCCGTCCAAAGCGCTCCCGCTTGCGCGCTGTGGCGAGCGTCGCGTAGCTGTAGGGCTCAAGCGC
>JBEKQN010000304.1:0-2847 GCA_049519675.1 Acidimicrobiales bacterium | reverse complement strand
TCTCGATCACAACGAAGTCGCCCTATGCGCTCGCCGCGCTGGCCGAGCTGGGCCGCGGTGGTGAACAAGGACCGATCCCGATCGGCGAGCTTGCTCGCCGCCGTGAGATTCCGGTTCAGTTTCTGGAGCAGCTCTTCGCGACGCTGCGCCGAGCCGGGATGCTGCGCTCCTACCGCGGCGTGAAGGGCGGCTACACGTTCGCCCGGGCGCCCGAGACGATCTCCGTGCTCGAGGTGGTCGAGTTGCTCGATGGCCCGCTCGGCGCGGGGGCCACCGGCGTCTTCGCCCAGGCCGCCGATGCAGCTCGAGCCGTTCTCGCAGCCACCACGATCGCCGAGGTGATCGAGCGCGAGGCGCGCGAGGGCGGCGTCATGTACCACATCTGAGGGTCAGCGCCGCTCGGGCGCCGCGCCCGCGCTCGCGACCCGGCGCCGGGCGCGCGGCGGTCTTTGCGCTAGGCTGCCCCTCGTGTCGTGGATACCCACATTGAGGATCGCCCGAGCCGCCTGGAAGGGACGACAGGATCCCGCCGGGCTGATCAAGTCGCAGCTCACCGACCAGCCGGCGCCGGCGCAGGCGCAGGCGCCGCTACCGGCGCCGGGAGCCCCGGCGCTCGCACCGGCCGCTCTGCCCGAGCCGGAGCCGGTCGTACAGCGACACGAAGACCCGACCCATGCCCATCTGTTGCTGCTGCTGCGATGAGCACCCGCTGGGAATACCTCGCGCTGTCCTGGGCGATGACGGCCACCCCGCCCGACGAGGTCTCTGACGCCTGGCGCCTTGAGGCCTCGTTTCACATCTTCCGTCCCGGAGCCGCCGTGGCGGAGACCCGGACCTATGACGGCACGCAGGCCTCGATGCTCGGGTTCGAGCTGCTGAACGAGCTCGGAAGCGACGGCTGGGAGCTCGTGAGCAGCGTCGTGGAACGCACTGCCGTGGCGCCCGCACAGGGCTACCAGACTGCCGGCGTGCCGATCGCGACGACGCAGATCTTCAAGCGTCCCGCAGCGTAGCCGCGCGAGCCAGGCTGCGCCGGGCCCTCACGCGGTCCATGCTCGGCGGGCGCTCAAGGTGTTCCCTCGGACGGGCGATATTGAACGTGTCATGGGAGTCGGCGAACGGTGAACGCGCCGCGAAGCTCGGCGCACGGCCCCCCGGAACCGCGTACCCGGTACAACCGGCGCCGGCTGGGTTCTACACGCGCGGCCGTAATCGGTGCGGCGATCCTGATCCTCGGGCTCGCCGCGTCGGCATTCGTGGCCGCCGAGTGGCACTCGAGCCTGCGGCGCGCGGACAAGAAGTCCTTCTCGTCGACGGCCGCGTACCTGAGCGGTGCGGTCGACTCGCAGCTCGACGCAAACTACAACCTGACGCGCGCGATGCGCGCGATCGCGACGATGGAGCCGGGTGCTTCGGAGACGCGCTTTCAACGTTGGTACACGCTGCTCGAACAGGGCGGTTCGCCGCTGACCCACGACGTCGCCGCCGCCCTGATCGAGCCCGTCCCAGCCGCGCAGCTGGGTGCCTACCGGCGCAGGGCCGAGGCTGATCCGGCGTTCCGGGCGCTGATCGGCGCCAAATTCAAGATCGTGCCGGCCGGGAACCGCGCGGTCTACTGCCTGACGCGCGCCGCGGTCGGCGGCGACTTCGCGCCCAAGGTGTACCCGGTGCTCCTGGACTACTGCGCACCGGTGTTGCCGGTCCTAGGACGATCGCCGTTCCCGGCCCTGATGCGCGCGGCCGCCGCAACCGGCTCGACGATGGTCGTCCCGGTCGGCGGCCTGGCGAAGATCTCGCTCGCCGGGATCGCCATTGCCGTCTATCGCCAGGGTGCGCCGTTGGCGACGAGCGCCCAGCGCAGGGCGGCGGTGACGGGATTCGTCGCAGCAACTTTCGATGCCGGAACGCTGCTGAGCTCGGTCCTGGCTCACGAACGGTCGCTCTCGATGTCGCTGTACCACGTCAACGGCGGCGGCAGGCCCCAATTGATCGCAGCCGCGGGGCCGGACGCCGCCAGCGGCGGCGCGCCCGGCTACCGCGAGCGGACCGCGCTCAGCGGAGGCTGGTTCGTGATCACGAGCGGGACGGTGGGGAGCGTCTCGGCCGGCGCGCAGGGCCTCGTGGTGCTCGGCTCCGGTGCGCTCGTGACGTTGCTGATCCTCGCGCTCTACGTCGTGCTCGTGCGCTCGCGCCAGCGGGCCTGGAAGCTCGTGGCGGAAAAGACCGACGAGCTCGAGTATCTCGCCGTGCACGACCCGCTCACCGGCTTGCCAAACCGGACGCTGGTGCTCGACCGCGCGACGCAGCTGCTCGCCCGAGGACGCCGATTCGACAGCCCGCTCAGCGCGCTGTTCATGGACATCGACGGCTTCAAGCAGATCAACGACATGTTCGGCCATCAGGTCGGGGACGTGGCGCTGCGGGAGGTTGCGCAGCGACTGCAAAGCGTGCTGCGCGACAGCGACACGGTGGGACGCCTCGGCGGCGACGAGTTCGTGATGCTCGTGGATCCGCTCGACCGTGTCAGCCTGGCGGGGATCGCGACCCGGATCCTGGCGGTGATCGCGCTGCCGATCGAGCTGCCGCCACCGGCAAGCACCTCCGTCTCGGTCACCGTCAGCATCGGCATCGCCACCGGGCTGCCCAACGCGGCCGAGGATCTGCTGCGCGATGCGGACCTCGCCATGTACCAGGCCAAGGCGCTCGGGAAGGGCGGCTACGTCGTCTTCGAGTCGTCGATGCACGTTGCAGCGCAGGACCGCACCGAGCTGGAGATGGGGTTGTCGGAAGCGCTCGACGCGGGGCAGTTCTCGCTCGTCTACCAGCCGATCGTCGAGCTTGACACCC
>JBEKQN010000303.1:0-3298 GCA_049519675.1 Acidimicrobiales bacterium | reverse complement strand
TGCGGCGCGCGATCGGAGCGGCGGCCTCGAGCGCCTCCGGTGCGCCAACGGTCGAGCTCGCGAACGCCCTGTGGATCGAGCGGGGCATCCCGCTGCAGGCGCCGTTCGTAACAACGTTGACTGACACCTTTGGCGCCGCGCCGCAGGACACCAACTTCAGCGGAGCCCCGCAGGCCGCGCGACAGGCGATCAACGCCTGGGTTTCAGCGCACACCGCCAAGCTGATCGCAAATCTGCTTCCGCAAGGTTCGGTCACGGCGGCCACCGTCTTCGTGCTCGCCAACGCGATCTACCTGAAAGCGAACTGGGCAACGCCGTTCGACACCCGGCTGACTCACGCCGCCCCGTTCACAACCTCCACCGGCCAGCGGGTCAGCGTGCCCTTCATGTCGGCCCAGCTCGCGCCTTACCCCTACGCCTCGGCATCCGGATATCAGGCGGTGGATCTCCCCTATCACTCCTCATCGCTTTCGCTGCTTGCGCTCCTGCCGACCGGCGAGCCGTTGACCCGCTTCGAGCCGACCCTCAATGCCGGCACGCTCGCGTCGCTCGTCGCCGGGCTGCGGCTGCGGCGCGTCAACCTGCTGATGCCGAAACTGCATCTGCACACACAGACGTCGCTGAACGCGCCGCTCGAGACGCTGGGCATGAAGGACGCCTTCAGCCCGGCGGCCAACTTCGGCGCGATCACGACGAAGGTGCGGCTGCAGATCTCGCTCGTCGAGCACGCCGCCGACCTGAAGATCGACGAACAGGGAACCGTGGCCGCCGCCGCGACCGGAATCGTCGGCCCAACGGCGATCGCGCTGCCAACCGGACCGCCCGTCACCGTCGATCTTGACCGCCCCTACCTGTTGTTACTGCGCGACGACACGAGCGGGGCGATCCTGTTCGTTGCGCGCGTCGCCGATCCAGGCACCACCTGAGCCCGGGTGATGGAGCGCGGGCCAGATCGGCGCTGGTTCGCCCTCCGGCAGGCGATCCGAGTTCACACGCTCGTCTACCGCGCGACCTTTGGCGCCGTCGGCCATCGCTTCCGCGGTGGCCCGCCGATGCTTCTGCTCGACCACCTCGGCGCCCGCAGCGCCGTCAACCGAACGACGCCGCTGGTCTATGTCCGCGACGGGCCCAACGTCGTGCTGATCGCGTCGAAGGGTGGCTACCCGCGTCATCCGGCCTGGTTTCACAACCTCGTGGCGCACCCTGAGACGACCGTCCAGATCGGCTCGCGCCATCTGGCTGTCCGGGCCCGGATCGCCAATTCCGAGGAACGGGCGCGGCTTTGGCCAAAGGCGGTCGAGGTGTACCCCGGATATGAGACCTACCGCCGGCGCACCGATCGCGAGATCCCGCTCGTGATCCTCGAACCGCGGCACTGAGCGCCGCCAGGTCCCCGCGCGCCGGCGGTTCTGGCTGCGGTGGCGGCGCGAGCGCGTCTCGCGTAGCGGGCAGCCGCACCACCATTCAGTCGCCCGCGGTCGCGAGGCGTTCGCGGCTTCGCTACGGTCTGCCCATGCTCGTCAGGCGATCACCGCGCGCCCCGGCGGCGCTGGCAAGCGCGGCGCTCGCGTGTATCTGCGCCGCAAGCGCGCTCGCAGCGCCGACGCCGATCCTCGCCGGCCCGTGGTCCCCCGGCCAGAGCGGGTACGGACACGCACGCCCGGGCAAGATCTTCAACGGCGGAGACCCGACCGGCCTGCTCACACACATCCATTGGACGAGTTGGGGCGGCGCCATGGCGATCGGCGCGGGAACCTCGGACTACGTCGGTCCCAATCAGAGCGTCGCGACGGGAACGGAGGAATCTGCGCGGGTCGTCGCCTTCCATCTCGGAAGCTGCCACGGACGGCGCGCCTACGACGCGATCGAGTGGTACTTCCCCCAGCACGGCGACCGCTTCAACGCCGGCGAATACATCGATCCCTGCACCGGCACCTACTACGAGAACGGCAAGCCGGCGCCCTGAAAGGACGCGGAGGACTCGCGAGTTCAGGGAGTGCCCAAACGCGCCGGTGGCGTCGGCGCCACCGGTCCATCCCCCGCGGCGTAGCCGCGCCATAACCCCAGCCCCCGTCGGGCTACCACAGGGTGTAGCCCCCGTCGATCACGATCACCGAACCGGTCATGAAGCTCGACGCGTCGCTCGCGAGATAGACCAGCGAGGGCCCGAGCTCCTCCGGCAGGGCGTAGCGCTGCATCGGCGCATCCTCGATCCAGTGGCGGCGGAACTCCGGCCGGTCGACGGGCGCCATCTCCGTCTTGACGTAGCCGGGAGCGAGCGCGTTGACGCGGACTCCGAACGGCGCCCACTCGGCGGCCAGCGATCTCGTCAGCTGGTGGACCGCGGCCTTCGAGGCGTTGTAGGCGGGCTGCATCTGCGGACGATTGACGACCATGCCTGAAAGCGAACCGATGTTCACGATCACGCCGGTGCCGCGCGCCACCATCTGGGCTCCGACGCTCTGGCAGCAACGCCAGAGCCCGTCCACGTTCACGTCCCAGACGGCGCGCCACTCCTCATCCGAAACCTCGAGCGCCGGCGCGTGGAAGCAGACGCCGGCGTTGTTGACCAGCACATCGACGGGCCCGAGCTCAGCCGTCACCGTGTCGAGCATCGCCGCGACGCTCGCCGAATCCGTGACGTCAGTGGTCACGGGGAGCGCGCCGAGCTCGGCGGCGACGCTCGCGGAGAGAGCCTGATCGCGGGCGGCGATCACGACGCGGGCGCCGGCTTCGGTCAGTGCCCGGGCGAACGTGTGGCCGAGGCCGCGGTTGCCACCGGTCACCACAGCCACCTTGCCATCGAGACGAAAGCTGTCGAGCACCGTCATCGCAGTTGCGCTCCTTTTGGTTGCGGTCGCTGCGCGGCGTCGCGCTCGTTGACCTAGCGTGTGCTTGTGGACGCGAACGAGGCCCAAGCTATCGCAGCGCTCCCGGACGCCGTGGCGCGCCAGATCGCGACGGTCCTGATCGAGGGCTTCGATAAGCACTACCGGCTGTTTCGCTCGTCGAGCGCGCGTGCCAAGGAGCGCTTCGAGGAGGGGGCCTGGACGGAGCTGCAGCACGCTCTGCAGGAGCGGATTCGCTTCTACGACGACCGGGTCCGGGAATGCGTCGAACGCCTGCAGGGCGAGTTCGACGTCGCCGCGCTGAGCGATGCAACGCTGCGCAACGCAAAGCTCTTCTACATCGGCCTGCTGGTCGAGCACAGTCAGCCCGAGCTCGCCGAGACCTTCTTCAACTCGGTCATCAAGCGGATCGTGCAACGCAGCTACTACGACACCGACCTGATCTTCGT
>JBEKQN010000302.1:0-4975 GCA_049519675.1 Acidimicrobiales bacterium | reverse complement strand
ACTGTCATGAAAACCAATAATGAAGTGCCGAAGTTCGGTCTGCTTGAGATCTACGTTCGGATGCATCTCAACTAACCATGTTGAATTTGTGACTTCGCTTACGCTATAGAATTTCAATCCACTTCCAAACAAGCGATGCCGCGCAAAGGACTCATCCGTGGGATGTCCAAACTGGATCACGTCCGACACGAATTTGAACACGCACGAACTACTCACATTTTCATTGTCATTGATAACGCCAAAAACAAGCATCCCATGGCGTTCGTCAAGAGCAAGCATTGGAAAAGGAGTGCCGGTTTCGATTTTTGCGCCAATATCGATCTCGTGTACAACATTCTGATCCATTTCTACCCTCTCATATGAAACTATTTACAGTTCACTTTCAAATTGTCCGATTTTATGAGCCGTCCTCCGCAGCACCTGCCGCTCCCCCATCATTCCACCAATCATCCAAAGCATTGCCGACATCATCCCAGAACCCTTCCGAATCTCCGCCTTCACCTCCATCGGTTGCGCTGACCGAGATCGTTGATCCGGAAGATTCTGAAGGAGCGTCGACAAAACCACCTGTCGGAGTGTTGTTATTAGAAAACATTTGATTCAATCGTTGCTCGTACTCTGAATTACCCGTCATATCGTTGATTTGCCAGTCTTCTCTCGGAATTCCAGCCTCAGTTAGGGCTGATGCAGTTCTGGTATTCATGATGTAGGTTGTGCCACCTTGAACATAAAGATCAACTGGAAGTTCGCTGGGTTCGATAGCGCCCTCTTCTAGTTGCCCGACAATGCTTTGCACAGATTTCGCTCTTACCAGCGCCAGCGTATCTTCATCATTGCTGAAGTATGGACTGAACTTACTCTGCGCCCACTTCCAACTGATGGGCGGTCCGATAATTCCCATTTCAAATACGTTTGTAGACGAACTCGGTGATGCTTGCGTGTATGGCCCCATTTGTGCAGAGGAATTCAGGCAAGTGCTTGTTGTAGTTTCTCCCGCTCCACACGATGAAATGGACGCGCAGAATGAAATTGGACGGAGACCACTTGGGTCGACCTCATTTAACGGGTCATCCCCCGTGTAGGCGTAGGTGTCGCGGGTCTCGTTCACCATCGGATCAACACTGACGAACTGTCCGGTCGCGGGGTCGTAGTAGCGGTTGATTCTGCGTTCTCCCGCGCGCGCCGTAGATCAGAGATTTTCAAAGCCTTGGAATCCGGAATTTTCCGCCTAATAAACGGATTATCCAGAAGCGCGACCTCTAAGCGTCTGCGCGACGAGAATTAAAGTTAGACCACGGGGCCGTTATTACGTATAGTCCCGACAACGCAATTTCGTCAATCTCTAACAAGATCCTCGAAACTCGTCTCTTTTCTCGTCACATGAAATGAGAAGTCATCTAAATGAGAGCTGTGGGAAAACTCACGCTTCTACGTGTGACCCAAATCTTAGAATGAGGAATGGCTTCCATCAATTCTCGAGTGAGTACTTCGATCTTCGCCGTCTCATAATCATGGGGTTCCAAAAAAATTACGAAGTCCGTCGGATCGAAGGTTACATTGCGATATGCGACCGTAATCCCGTGACGACCTAACACTCGATGAATTTTTCGACTATCGAGTTCTCTCATATGGTCCCAAAAATTAGTAGGGCGGTTCTACACTTTGCGTCGATATTATACGCAATTGTTCACTTGGATTCGGAAACTTCCACTCAACCGCTCCGCCATCATTCCCATCCAGCGACTGGGCCACAGTTTTCTCAACGCCAGTGTCGTCCAACACAGTCGCCTTTGAGACGTACTCTCCCGAATTGCCATTCGGGAGTCCAAGTTCATTTCTGGCGCTTGCCATATCTCCGGGATTCTCCGTCGTCCAACTGGTTCCCATTTGTGCGGATTCACCGCCAAATACCCGATAGACAGACTGATCTCCTGCTCCATCCGCAACATCTAGCACCTCGCTGCCTGCATCTAGAAAAGGAATCGCCGCAGCCGCTGTAGCCCCCACTCCTTCACCTACCTTGAACGATTCCTCGTCCGCGAAACTGCATCCAGTTGGATGCGTAAAGACTTGATACATCTGTGCCATTGAATGATCGCCAATTTTTTTGTAATACCACGTCGCAACTTTTGCAACTGGCGACACGACGCCAATGATTCCGTTCACGATGTCACTTCCTGCCGAAGGGAGCCACCAAGGGTCATACCAACTGAGTCCCAGAGCGTCAATTGCATTCACGGGATTGTCTCCCGTGTATGAGTACGCCTGTCCAGTCTCATTCACCATGGGATCGACACTGACAAACTGTCCGGTCGCCGGATCGTAGTCGCGGTTGATGAGATAGAGCAAACCGGTGGGGTCCGTGTACGCACCCGCAAATCCAACGGGTGTGTACGACGTAAGACCACCCGTTGTCTCGGGATTGCCCCACGCGTCATACGACGTGGATGCCGTCAAGCTGCCTCCAGAACTGACGACGCCACGCACCGAACCGAGGGCGTCGGAATCCAAGTAGTGGATCGTACCCGCAGAAATGCTCACTTGCTCAAACGGTGTGCCGCTTGGACCGTAGAGGTAGGCGTTAGAAGAGTCCAAGAGCAACTCGGGCACCTCGTTCGTCGTGTTCCAGACGAAGTTCTGTGTTGTTGATCCACCTCCGCTTGGCGTCGTGGACGCGGAAGCGCGAAGGCCCTCTCCGTCGTAGGTAGCGCTCGTCGTGTTAGCGGCCGCATTGTTGTAACTCGTGAGTTCGCCAGTCCCGTTGTAGGTCGCCGTCACCGTGGCCGATCCGCTCACGCTCGCGCCAAGGCGGTTGCCCGATGCGTCATACGTAAAGCTGGTCGTGGTGCCGGAATGAACCGCCGACGTGAGTTCACTCGCGTCGTCATACGTGCCCGTCGCGCCAAGGGGTAGCGTCGTCAAATTACCGCTGGCATCTTCGACGTAAGAATTGGCCCCACCTGATCCCGGCGTATCCTGGGTCACTTGACTCTGGGCGTTGTAGACGTAGTCGGCCGGCGACAGCGCACCCGACGGCGTGTCGGTCTCACTGGCGACGCCACCGGATGGATCGTCCGAGTAGGCGAACTCCTGCAGGGTCGTGCCGTTACCCAACGTGATCGAACTTGGCGCGTCGTTGGCCGCGTAACTCGTCGATACGGTGTCCCCACTCGCGCCCAGAGTGAGCGCGGACGGCAGGCCGTCGGCGGTATCGGCGACGTCCGAGGTGTGACTGTTGAAGTCTTCGATTGAGGTCATCTCATCGGCATGGTCGTAACCGTAGGTCACGGTGTCGGTGCTGGCCCACGTGGCGCCCGCGCCCAGCGGGTAGGTGATGCCGGTCACGTCGCCATCCAGGTCGTAGCCGTAGGACGTGGTTTTATTCGCGCCGTTCGTCGTGCTGGTCAACTCGTTGAACGGGTCAAAGGTGAACGACGACGACCCGCTTCCGTCAATCATCGCGGTCTGGTTGCCATTGGCGTCGTAGTTGTAGGTCACGTTGTGCGTCGAGTTCGAGTAATTGACCGAGGCCAACTGGTTGAGCGGCGAGTAGGTATTGGTGGCCGTCACGCCATCGGGGTTCTCTTCCGTGAGTTCATTGCCCGCCGAATCGAAGGAGTATGTCGTCACCTGTCCGCTCGGCGCCGCGGATGTGTCCGGCGCGGTCTGAGTAACCAACTCGCCGAGGCTGTCGTAGCGGTACCCGGTTTGGTAGGCCGACGAAGTTTCGTAGGGCGACGTCGACGAGCAGATCGGGACCGAGGACGTGGTGCCGTCGGGCGCGACCGTCGCCGACACGTTGCCGTCGGGGTCGTAGCAACTGCTGGTCGTCGAGGCCGACGCCGTGCCGTAACCCGAGGTCGTCGTGAGTAATTGACCGTCGGCGTCATAGGAGTAGTCCGTCACGTCATTAGCGGCACCACCGCTCGTGCTCGTAGGCGGCGCAGTCACTGAGGTGAGCCGACCCGCGAGGTCGTAGCCGTTCGTCGTGGTTTCCGATCCCGTCAGCCCGGCCGGGGCCGGCGTCGTCACGGTCGTCGGTTCGCCCAAGGCGTTGTCGGCGTAGGTCGTCGCGTCAGTGGCCAACCGGTCGCCGTAGTCCGTGGGGTAACTGGTCGGGCAGCTGGCCGCGGTCAGCGAGTTGGCCGCGACGCCGACCGCCGGCACCGTTTCGGCCACGTTGCCGTCGCCGTCGTAACAGGTGAGCGTGACGTCACTGACGGCGTTAGTGACGAGCGTCTCCTCGTCGTCGGCGTTGAATCCGTAATCAGTGGCGTAGCCGCGCGCATCGGTCGTCGAAGTCTCGTTGCCGTCAACGTCATAGCCATAGTCGACCGTGCGCGCGGTGACGGTCGCCCCCACGCCGCCACCCTGGGTGGCGACCGTCACTTCGCCGTCGCCATCGTAGGTATAGGCCGTCGTGAAGTTGGCGGCGTTGGCCCCCGAGAGGTTGCCGTCGGGCGTGGTCACGCTCGTCACTTCGCCTTCGGCGTCGTAGGTGTAGTTCGTGGTGTCGTTGAACGTCGAGACGTCGTTGACGGCGACGTAACGGATTCGCCCGGCCGAGTAGTCAGCGATGTAATACCCGCCCGCCCCGTCCGGGCTGACCGATCCGATCAAGCTGAACTCGGCGTCAAGCGGCGGTCCGCCGTCGCCGCTGAAGTGCACGTTGGACCACCCCTCGCCGGCGAGTAGGTAGATGTCATTGGCGGTCATGGCCTGGCCGTAGAACGTGGAGGAGGTTGCCGGCACGAAACGGATCACGTCGTTGCCGGCGTCGGCGATCAAGAGGTCCCCCGCTGCGTCGACGTTCACGTCGACCACGTCGTTGGAGAGCTCGGCCGATGTCGCCGCCCCACCGTTGCCGGTGTAACCCGTAGTGCCGTCACCAGCGATCGAGTAGATGTGGTTGGCCGTCATGGTTTGGCCGTAGTAGGGGCCGGAGGTCACCGGCACGAAGCGCACGGCGCCGTTG
>JBEKQN010000301.1:0-3830 GCA_049519675.1 Acidimicrobiales bacterium | reverse complement strand
CAATGAGTAGTGACAACACTGAACCGTCAGAGATCGTTCGCGCGGCCCTGGTCCAGACCAAGTGGACCGGCGACAAGGCGTCGATGATCGCGTCGAATGTGGCCCTCGCCCGTCAGGCAGCCAGTCAGGGAGCGCAGGTGCTCTGTTTCCAGGAGCTGTTCTACGGCCCCTACTTCTGTCAAGTCCAGGACCCCGAGTACTTCTCCTACACCGAATCAATTCCCGGACCAACGACCGAGATGATGTGTGACCTCGCGAAGGAGACGGGCATGGTCCTCGTCGTGCCGATCTATGAGGTGGAACAGGAAGGCGTGTTCTACAACACCGCGATTGTCATCGACGCCGACGGCACGTACCTGGGCAAGTATCGTAAGCACCACATCCCCCAGGTGAAGGGCTTCTGGGAGAAGTTCTACTTCCGCCCCGGCAACCTCGGCTACCCCGTCTTTCAGACGGCCGTCGGACCCATTGGTGTCTACATCTGCTACGACCGACACTTCCCCGAGGGCTGGCGAGCGCTCGGTCTCGGCGGCGCGCGGATTGTCTTTAATCCCTCAGCGACGAGTCGCGGACTATCGGCCTACCTGTGGAACTTGGAACAGCCAGCCTCGGCGGTCGCCAACGAATACTTCGTCGGCGCGATCAATCGTGTGGGGGTCGAAGAACTCGGCGACAACAGCTTCTACGGTTCGTCGTACTTCGTTGACCCGCGCGGCCAGAAGGTCGGCGACGCGGCGTCGGACAGCGAGGACGAAGTGATCGTGCGCGACCTCGACATGAGCGTGCTGCGCGAGGTGCGCCACACGTGGGCCTTCTACCGCGACCGGCGACCCGATAGTTACGACGCACTGGTCACACCGTAAACGCCATCATCACTACGTAAAGAAAGCAGGGTGGATCAATGAAGATACTCATTACTGGCGGCACCGTAGTCAACGCGAGCGGGCCGTTCGACGCCGACGTACTTGTCAACGACGAGACGATCGTCGCGCTCGGCGCGCCGGGTTCGCCCACGGCCCAGTCGTGGAGGGAGGGCGCGGACCGCGTGATCGACGCCACGGGTCAGTACGTGATCCCCGGGGCCATCGACGGTCACACCCACATGGAGATGCCCTTTGGCGGCACCTTTTCGGTCGACACGTTCGAGACCGGCACCCGCGCGGCAGCCTTCGGCGGCACGACCACGATCATTGACTTCGCGATCCAGTCCAAGGGCGCCAGTCTGCGCCAGGGCCTCGACACCTGGCACGGCAAGGCCGACGGCAATTGCGCCATCGACTACGGCTTCCACATGATTGTCTCGGACGTCAACGAGCAGTCACTCAAAGAGATGGACCAGCTCGTCGACGAGGGGGTCACCAGCTTCAAGCTCTTCATGGCCTACCCCGGGGTGTTCTATTCCACCGACGGCGAGATCCTCCAAGCCATGCAGCAGGCGTCGAGCAACGGCGCGACGATCATGATGCACGCGGAGAACGGGATTGCCATCGACGTGCTGGTGGGCCAGGCGCTGACCCGCGGCGAGAGCGACCCGAAATTCCACGGTCTGACTCGACCGGCAGACCTTGAAGGCGAGGCCACGCACCGAGCCATCGTGCTGGCCCGCGTGGCCGGCGCGCCGCTGTACATCGTGCACCTGTCGGCCAGCGAGGCCTTGGAAGAGGTGATCAGGGCCCGAGACCTCGGCCAGAATGTTTTCGCCGAAACCTGCCCGCAGTACCTGTTCCTCTCCGACCAGGATTTGGCGCGACCCGGGTTTGAAGGGGCCAAGTACGTCTGCTCGCCGCCGCTGCGACCCGAGAGTTACCAGACCACTCTGTGGCGCGGGCTGCGCACGGACGATCTCAGTCTCGTTTCCACCGACCACTGCCCCTTTTGCTTTAAGGAGCACAAGGAGATGGGCATCGGGAACTTCTCCAAGATCCCCAACGGTCTGCCCGGCGTGGAGCATCGACTCGACCTCATCTTCCAGGGCGTCAACATGGGCGAGATTTCCCTAGGTCGTTGGGTCGACGTGACGGCAACGACGCCGGCCCAGATGTTCGGACTGTTCCCCCAGAAGGGCGTCATCGCACCCGGGTCGGACGCGGACATTGTGATCTATGACCCCAACGGCACGCACACGATTTCGGCGGCCACGCATCACATGAACGTCGACTACTCGGCGTACGAAGGAATGGAGGTGCGGGGCAAGGCCACGACGGTGCTCTCTCGTGGGGCCATCATCATCGAGAACGATGACTACGTGGGTAGCGCGGGCGCCGGCCAATTCCTCGAACGCGGCCTCAACGGGTGTCTGCGATGACACGATTCATTGCGCAGAGAGAGGACTAGATGGACTTCGGATTAGTCGCGCAGACCACGCCACCGGCGAAGAACGTGATCGAGTTGGCCCAGCGCGCCGAGGAGGCTGGCTTCACGCACTTCTGGACGTTCGACTCAACGGTCCTGTGGCAGGAACCCTTCGTCATCTATTCCCAGATCCTGAGTTCCACCTCGCGGATCAAGGTCGGTCCCATGGTGACCAACCCGCTCACCCGAGACTGGACGGTGACCGCCTCGCTCTTCGCCACGCTCAATGACATGTTCGGTCCGAGAACGGTCTGTGGCATCGGGCGCGGCGACTCGGCTGTTCGCTACACCGGAGGCACCCCCGCCACGCTCTCGACGTTGGCCCAGTGCATGAGCGTCATCAAAGAGTTGGCCGAAGGGCGCGAAGCCATCATTCGCGATACCTCGGTCAAGATCCCCTGGGTAACGAACGGTCACCTCGACGTGTGGATGGCGGCCTACGGTCCCAAGGCGCTGGCACTGGCCGGTCGCCAGGCCGACGGCCTGATCCTGCAGTTGGCCGATCCCTTTGTCGTCAACTGGGCTATCGAGAAAGTCAATGAAGCCGTTACGGGCGCGGGCAAGAAGACCGAGGACTTCACTATCTGCGTCGCGTCCCCCGCCTACGTTGGCGATGACCTGGCCCACCAGCGCGACCAGGTCCGTTGGTTTGGCGGCATGGTGGGCAACCATGTAGCTGACATCGTCGAGCGCTACGGGTCTGATTCGAGCGTCGTGCCGCCCGCGCTCACCGACTACATCAAGGGACGTAAGGGCTACGACTACAGCCACCACGGACAGGCCGGCAACCCCAGTACCGATTTTGTGCCCGACGAGATCGTCGACCGATTCTGTTTGCTCGGCCCGGTTGACCAGCACCTAGAAAAGTTGAGCGAACTGAAGAACCTCGGCGTCGACCAGTACGCGCTCTACCTCATGCACGACGATCCCGAGGGGACCATCAAGGCCTATGGCGAGCACATCATCGGAAATCTGAGTTAAGTCTTCGTCTCTATTTTTTGATCAGAAAACTCATCCACAGGGCACTGGATAAAGCTGATTATGAACCTTAATCCTACGACTAGGGATAGGGATAAGGGCAACGGTATGGCTGAAGTTAAGTTCGTAGTACGGCTGAAGTTAAGTTCGTAGTACGGCTGAAGTTAAGTTCGTAGCACGGCTGAAGTTAAGTTCGTGTATAATCAAGGCGTGGCCAACCAGGTAAAACGGAACTTTCCACGACATGTCCTCCATACGGTACAGAACCTCCTCGAAAACTCCCCAGTTGTACTTCTCGAGGGACCGCGGGCGGTCGGCAAATCGATAATCCTCGCGCAACTTGCCAACAACCTCGGCGTGCAAGTGCTGGACCTTGACGATCTTGCCACCAGGAACGCGGTGAAGGCTGACCCCGACCTTGCTGTTATCGGTTCCGGACCAGTCTGTATCGACGAGTACCAAAAGGTTCCAGCGGTGCTTAATGTCATCAAGGCTGAGTT
>JBEKQN010000300.1:0-3042 GCA_049519675.1 Acidimicrobiales bacterium | reverse complement strand
CGTACGCATTGTCCAGCAGGGCTTCGTCGGGGTCATCACCCGCTTCGGTGAGTTCAAGGACATCAAGAACCCCGGCCTGACCTTCATCATCCCGTTCATCGAGGTCATGAAGATCGTCGATGTCCGTGAGACGCCGCGTACCGGTGACCGTCAACAGGTCATCACCCGCGACAATGTGGCGGTCATCGTCAACGCGACGATTTTCTCTCAAGTGGTCGACGTCCGCCTGGCCCTCTTCACGAACTCGGACTACCTCGTCAGCGTCGACAACCTGGCGCGAACCTCCGTGCGTGCCGTCTTCGGCTCCATCACGTTGGACGAGGCCTTCTCGCAGCGCGAGCGCATCGGCACGATGCTGCAGACGCAGATGGAAGAGGCGACGGACAAGTGGGGCGTGCGCATCAATCGCGTAGAGGTCCTCGAGATCACGCCGCCGGAGCAGATCCTCCAGGCGATGGCCCTGCAGAAGCAGGCCGACCAAGAGAAGCGCGCACGTATCCTCGAATCTGAAGGACAGCAGCAGTCCGCGGTCAACGTCGCCGACGGTCAACGCCAAGCGGCGATCAAAGAGGCCGAGGGTGCCCAGCAGTCCGACATCTTGCGCGCGCAAGGGCGACGCCAGGCACTCATCCTCGAAGCCGAAGGTCGCGCGCAGGCCATCTCCTCGGTGTACGCGGCGATCAAGGCGCAGGCGCCGGACCCGACGCTGGTGGCGATCTTGCAGCTCGACACGTTGTCGAAGTTCGCCGAGAGTGCCAACACCAAGTTGATCATCCCGGCCGAGAGCGCCGCTCTCTTGGGTGCCGCGCAGGCGATCAAGAGCGTGATGGCCGACGTTCCTAGCACGCAGTCCTAGAGCAAAGGGTCTTTCTTCCCGGCCGCAGCGTCTTGCGGCGTCGGTCAGGCGATTAAACCGGATCGACCCATAACGTCGTGCCGTAGGCCTTCTTCACGACGACGGGCGTTCCATCGGGCAGTTGCGCCGGCCAGTCGGTGACGGCCTTCCAGGACTCACCTTGAATCTTCACGCGTCCCGGGTGCGTCGCGTCGCCGACCGACATCTCGACGGTGCCGCGCATGTCGGTCATCGCGGTATTCGTCGGTTGGGACATATCAATCTCGTACCGATGATGGCGAAACTTTCGCATGGCGAACGGTCGCAGCGTGACGAGTGACACCGCCGACACGGCGATCCAGGCGCCCGCTTGGAAGGCGAAGGGAAGTCCAGCGAGGGCCAGGACGAACGAGATCGCCGCGCCGAAGCCGATGAAGACCGCGATGAAGGCGTTGGAGTGCAGTTCGAGCGCGAACGAGAACCCGATTAGGACGACCCAGAACAGAATTGCAAGCATTAATCGCAGTATATGGCCGGTCTGAAAACCGAAACAGTACGTCGAAGAAGCGAATTTTTCCGCTTCCCGAGGTCGATTCTCCCAACTTTCGAGATGGAATCCGTGCGAAGCACCTCGGTAGCATGAAGCCGTGGTGGACCTCACTCCATTCCTCTGGTTCGACGACAACGCCGAACAGGCGCTGGAGTTCTACGCGAGCGTCTTTGCCAACTCTGAGATCATCGATGTCACCCGGATGGACGTGCCGGAGGTGCCCGGCGGTGGCTTCGTCATCGGATCGATCCGCATTGAGAATCTGACGATCACGATAATGAACGGCGGACCGACGTTCAGGCTCAATGAGGCGTTCTCACTCGTAGTCGCGTGTCAAAACCAAGACGAGGTCGACTACTACTGGTCGGCGCTCGGCGACGATGGTGAACCGGGTCCCTGCGGTTGGTTGAAGGATCGATTCGGTGTCTCGTGGCAGATCATTCCGACGCTTCTGGGCGAACTCTTGGGCGATACCGATCAAGAGAAGGCGGGCCGTGTTCACGAAGCCATGATGGCCATGAGCAAGATCGACTGCGCCACACTGCAAGCCGCCTACGACGCGTGATTGTGTTCTCGTGGAGCGTCGAAACGTGACTGACCACCACGTCGAGGTCATCGAGAGTCGCGAGGCGCAGGTCGCGGGGCTCCCTGTACGTCGGGCATTGCCGACGAAGGGTCGGCGCACGGTGGGGGCGTGGTGTTTCGTCGATCACATGGGGCCCATGTCGCTCAGTCCGGACCGGTCGATCGACGTCGCGCCGCATCCGCACATGGGACTACAGACCGTGACGTGGCTCTTCAGTGGTGAGTTCTTGCACCGCGACAGTCTCGGGTCGGAACAACTCATTCGCGCCGGTCAGCTGAATCTCATGACGTCAGGACACGGCGTGGCGCACTCCGAAGAGAATCCCGGTCTTCGTTCCGGTGAGATGCACGGCATGCAGTTGTGGGTCGCGCAGCCGTCGTCGACTCGCGACGGTGGCGCCGGTTTCGAACACTTTGACGCGCTGCCAATTTTTGAGACGTCGAACCTCACGGCCACGGTGCTCGTGGGCACCTTTGGCGAACTTCGTTCGCCGGCTCGTCGAGACAGTGCGTTGGTCGGTGTCGAACTCGGTCTTCACGGTGGCGACGCGACGGTCGCCCTCGATGCGACGTTCGAGTACGCGCTGGTCGTCGCCAACGGCTCGGTGCTGGTGGACGACATCGTCGTGCATCCAGGCGAGTTGGCGTACCTTGGCGCCGGACGAGACGAGTGTCGCTTCGAATCAAAGGGCCCGGCTCGGGCCATGCTCATCGGTGGCGTGCCCTTCGACGAGCGACTCTTCATGTGGTGGAACTTCGTGGCGCGAACTCAAGACGAGATCTCTGAAGCGTGGCGCGCGTGGACCAGTGCTGACGAACGTTTCGGACGCGTCGACTCGCGCTTCGCGCGGATCGAAGTCGACGCGCCAACGTGGCTTGCGCGCCAGTGAGCGCGACGCCATTTCGCTCGCGATAGCTCGACACTTTTTCGAGAGACTTAGTTGGAATTCGGCGGCCACTACGATGGGCTGAGCCATTGCGTTGAGAGGTCCATGGTGCGAAAGCGCAACACCGAGAGTGAACGCCTTCGCGTTCCTCCACCAATGATCAAGCGGCGCATTCCGTCGGGCCG
>JBEKQN010000299.1:0-5340 GCA_049519675.1 Acidimicrobiales bacterium | reverse complement strand
GACTACATCGTGAAGCCCTTCTCGTTGGGCGAGGTCTCGGCGCGCGTCGAGTCGGTACTGCGTCGTTCCGGTGCCAATCTGGCGCAACTGCACATTGACGCGCCGACACTGCACTTCGGCGACCTGCTCATCAACGAGAACACGCATGAGGTGCATCTGCGCGGCGCGCTACTCGAACTCACGTCGAAGGAGTTCGCCCTCCTCGCATTCCTCGCGCGCTCGCCGCGCCAAGTCTTCTCTCGTGAACAACTACTCGAACACGTCTGGGAGTCTTCCAGCGAGTGGCAGAACGAGGCGACCGTGACCGAACACATTCGTCGACTTCGAGCGAAACTCGAAGTGGATCCCGATCACCCTCGCTGGATCACGACGGTCCGTGGCGTGGGCTATCGATTCGAGCCGGAATCGGTCGCAACCTGACGCTTCGATTTACGTGCGATGTGCGAGCAGGTCGTGGACTCGGTCGACGAGATCACTGGGCTTGAACGGCTTGGCCAGAAAGTCACTGGCCTTCGAATCCAACTCCTCGAGGATGCTCCTATCCGCCGTGCCTGATACCAAGAGCACAAGTAGTCCGGGCTGACGCTTCTGCAATGACTTCGCGAGGTCACGTCCCGACATCTCGCCCATCACCACATCGCTCACCAGTAGATCAAACGTTCCTTCGAACTCGTCGACGACGCGTAGGGCCTGTTCTCCGGAATCGGCCTCCGTGATCCGATAACCGTTGCGTTCGAGGATGCGACTCATGAAATGGCGAAGTTCGTCATCGTCATCGGCGATCAGAATCGTGGCTGAACCGCGGGGTCGTTCCGGGACCACTAATTGCGATCGCTCGTCGATCTCTTCGGCGACCGTAGGGAAGGTGATCTCGAACGTGGTGCCTTGGCCGATCTCGGATCGGCACGCGATCGCTCCGTGACTCTCTTCGACGAGGCGTCGCGCCGCCGACAGCCCCATCCCGGTCCCTTTGAATGGGCCCTTGGTGGTGAAGAGCGGCTCGAAGCATCGCTCGCGCGTCTCTTCATCCATCCCAACGCCCGTGTCAACGAACGTGACGTCGACGTACTCACCCTCGACGAGACCGAGCGATGAGGCGTTGGCATGGTCCAGGGCACGTGGCGTCACCGCGATCGTCAGTGATCCCCCGAGTGGCATCGCGTCGCGTGCGTTGATCGCGAGGTTCAAGATCATCTGCTCAAACTGATCGGCATCAACCCGCACGTTGCCAGACGTTGAGTCGAGGTCGAATCGCACATCGATGTTCCCGCCGAGTATTCGTTCCAGTACTTCGGCGTTGGACTGGATGATCGTTACGGGATTGAAGACGAGCAGTTCCGCTTCACGCGTTCGCCCGATCGCTTGGAGCTGCGTCGTCAGCATCGAAGCCCGTGACGCAGTCGACTGAATCTCTCGTACCATCTGTAAGGCGCGTTCGTCCTCAAGATCTCCCGACAGGATCTCCGCGTAGCCGGAGATCAGCGTCAGCAGATTGTTGAAGTCGTGCGCGATACGACTCGCGACCTGTCCTCGAATCTCCATCGTGTAGGCGTGGCGCAACTCGGCCTTCAACTCGCGATGATTCGTTACGTCGTCAATCAACGTGAGGATCCCCGGCGTCTCATCGCCCGTGGGCGCCAAGAGCGCGGCGGAAGCGCTCAACACACGCAACTTTCCCGCGATCTCGACGTCAACAAAGTCACGTCCGTCTACGGAACCGCCGCGCAACACCGCGGACCAGAGATCGCGCAGTTCAGGCAACGTCGCTTCGGGAAAACTCGAACCCGCCGTGCCTTCGGTGAACTCCGGCCACGCGAACACCTGGCTGGCTGCACGATTCCACCAACGCACGTTTCCGTCGGTGTCCGATTCGACGATGCCGACCGGAGCGGTCTCGATCAAGACGCGGAGCCGCGCTTCGCTTGACTGAACCGTGCGACCGAGTTCCACGGCCCCGAGGGCGCTGGACGCCATCTGGGCGAGCAGGACGAGTACCTCGCGGTCCTCATCTTCGAAGGGCGCGCTTCGTCGAACCGCAACGATGCCCCGCGCTTTGTCACGCCGCTCGAGGATCGGTGCCGTGAGCCATCCGTTCTCGAGACGGGTCTCGGTCCCGAACTTCCAGTTGGTTGGAAACTCGGACGACGGATCGTCGAACGGCACTTCGCAGATCAATTTCTTGCCTCGACGCGCCACGCCCCGCAACGGTGCCGCGGACCCGGATTCGAGTGATACGACCGACTCGTCCGCTCCAAAGACCGTTCGAGTGCTGCCAGCGAGGCTCTTCAAGATGTCCTGCTCGTTGCGAAGGGCTGTCACCGTAATCGACGCCGCGATCAACTGGTGCAGTTGGCTGGCGATGCGTTGGGAGTGTCGTACCGCGTCACGTGTCGTCGAGGACTCCGCCGTCTCTTCGGATCTCGGAGCCTCGGTCCTCTGCGTTGAAGGCTTGCGCGCGCTCACCGCGGACATTCGTGACGGTGGAACGGACGTTTCAAAGAGGTTTCCCCGAGAAGATCGAGAAGTCCTCGAGGTAACGATCGATGTCCGCCGCTTCATGCGGTTCAGAGAACAAGAAACCCTGCCCGACACCAACCTCCTCTAGCTGAAGTCGCTGACGCTGTTCGGCGTCTTCGATCCCGGACGCCACGATCTGCAACTGGTTCTTCTTGGCCATGTCGACGAGGGAGTGCACGAGCTCGGGTCCGCCCGGTGAATCGGTCAGAGTGGCCACAAAATGGCGATCCAACTTGAGAACGGTGATCGGCAGATTCTCGAGGTCACTCAGCAGTGACCGACCGGGTTCGAAGTCGTCGATCGCCAGTCGCACCCCCAACTGCGCAAGCCCGTCGAGTCGCTCCGCCGCGTGACCGGCCAGGGTCGCTTGGGCGAATTCGAGTACGAGGAGACCCGCTGGAAAACGACTCGTCGCGATGGCATCTTCGACCTCATCGATAAAGCCGCTCCATTCGAATTGGAGGGCCGAAATATTGACTGACACCGTGAATCGAAATCCTTTGTCATGCCACTCAGCACCTTGGGCACAGGCCGTCGCCAGCGCCCAGCGCCCGACCGCCAAGATCAGACCGCTGGATTCGAGTTCGGGAACGAACGTGTCGGGCCCGAGGACGCCTCTACGTGGATGACGCCACCGAATCAGCGCTTCGACGCCGACGAAAGCGTTGGAATTCAAGTCAATCTCTGGTTGATACACCAAGAAAAACTGGTCGTCGTCAAGGGCTGTCGTGAGGTCGCTCGCCAAATCGGCTCCCTCGACCGGCCCTTGGGATGATTCAGATTGATCGGCCATTGCACGTCGCTTCTTCTTGAGGCCCCAGAAAAGTAGGCGCGTTCACTAGTTCGTTGGTGCCGAGGTTACTAGGCGGTCAATGAAGTATTGATAAAGGTCGGGCGCACTCGGCTCACATTGAAACCGCTTGGAGTATCAATTTGGATGTCGAATTCACCAATTAGCTGATGAAATCGAACGTACGCAAAAAAGCAGCGAACGGACTGCGCGTCCACTTGAACCGCGATGTCCAGCGCTGGCGAAACGGCTCGGACGGTCGTCGCGTCAAACAGATTCTGACAATCACAACACGGGCCAAACGAAGCTCCAAGGGCGACTTTGCAGCGTCTACCGCCCGCAAAACCCTTTTAAATACTGGGATTCTTTCGCCGAAACATCGACGTGAATGCCCTTCGAGAAGCAACGTCAACGCAATGAAATAACTACCACTTGACAAAATAGGTGCAAATCGTCTACCTTTGACTCTCGCAGGGGCGGATTGGGAAACCTGAGATGAAAAAGAACGTCCGCATTATCCGCGGCGACGGTCAGGCGTTCACCTTGCGACAGTTTGTCGGAATGTGGCGCGCAACTACTACCCGGTTGCTCAAAAGCTCACGATCAGCATTGGCGGTCGTAGCCGTTGTGACGCTGAGCCTCATTGCGCTTCCGGCCCTTACGTCGAATGCATCCACGAACCACAATGGACACAATTCTGGTTCGACGAATTGCACAACGACATCGTTGAAGACAGATGTGGTACTTCATTCTCACCACAACGGTGAGACGACCACTACTTGGAATTGGAATGGGTGGTGGACAACGTCTGATGGTGGGACGCTACCCACCTGGAAGACGACGTCGACGGTGAAGTGCTGCACGCCGACGACCACGCCAACGGTTCCGGTTACGACACCATCGGTTCCGGTGACGACACCCTCGGTTCCGGTGACAACACCCTCGGTTCCAGAGACGACGCCCTCGGTTCCGGTGACGACACCGCCCTCGGTTCCAGAGACGACGCCCTCGGTTCCGGTGACGACACCTTCGGTTCCGGTGACGACGCCCTCGGTTCCAGAGACGACGCCCTCGGTTCCGGTGACGACACCTTCGGTTCCGGTGACGACGCCCTCGGTTCCAGAGACGACGCCCTCGGTTCCGGTGACGACGCCCTCGGTTCCAGAGACGACGCCCTCGGTTCCGGTGACGACACCCTCGGTTCCGGTGACATTGCCTCCACCACCGCCGGCGACGGTTCCGTCGACAACGTCGTCAACGAGTACAACGACTTCCACCCCATCGACGACCGTCCCGGTAACCACCGTTACGACCGTCGGTGCAAGCCCTCCGACGGTCCCGACAACCTCGCCATCGCTTTCGGATGCCACCATTCCTTCAGGTGCTCCGCAGACTGGTGCAGGTGGATCGGCGGCTTCAACGGACAGCGGCGTGGTGCTGACAGCGAGCGGTCTGGTGTTGTTCGCCGGACTGGCTGGATTGGCACTCGCCCTTCGCCGTCGTCGCCGGGCCTAGGAGCATATAGCAGTCCCACCAACCACAGGGCGTGACCTTAAGTCGCGCACGAGAATGCGACCCTCACTTTAAAAGTGAGGGTCGCATTCTTTGCTTTTCCACTGACCATGACCAATGATCCTGGCCGTCAATCGCCCTCCGGGACGACTCTCACGGACGAATCCGTCGTACGGAGAGTTCCAGAATTTGAGGTCTTCCGATCCTCGACCGACCGTAGGCCACAGCTTCGGTCCGCCCTCGCCGCCATCGACTGACGCCCAACAAAACGCACTAACACAATGGATTCACAACGCGCGAACCCGCGTTTGACAAAACAGTTGGGTTTTGCCATACTTCCTCGCAAGGGCTAGAGGAGAAAACGAATGAATCGGATCCCAACCGGGTCTGCACGAGCCGAACACGGCCGTACCAGCACATCACATCGCAGTAAATCGACACCGATTGTTGGGGCACTTCGACGTGTCGGAGTGGTTCTCGGTGCCATCGCACTGGCAGGTTCGTTCTTCGGCGTTTTTGCT
>JBEKQN010000298.1:0-2597 GCA_049519675.1 Acidimicrobiales bacterium | reverse complement strand
GCGAGAAGTCGCGTCGCACACATCGCTGCGTCCGGCGTTGCGGTCACTACTGACTCAAGAAACGACGGACGTTCGCTCAATTTTTTGCCGCGTATCACATGCTTCAAGAAGATGGACAGAATTGCCTCGCGGACTTCGCCCAGTTGAACCGTCCCGATTCGGGGCATCACGTTTGCCACCACGTAGGCCGACTTTGACTCCTCGGTGAGCACATCGGCGACCTCTTGACTGACGTCACGATTGCAGGCGACAATGACGTGCGCTGCAAAGGAGCCCGAAGCGAGCATTCGAGCGTTCTGCAGGACGAGTTCTCTTTGGCCGCCATCGGTCCCGCCGCTGAAAAGGATGATTTCAGGATCTACTTCGTCGATAGCCTCCACATCCAATTCCGTGAGCTGTCCATGTAACACGAGCTCCAAACGAGCACCTGCGTTGAGTGCAGCTCGCTCCCCTGCGGCGGTCGTCATTGCATCTACCATCCCGACAACTGCCATCCTCAGCCCTCCGCCGGCACTGGACGACGCGAGTCGAACGACAACGTCTGGTCGTCGCGACAAGTGAGAAGTGGCGGCGTCGTACGCCGCATCGTGACCCTCCATTACATCAGCACCCAAGAACGTTGGTGCCTCCCCGTGCCCTACCACGACGCCATCGTCGAGATCCACCACTGTGACTTTGCAGATGGTGCTGCCGAAATCGGTGAGGACGGCGGCGTTCACGTACCCACTCCAGTGAACCGCTCTTTCACTTCATCTCCGAGTTGCTCAATCAGCTCAACAATGCCTTCGGGCACGAGCACGCCCATGTTGTGGACGTCGTCGCGTACGTCGACGGGAACGTCCGAACCTTCCATGTCTTCGTTCATTACCCCACCCATCGACACGACCGTTCGAGACATGCCGCTTGATGCAAGGCTGGCGACCAGCTGCGTAGCGAATGACTTCGCAACGCCATTGTGCGTGGTGACGGCGACGGCATGAGCTGCGGTTTCCGTTGCAGCTTTGGCGATGTCTTCGGGATCGCGGCTGATGCCGAAGTCGATGACCTCTGCTCCCGCAGCTTCTAGGGCGGTCGACAGAAGGAGTAGCGCCAGCTCGTGCACATCCGTCGACGCGACCACAATCCGCATGCCCTTCAGGGATTCCGTACGCTGATTCGCTTCGAGATCCGCAACCACCGAATCCTTCTCGCTGAGCGTTCGACGGAGGAGGTCGGTTTGGAACACTGGTCGTCGACCTCGAGGATAAAACGGGTCCGACTCCCCGGCACCAAAGTACTCTTCCGCTTGAACCGCCCCCAGCTTCTTCAGCGCTAACAAGAATTGGACGGGGTCCTTTACGTCAATGCCGCCTTGCGACATTCCGTTGATGAGCGAGTGAAAGAATCGCGTGCCCCCTTCGACCAATGAATCCTTCAGCGTCTCAATCTCGGTCCAATTGACAGTTCGATCAACGCTCGATACCACATTCTCCAAACGCCGATTGACCGCGTGCACAGCGGCGATCTCCTGCCATGAGGGCACTCGAATCGCCTCCGTGACGGGAACGGCCTTTACCGCGCTCCCAATTCGGTAGTGCTGATCCGTTGCCTTCATGAACAAAACATCGGACGACATCGTGCCGTAGTTCGCTTCGAGATCCGCACCGATGCCAATCGTGTCGCCGTGAGTAAATGCCGGAGGCACGCGATTCGGATTGGTTTCATGCATCGCGACGGTTACGGCCGTTTTAAGGATTGGGTCACTCGTGAGGCCCCCCCAGCTGGCCGAATACGGCACCCGCATTAGCTGCTCCGAGATGTAACGCTCGATCATGACCCAGCCCACCAAATTGGCGTAGTCGTGGAACACGCCCGGATAACCATCGTCAATGTACGAATTGAAACATGCTCCCTCATGCGCCCACGCCGCCAACGCGCCCGCGGCGGTGACCACCGCAACGGTTTGCGCAACGTCATCGTCCCAATACGGCCAGCGCCAGAAGTACTGCGACAAAACACCGATGGTGGTGACGCCAACCTGCAAGGCCCTCGTCACGTTCTCGACGGATCCAGGTCCACCAATCATGTTGTCCTCGGCGCCCGGCTGAATAGAAAAACTGTTCGTCAACTCCCACCAGTCCTGATCGGTCCACAGACACGGACCAGTTTCTTGGGGCGCATCCCTTCTCATGTCTTCGGGTAGGCCCATCCTTCGCTCGGCAAGAAGAGTGAATTGATCGGGAGGCTCGATGCCGCGTGACCGGGCATCATCGATGATGCAACCGAGGGCTTCGCGTGTCTCGGCCCACGTATTGAGGCCGATGTTGATGCTTGTCATGAAGCGGCCTTCTTCGCGGCTTCGTTCACGAAACTCGCGCTCCGAACTGACGCCGCGGTCCCGACAGAAGAGAGACGTCGAACGATCGATGCGTTTGCCAAGCTCGATTCCTTCGCGCACGACGTCGTCGCCCCGCGGCAAGTCGGTCGGAACAAGGCTGGAGAAATCGATCGTCCCCGCCATACCCTTAGCGGCCCTCGCGTGTCTCAATAATGGCCGCGCGTAAGGCGGCGACGATTTGAGCGATCTGTTCTTCAGTAATCACGAACGGTGGCGCAAG
>JBEKQN010000297.1:0-4598 GCA_049519675.1 Acidimicrobiales bacterium | reverse complement strand
GAAGAGTCGTGGGATTGGTTCATGGGCACAAAGAACATTGGGTTTTTGTCGTTTGGACACTGGGCGACTTCGCCCTACTCGGAGACTCGCTCGGCCTCAGACGCCCTGTTGCAGTCAATCGATCTGGCGGTCGCGGCCGAGGAGCTCGGTGCAAACGGCGCGTACTTCCGGGTGCACCACTTCGCGAACCAGCTTTCGTCACCGTTCCCGCTGCTCGCCGCCGTTGGCGCGAGGACGCAGTCGATTGAAATTGGCACCGCCGTGATCGACATGCGCTACGAGAATCCGCTCTACATGGCCGAGGATGCGGGGTCCGCCGACCTCATATCGGGCGGGCGCCTGCAGCTGGGCATCAGCCGCGGTTCGCCCGAACAAGTGATCGACGGCTACCGATACTTTGGCTACATTCCGGCTGAGGGCACCGATCAGGCCGACATGGCACGAGAGCACGCGCAGGCTTTCCTCGAAGCCCTGAAGGGTGAGGGGTTTGCCGAACCGAACCCGCGACCGATGTTCGCCAACCCTCCGGGATTGCTTCGAGTCGAGCCACACTCTGACGGTCTTCGAGAGCGAATCTGGTGGGGCGCTGGAACCAGAAAGACCGCCGTATGGGCAGCGCAGCAGGGGATGAACCTAATGAGCTCGACGCTTTTGAGCGAAGACACGGGTGTGCCGTTCCATCAACTGCAGGCCGAACAGATCGATCTGTTCCGCAAGGCCTGGGTCGACTCGGGCCACACCCGTACGCCGCGGGTCTCGGTCAGTCGCAGTATCTTTCCGATCGTCAGTGATCTTGATCGCACGTACTTCGGTCGTGAAGGCGAATCACAGGACCAGATCGGTTACATCGACGGCGGCATTGCGCGATTCGGCAAGACCTACGCCGCGTCTCCTGAGCAGTTGGTCGATCAGTTGGCGAAGGATGAGGCGATCGCCAGCGCCGACACGTTGCTGCTCACCATCCCTAATCAACTCGGCGTTGATTACTGCGCTCACGTGCTGGAGACCGTGTTGAACGATCTTGCGCCCGCGCTGGGTTGGCGCTGAGAGATCGGGTCTTCGGGCGAGGCTCCAGTCGCGGTCATCGCCTCGAGAGCACTTGACCCGTGGCCAGTTCGAGTAGTCCTCAGACGATCCGGCCGAGAAGTTCTAGGTCGGGTGAACTGCGGGCGACTAGGCGACTCGATTGCGCTGCGTGGGGGCTGCACACTCGCGGCACAGCACGACCGATGACCGCGCCGTGCCGTTCGGAGGTGCGGCTCGCAGAATTCGTACGATCCCACTGCCCCGGCAATCGCGAGCGTGCCAGCACGTATGTCGCGAGCACTTACACGGACCCGACGCGGCCGAGCGAACTGGTCGGCCGTCACTCACGGGCGATCACATTTCGCTATCGCACCGTCTCCACAATGGCGGCGCACTCGGTTCACGTCGATCGACACCTGTCGCAGACAACGTTCACGATCTGAGGAAAGTATTCGCATCGAGCTCCTTTGCGAGACTGACGGAGGACTCCTGCAACAACCGTCGTGTCTAGAGCTGTGATGTAAATCTAATTTCTGAAACCTCCTCGTAGTGTGATGCCCTCAATCGTCTTTCGCCTGCCGTGACAGCGCACGCATCGCGGTGACGGGAGTAGTTGACGAAAAACGAGATGACGTCTCAAGTTGGGAAAGTGCCGGATTTAACTTTGACACGTCATTGCGATGCGAGCGGGCGCTTCGCACGCGCTCTACGTCACTGCAGCAAATCGTTTGATCTAGGTCGATTGCTTTACGACGTCACACCCGTGCACGCGGTGGAACTTGCGAACGGCTCGCCGGCGGCCAGCGTGGTGCCCGACGTCGTTGCCGAACCTGCGGGCGATTGAATGTTGAGCACACCTGCAACGAAGTAGAAGTCGTAGTGCGGTCGATTGTTTGGCCACGATAGGAGGTAGGGGCCGTCGTACGCTCCACCCCTCGTCAACAAAATCGACTCGTTGACCGTCGTTCCGGGATATTGCGCTTCGACCAACGAGACGGCGTTCGAGATCTTGGTTGCGTCGGCCGAACAGGCGGCCGACATCGACTTTTCGTTCAGCCGACCCATTGCCATGGCGGCGACCGCGGACACCACGCCAATGACCACGACGACGGTGAGCAGTTCGATCAGGGTGAATCCTCGCGACTCTTGATTGACGTGACGATTCCTTGCACGACGAGAGGAGAGGCGAGCGAAGCTGCATCGATTCATATCATTGACTCCAGGTCGGCATAAGTTCGTCTCCCCGGCGAGTGCGAGAGTCTCGTCTCGCCGGGGATTCGATTGAGAATCGACGTCGTCGAATCAGGTGAGGTTGGAGCACGAAGCGGCACCCGTGTACAACTCGCCACCCGCCGGTGTACCTGGTGTGAGGGCGGATGCCGGCCCACCGGTTTCTCCATTGGACCAGATGTCGGTGGACGGGAACTGAAGTGCCAGTTGGCCGTCAGACGTCAACGCGAACTCGTAGTGCGGGTCGTTCGACGGCCACGACTGAATGTACGCCGTGTTGTTGTCGGCAGAGGTGCCGTTGAGCAAACCGCTCTCCGTCGGAATGGTGCTCGGGTTCTGTGTAACGAACGCCTGAATGGCGGTGGACACGGTGGCGCCGTCCGCCTGACAAGCAGCAGTGGCGCTTTGGCCAGTGATGCCTCCCAGCGCGAAAATGACCACTGCGGCCAAGATTCCCAGGACCACAATGACGATCAGTATCTCGATCAGAGTAAATCCGTTGATATCACCGTGCTGTTGGCGTTGTCGCAATCGTCGATAGTTGGCAAGCAAATTCATAATTCCCCCTTGAATGGAAAAACGGAATTGGAACTGTCTGCCCTTGCTATCTTCGACGCAATCATCAAAGAATTCACAAACTTTAAGCAATCGATGCACAATTTGCAAATGGTTTTGTGATAAAAGGCCAATTCACTCAAAACCTCTTTATTCACACGGAAAACTGACTTTTGGCTGATCCCGGTACCCCAGGGAGCAGCCGTCGACGACGCGTACGACCGACTCGACCAGCACTCCGAGAACCATCCCGTTGTCGAGCTTCTCCAGTACGTGGCCGAATACGGGCCCACGATGACGGACGACGAATTGCGACGGAGGATCGAACTTCGAGAGCAATCCGATCTGCGCTCGATGACAAATCAGAGTGCGAAGTCGTCTGCTCTCATCGAACGCGCGTGAGGGCCAATCGATAGGCATCGTCGTAAGAGAGCGTGCGCCCGAGTGACGTTTCATGGATATACGACTCTTCACCGAGAACATCGCGAAGTCGCTGACCATATTCCTCGATCATCTGAAGCTCAACGTCGGCCCAGGCGAATCCTCCGAAAGGTGGGAACTGTTCTTGCAAAAGTTGCGCGGCGCCGTAGAGTTGCGCTGCTCGCGTGAAGTCGTCGCGAGCGATCGCGATATAGGAGAAGATGAAGTAGACGCACGACGCTTGCCAATTAGGTTCGCCCATTCGGCGGTGTGTTTGAAGGCACTGACGCGAGTACTCCTCCCCGAGATCGACATCGCCCATTGCGAAGGCCACGATCCCCATGTTCCCAATCGCCTGCGCCGCTGAGAAGTCGTCGCCAAGAGTTCGCGCGATCTCCAGTACTTCTTCTTCGATCACCACACTCGCCGGAATCCGCTCATCGCCGAGCAGCGCATGAGTCCACACGGTCGTCGCATGGAGGTGGAGTGCCCTAGAAAGTCCGATCAGGTCTTGTGCCCGTCGAAAACAGTCCACGGCCTCCACCAGCAATTCATCGATGTCCTCTGCATCTTCGCGATAACGCCACCTCATGGTCAACGCGTAGCCAAGAGTGGAGTCGTCTCCGAGCGACCTCGCGACGTCTATAGCTTCGACAAAAACTCGATGGGCCTCTTCGCTCCGCTCTTCAAGTTGCAAGACTCTTCCCAGTGACTGGAGAGCAAAACAGCGCAGACGTTCGTCGTCAAGGTCTTGGGTGATTTGCAACGCTGCGTCGACGAGTCGTCGCTGCACCGCAAGTGTGGCAGCCGCTGGACCAAGGTCGATCCGCCCGTTGGCGATCAAATCCGCCGTTGCTCGAAGTGACTCAGCTCGTAGCGAGGATGACGTGCCCTGCGTGTTCTCCAGAGCGCTCATGATGGGCGCAGCCGGAAGTGTGTATCGGCGGGTGAGCAGAAAGTAAAAGAGTGCCGATTCGATTCGGAGCACGGCTTCGTAGTCTTCTAGGTCGATGAAGGTTGAGAATGCGGCTTGAACGTTGCCCCATTCATCGTTCACGCGAGAGAGCCACTTCGCTTGTGTTGGTCCGCCGGCGATATTCAGTTTGGCCTCTTCACACAGCGCGAGGTAATAGGCCGCGTGTCGCCGTCCAGCAAGGGAAAGCGCTTCAGCGCCGTCAATCTGGAGCATTTGTTCGAGTGCATACTGACGGATGGTCTCAAGAAGACGAAATCGAATGCCGGAACCGTTGCGTTCCGCCACGACGAGGCTCTTGTTGACCAGTGAACCGATGAGTTCGACCGCCTCGAAGGAATCGATGAACTCACTAGAACAAATCGACTCAATTGCATCGATATCGAAGCCCCCG
>JBEKQN010000296.1:0-3254 GCA_049519675.1 Acidimicrobiales bacterium | reverse complement strand
GAGCGCCCGCGCCGACGCGGCGCACCTCCGCCTGATAGTCGCCGATCCGCTCGCACAGGAGCTCGATGCGCGCCTGCGGCTCGAGCGTCCCCTGGCGGCGGTAGGAGCGCGGCGCCGGCGCCTCCGCCGCCTCCGCCGCGCCGGCGTCGCCGAGCGCGTTGCGAACGCGCGTCAGGATCAGCTCGCGCGCGTCGCTCATCGACGCCGCGCCCACCAGTCGCGGAAGCTCTCGCCCGACAGCGGGCGCAGATCCCGCGAGCGCGTCCAGGAGGAAAGCGGCGGTGGCAGGCGCACGATCCGCCCGCGGCGGATCAGTGGGCGCTGCCCGAGGCGCCCGAGGCGTGCCGCGGCGGCGAAGCGCCGGCGGCCGTTGAAGATCCAGCCCGCGGCATTCATCGCAAAGCGCTCGCTGGGCTTCGCGGCGGACTCCACAGCCTTTGCGCGCAGGTGCAGGAGCACCTCCGGAATGTTGATCATCACCGGGCAGACCTCGTAGCAGGCGCCGCACAGGCTGGAGGCGAATGGCAGCGTCGGCGCGTTCTCGATCCCGATCAGCTGCGGCACCAGGATCGCGCCGATCGGGCCGGGATAGACCGACCCGTAGGCGTGTCCGCCGGTGCGCGAATACACGGGGCAGACGTTCAGGCAGGCGCTGCAGCGAATGCAGTGCAGCGCCTGGCGGCCAACCTCGTCGGCGAGCACGCGGGTGCGGCCGGCGTCCAGGAGGACCACGTGAAACTCCTGCGGGCCGTCGCCGGGCGTGACGCCGGTCCAGAGCGAGGTGTAGGGGTTCATCCGCTCGCCGGTCGAGGAGCGCGGCAGAAGCTGCAGGAACACCTCGAGGTCACTGAAGGTGGGGACGAGCTTCTCGATCCCGAGGATCGTGACCAGTACCGGCGGCAGCGTCGTGCACATGCGGCCGTTGCCTTCGGATTCGACCACGCAGACGGTGCCGCTGTCGGCGACAGCGAAGTTCGCGCCGCTGACCGCCATCCGCGCGGTCAGGAACCGCTCGCGCAGGTAGCGCCGCGAAGCCTCGGCGAGCTCGCGCGGGTCGTCGCTGACGGCGGGATCGGCGATCGTGCGCCGGAAGAGGTCGCGGATCTCGGTGCGGTTGCGGTGGATCGCCGGGACGAGGATGTGAGACGACCAATCGCCATCCAGTTGCAGGATCAGCTCAGCGAGGTCGGTTTCGACCGCGTGCACGCCGCCGGCTTCAAGCGCCGCGTTCAGGCCGATCTCATCAGTCGTCAGCGACTTGACCTTGACGAGCTCATCGACCTGGTGGGCGCGGGCGACGTCGAGCACCACCTGGTTGGCCGCCGCCGCGTCGGGCGCCCAGTGGACGTGCCCGCCGGCGGCGGTGACCGCCTGCTCGAACTGGACGAGGTAGGTGTCGAGGTGCGCCAGAACGTCCGCCTTGATCGCGCGGCCCGCCTCGCGCAGTGCCTGCCAGTCGGGAACCTCGCCGACGACGCGGTTGCGCTTGTCGCGGATCGTGTTTGTGGCACCCGCGAGGTTGGCGCGCAGCTGGGCGTCGGTGAGGGCCTCGCGGGCGGCCGCCGGAAACGGCGCCATCGCCTCACTCATGGCCGCCATCCCGTGATCCCGCGACCCCCTCGCCCGCGCCGGCGCTCATGCGCCAGCCGTCTGGGCGAGGATCTCGGCCAGGTGCATCGTGCGCACGCCCGCGCCCTCGCGCGACAGGCGCCCGCCGATCTGCAAAAGGCACGACGACGATCGCCGCACACTTGTCGATCACCATCGCGGTCGAGGTCTCGGCATTCTTGAGCGCGAACGTGCCGCCGAAGCCGCAGCACTCCCGCTCCGCCTCAAGCTCGACCAGCTCGAGGCCGCCGACGGCGCGCAGCAGCGCGTAGGGCGCGTCGCCGACGTTCGTGACGCGCAGCGAGTGGCAGGTCGGGTGATAGACCACACGGTGAGGAAACGACGCGCCGACATCCGTCACACCCAGCTCCCCGACGAGCAGCTCGGAGAGCTCGAACAGGCGGCCGCGGAGCTGTGGGTGAAGCTCGCGCATCGTGCCGACACACGACGAGGACGGAGACACGATCACCTCGTAGCCGTCGAAAACCTCGAGGAACCGCTCGCCGAGGCGGTCAGCCTCGGCGCGGTAGCCGCTGTTGATGTGCATCTGCCCGCAGCACGTCTGCCCGGCCGGGAAGTCCACCTCGTGGCCGAGCCGCTCGAGCACGGCGACCGTGGAGCGGCCCACCTCGGGGGTCACGGTGTCACCGATGCAGGTGATGAAGAGAGCGACGCGCACGCGGCGTCAGCGAGGATACGCGAGCGCGACGCCGCCGTCGACGTTGAGGATGTTGCCGGTGCTCTTGCCGGCGAGCCGTGGCGAGCAGAAGAACATGATCGCGGCGACGATGTCGGCGGGCAGCACGTTGACCTTGAGCGTCGTGCGCTCGCGGTAATGGGCCTCGAGCTCGTCGGCGTCGATGCCGTATGCGCGGGCGCGCTCCTCGCGCCACGCCGAGTCCCAGATCCGCGACCCCTCGAGGACCGCGTCGGGGTTGACGGTGTTCACACGGATGCCGTAAGCGCCGAGCTCCTCGGCCAGGCAGCGCGCAAGATGAAGCTCGGCGGCCTTTGCCGCGGAATAGGCGGCCGCACCCTTGCCGGGGGCGAGTGCGTTCTTTGAGCCGATGAAGATGATGCTGCCGCCGCTGCCCTGATCGATCAGCGTCCTCGCGGCCTCTCTGGCGACGATGAAGTAGCCGCGCGCGAGGATGTCGTGGTTGCGATCCCACATTGCGAGCGTCGTCTCGGTGATCGGCGCGCTCGAGGCGATGCCGGCGTTGGAAACCACGATGTCGACGCCACCGAAGGCCAGTACCGCCTCGCGGAACGCCGCGACGATCGACGCCTCGTCGGTCACATCGGCGGTCACCGCGACGGCCACATCGCCGATCGCGGCGGCATCCTTGATCGCGCCCTCGGCGTCGATGTCGGTAACGACCACGCACCCGCCCTCGGCAGCGAAAGCGTGCGCGGTGGCGCTGCCGATGCCACCGGCGCTGCCTGTGATCAAAGCCACGACACCCTGGAACTCGCGCGGCGCCGGGGCCAGCGAGAGCTTGTAGAGCTCGAGCGGCCAGTACTCGATCGCGAAGGACTCCTCGTCGCTGAGCGAGACGAAGCCGCCGAGCGCCGACGCGCCGCGCATCACGGCGACCGCGCGGTGGTAGAGGTCGCGGGCGAGCCTTGCCGCCTTCAGCGTGCGC
>JBEKQN010000295.1:0-3238 GCA_049519675.1 Acidimicrobiales bacterium | reverse complement strand
GACTTCGAGGGCGAGATCCCGCCCGGGAGCTACGGCGCCGGCACGATCGCGATCTGGGACCGCGGCACCTACGAGTGCCTGAAGTGGGAGCCGCGCAAGATCGAGGTCGCACTCCACGGCGAACGCCTCGACGCCCGCTACGCCCTGTTCGCGATCGGCGAGGGCGAGAACCCGCGCGACTGGATGATCCACCGCATGGACCCCCCGGCCGACGGCGACCGCGAGCCGATGCCGCAGCGCATCATGCCGATGCTGGCGCGCGCGGGCAGCCTGCCGCGAGACGACGAGCGCTTCGGCTTCGAGATCAAGTGGGACGGCGTGCGCGCGATCGCCTACCTGCAGCCGGGCAGCCTGCGCCTGGAGAGCCGCGGCGGCCACGAGATCACGCCGAGCTACCCGGACCTGGCACGCCTGGGCCGCGCGCTCGGCTCCCGCAGCGCCGTGCTCGACGGTGAGATCGTCGCCTTCGGCCCCGACGGGCGCCCGAGCTTCTCGACGCTCGCGCAGCGCATGGGGGTCGCTTCGCCGTCCCGCGCGAAGCGACTCGCGCAGATCGCGCCGGTCACCTATGTGATCTTCGACCTGCTGTGGCTGGACGGCCACTCGCTGATCGAGCAGCCCTACCGCGAGCGCCGCCGAACGCTGCTGGAGCTCGCCCTGCGCGGCGAGCGCTGGCAGACGCCCGAGCACATCGTCGGCTCCGGCCGCCGGACGCTCGCCGCCTCCGCCGATGCGGGACTTGAGGGGATCGTCGCCAAGCGACTCGACAGCCCCTACGAGCCGGGCCGCCGCAGCGGCGCCTGGATCAAGCTGAAGAACGTCGTCCGCGAGGAGCTGGCGATCGGCGGCTGGATTCCCGGGAGCGGACGCCGCCGCGAGCGGATCGGCGCGCTGCTGCTCGGCGAAGGCGGCGACGGCGCCCCGCTGCGCTACTGCGGTCGGGTCGGCAGCGGACTCGCCGAGGCGGAGCTCGATCGCCTCGCGCTGATGCTCGGACCGCTCGAGCGCGCGCAGTCGCCGTTTGCCCCGGACGGCCCGGCGCCGCCGCGCGGCGCAATCTTCTGCGAGCCGCGCGTGCGGGCGCAGATCGCCTTCCGCGAACGCACCTCGAAAGGGATGCTCCGCCAGCCGGTCTACGAGCGCCTGGCCGGGGCAGCGAAGCACTCACCGCAGCTGACAGCCGCCCACGGAGCGCCAGCGCGGGCCGGCCTGATTGTGGACGGCGAAGGCGGCGGGCGCGTGCGCGCGCAGATCGACGGCCGCGAGCTGACGCTCTCGAATCTCGGCAAGGTCCTCTATCCGGCCAGCGGCTTCACCAAGCGCGACGTGATCGACTACTACGTGGCGGTCGCCCCCGTCCTGCTCGCGCACCTGGCTGGGCGACCGCTGACGGTGATCCGCTACCCCGACGGCGTCGAGGGCAAGGCGTTCTTCCAGAAGCAGTCGCCGGCGCACCGGCCGGCCTGGGTACGGACCGTCCCGGTCCCGAGCGAACGCCGCCGCCAGATCGACTTCACCCTCGCCGACGATCTGCCGACGCTCGTCTGGCTCGCCAACCTCGCCGCGCTCGAACTGCACGTGCCGCTCGCGCGCATGCCGGCGCTCGAGCGCCCGACGGCGGTCGTCTTCGACCTGGACCCCGGCCCGCCCGCCGGGATCCTGGAGTGCTGCCACGTGGCGCTGTGGCTGCAGGGAACCTTCGAGCGCCTGGGCCTCGACAGCTTCGTCAAGACGTCGGGCTCCAAGGGCCTGCAGGTGTATCTGCCGCTGGGCGGCGAGGCCGGCTTCGATCAGACGAAGACGTTCGCGCGCGAGGTCGCGCTGCTCGTCGAGCGGGCGGAGCCGTCGCTCGCTGTCTCGCGCATGACCAAAACGCTGCGCGCCGGCAAGGTGCTGATCGACTGGAGCCAGAACGACCAGCACAAGACCACCGTCTGCGCCTATTCGCTGCGCGCGCGCGAGCACCCGGCCGTCTCGACGCCGCTTGACTGGGAGGAGGTTCGCGACGCGCTGAAGCAATCCGCACCGGGCGCACTGTCCTTCGACGCGACCGCGGTGCTCGGGCGCCTGCGCGAGCGCGGCGACCTGTTCGCGCCGGTGCTGGCGCTTCACCAGACGCTGCCGGCGATCTAGTCAGAACCCACCCGGCGCGGGGCCCAAAGGCGCCCGCGTCCGCCGCTACACTCGTGTCGGACCCCGGCCACAGAGGGGAGCAGGCAGTGCGGGTGAGGAGCAGTGTCGTAGCGATCGGCTGTTGTGCCGCGACTCTCGGCCTCGGCGCAGGTCTCGGCGGCTGCGGCGGCGGCACCCACTCGGCCGCGTCCACGAGCGCGCGGGCAGGGCGGCTGCTCACGCAGGCCGAGGCGGCGATCGACCGCGTGCACAGCTTCCACCTGCAGGCCGCCACGACCTATGCGGGTGCAGCGGTGACGGTGTCGGGCGACATCGTGCTGCCGGGCAAGGCGACGCTGCTCGAGCACTACGGAACCGGCACGATCGCCCTGCTGGCACTCGGCGGCAAGGTCTACTTCCGCGCCGACCGGGCCTACTACGCCAATGAGGGCTTGAAGGGGGCGAGCCTTGCGCAGGTGGCCGGCCGCTGGCTGAGCACAACGGCCGCGCAACTGCCGAGCGTGGGCGGCTTTGCGGCGCTCACCAATCCCGCGACCGCGGGTCGCTGCCTGTTGGCGCAGAACCTGGGCACGCTCTCGCTGGGCGGCGATGCGACGATCGACGGCCGGCGCGCGATCGTGCTCCGCGACGCTGGAGACCTCCCCGGCAGCGCTCCCGGACTCGTGTACCTGGCGGCAAGCGGACCGCCGCTGCCGCTGAAGATCGTGACCACCGGTGCCCGCCGCGCCGGAGGGACGCCCGACGGCGCTTGCTCAGCCACAACCACGCCGGCTGGGACCGTGACCGCCAGTGTCGAGACGATCAGCCGCGTGAACGCGCCGGTCGCGATCTCCGCGCCGGCGGGGGCCGTCAGCCTCGCGAGCCTGGCGAGCCCGGCGCGCGCCACAACGGGGATCGCCGCGGCGCCGGTGGGAACCGCCCAGACGAGCCTCGGGAAGGTCGCCTACCGCGTTCTCGGGAGCGGCCCGCCGCTGGTCCTGATCACCGGTTACGCGGGCACGATGCAGTCGTGGGACCCGCGCTTCGTCAACGCCCTCGCCACGCACTACCGGGTCGTGATCTTCGACAACGCCGGCGTGGACGGAACGTCGGCGCTGCCCGCAAC
>JBEKQN010000294.1:0-2778 GCA_049519675.1 Acidimicrobiales bacterium | reverse complement strand
CGCCGTTGGGTCCAAGGATTCCGACGAACTCACCGGCGGACAGCTCGACATCGACGTCGCTCCAGATGGTCACGCCGCCACGGGCGACCGCCGCTGCGCGAAGCTCTGCAACGACGCTCACCGCGCGCCTGCCCGCTCAAGCGCCGCAAGCAAGGCCTCCAGCTCGCTGACCTGCCACTGCTGGAAGCTGTCGCTCGCCGGCGAGAGTGTCTCGGTGACAGTCGCGATCGGAATCCCGGCTGCGCGGGCGAGCTGGTTGACGCGCTCGACATCCGGCGTCACGTTCTGGCTGTTGAAGACCCACACCTTGATCAGGTGCCGCTGCGCTTGGCGGTCGACGATCTGCTTGTCGGATGCCGTGACGTCTGTGCCCTCGGCGATCGCCTTCGCGAAGCTGTAGGGCGTCAGCAGCGCAAGCCCGAGCGCGTGTCCAAGGGGCTGAAAGATGCTCTCGCTATAGCCGACCGCGACGCCGTGGTAGCGCGCGCGGATCTGCCTGATCAGCGCGTGGTAGTGGGCGAGCCCGGTGGTTTCGAACGCGCGCTCACGGGCGCTGAAATAGGCGCGGTCCGCCGGCTCGAGGCGAGTGAGGTCGGCTGTGATCGCGGCCGCCACGCGGTTGACGCTGCCCGGCGAATACCACTGATGAGGGTTGTCGCCATCACGCAGTCCCAGCAGGGCGCCGACGTCGAGCGTGATCCGGCCGGCGAGCGGGTCCGCGGCGATCAGCTTCGGCGCCCAGTTGTCGTAGCCGATGCCGTTGACGATCGCGAGCTTCGCGCCGGCCAGAGCGCGGGCGTCGGACGGTGTCGGGTCGTAGCTGTGGGGATCGGTGTTCGGATTGACGATGATGCTCGCAACGCTCGCCTTGGAACCGGCGAGCTGTTTGGCGATCGACCCCCAGAAGTTTTCCGCCGCGACGACGCTCAGGCCGCCGCCGGCCGGTGCGCCGGCGCCGCACCCCGCGAGCGCGAGGGCGCCCGCCAAGAGGATCGCGAGTACTGCTGTACGGCTCGGAGTTGCCATTTGCGCCCTCCGCGATCGCTCCCTTTCGCAGGCGAGCGCGTTCGCTCTGAATGGTGAGATCCAATCTTATATGAGAGTCAATCCTGTGCTGCGTCCGGTCCCCTCGGTGTGTCACGCTGCACGCACCCGCGCCAGCGCGGGTCATGCCGATGTCCGTACCCACCCGCCCCGAACCGATCATGGCCCGCGCCGCCACGGAGAACTTCCCCGTGGCGTCGCGCCTGCTTCCGGCCCGGCTGCGCGCGCACCTGCTGGCGATCTATGGCTTCGCGCGGCTGGTCGACGAGCTCGGCGACGAGGTGGCCGGCGATCGCCTCGAAGCGCTGGACTGGCTTTCGTCCGAGCTCGACCGCGCCTTCACGGACACCGCCACGCACCCGCTCCTGCGGGCCCTGGCGCCGACAATCGCCGCCTGCGAGCTTCCACGCGAGCCGTTCGAGCGGCTGATCGAGGCCAACCGCGTCGACCAGCGCGTCCACAGCTACGAAACCTGGGGAGCCCTACTCGAATACTGCCACCTCTCCGCGGACCCGGTCGGGGAGCTCGTGCTCCACGTGTTCGGCGCCGCCAGCCCCGAGCGCATAGCGCGTTCCAACGCAGTTTGCACCGCGTTGCAGCTAACCGAGCACTGGCAGGACATTCGCGAAGACCTCGGGCGCGGGCGGGTCTACGTACCGCTCGAGGACCTGGCGCGCCATGGCTGCACGATCGAGGACCTGGCCGCCGAGCGCGTCGGCGAGCGCCTGCGCCACGTGCTCGCGCTCGAGGCGGCCCGTACCGCCGATCTCTTCCGTGAGGGCGACGCGCTCGTGGCCAGTCTGCACGGCTGGCCACGCCTCGCAGTGGCCGGCTACACCGGCGGCGGCCGCGCCGCGCTGGAGGCGCTCGCGCTTGCCGGCTACGAGGTGCTCGCGCTCAGTCCGCGCCCGACGCGCCGGCGCACGATTGGCGCGATCGTCCGTCTTTTGATCCGGGCCGCCGGCGGATGAGCGAGCAGGCGCGCCGGTACTGCGCGCAGATCACCCGCCGCCAGGCGGCGAACTTCTATTACGGCATGCGCCTGCTGCCCGCTCGCAAGCGTGAGGCGCTGTTCGCGATCTACGCCTTCGCCAGGCGCATCGACGACATCGGCGACGGGACGCTGCCGCCAGAGCGCAAGCTGGAGCTGCTCGGCGGCGCCGCCCAGTCGCTCAGCCAGCCGCCGGGAGACGATCTGGTGCTCGTCGGCGTGCGCGAAGCCGAGAGCCGCTTTCAGCTTCCGCGTCAGTCGTTCCTCGATTTGATCGAGGGCGTGCGCATGGACGTGGAGGGAGTCTCGTACGAAGTCTTCGACGAGCTCGTCGTTTACTGCCGTCGCGTCGCCGGCTCGATCGGGCGCCTGTGCGTTGCGGTCTACGGCAGCGATGACGAGCGCGCCGGTGGGCTGGCCGACGATCTCGGCGTCGCTCTGCAGCTCACCAACATCCTGCGCGACGTTCGCGAGGACGCCGAGCACGGGCGCACCTACCTGCCGGCAGAGGATCTGCGGCGCTTTGGCGCCCCGAGCCCGCAGACGGTCGGTCCGCTGGTCGCCTTCGAGGCTGCAAGGGCACGCGAGTGGTACGCCCGCGGGCTCGAGCTGACGGCGCTGCTCGACCGGCGCAGCGCGGCGTGCGTGCTCGCGATGAGCGGGATCTACCGCCGCCTGCTCGACCGCATCGAGGCGGACCCGCAGGCGATCCTGCATACGCGCGTGGCGCTCTCCGGCGCCAC
>JBEKQN010000293.1:0-3362 GCA_049519675.1 Acidimicrobiales bacterium | reverse complement strand
CCCCGGCGGCGAGGACGCGCCTGGCGAACATCGGCTCGCGCTCGCTGCTCAGCACCACGATCTGGGTGTCCGGCGCGCGCTCGCGCAGGCCGCCGATCGCCGTGATCGCCGAGCGGCTCGGCAGGCCGAGGTCGAGCACGAGCACGTCTGGGCGATTCGCGGCGACCCGGCTGCCGAGCGACGTCACATCGGCCGTTCCCGTGAGCACCTCGATGTCCTGCTCGCTGGCGAGCAGGAGGCGCAAGCCTTGGCGCGCGAAAGCGCGGTCATCGGCAAGGGCCACCCGAATCTGCGCCATCCGGGTGCCGGCAGGCGATCCGTTCGCCTGTACCTGCTTCGCCGCCGCCTGCGCGCTCGCGCGGGTTCCAGGTCCGCTCGCGGCAGGTGCTCTCGCTGGCCGCGCAATCGGCGCCGCCGGCTGTAGCGATTGGGGCATCCATCAACGATAGGCCCGCGCGACGCGCGCGCATCGGGAGCTGACCGCCCCCGCGCTGCGGAGGACTACGGATGCCCGCGCCACGCAGTGCCGTAGCCTCAGCCGAGATGCTCCGCGTACCAGGCGAGGAGCGCTCGTGGCGGCCGTGATCACCGCCGCGGGCCTGACCAAGCGCTACGGCACGACGCTCGCGCTCGACTCGCTGGAGCTCAGCGTCGAAAGCGGGGAGGTCTACGGCTGCCTCGGGCCCAACGGCTCGGGCAAGACGACGACGATCCGCCTGCTGCTGGGGCTGCACCGTCCAAGCGCCGGCCGGGCGCAGCTGTTCGGGATCGACAGCTGGCGCGACCCGGTCAGCGCACACCGCCGCGTCGCCTACGTCCCCGGCGAGCCTGCGCTGTGGCCGGACCTGACAGCCACAGAGACGCTCGAATTCCTCGCTCGCGTTCGCGGCGGTACCGACATCGCCTACCGCCACCTGCTCGTCGAGCGCTTCCAGCTCGAGTCCTCGAAGAAGATGCGGGCGCTGTCGAAGGGCAACCGCCAGAAGGTGGCGCTCGTCGCGGCGCTCGCGAGCCGCGCGGATCTGCTGATCCTCGACGAGCCGACAAGCGGCCTGGATCCGCTGATGGAGGTGGCCTTCCGCCATAGCGTCCTGGAAGCAAAGGACCGCGGCCAGACGGTCTTTCTCTCCTCGCACATCCTCACCGAGGTCGAGGCGCTGTGCGACCGGGTGGGCATCCTGCGCGCCGGGCGCCTCGTGGATTCCGGCACCCTGGCGGCGCTGCGCCATCTGAGCGCGCAGGTGATCGAGGTGACCTTCGCGCAGCGAGCACCGAGCCTCGAGCCGCTGCCCGGCGTCACGGTCACCACGACCGGGCCCAGCACGCTGCGCTTCGAGGTGACGGGCCGGCTCGAGCCGCTGCTCGCGGCGCTGGCGGGTCACCAGGTGGCGACGCTGCACAGCCGGGAGCCGTCGCTGGAGGAGATCTTTCTGCACCACTACGACGGCTCAGACGGGCATGCAAGCACTGGGTGAACGCGCGCGAGCGGCGCGCTCGCGCGGCGTCGGCGAGCAGGGAGGCGGGCTCGCCACACTCGTTCTCGCCCGGCGAGGGTTGCGCGACGCTCGCATCCGCACGGTGTCGTTCGCCCTCCTGTTCGCGGTCTACGCCTACATCCAGCCGGTCGGCTACCGCCACGCCTACCCGACTCGCGCGGACCGCGCCTCGTTCGCCTCAAGCTTTGGCGACAACAAGGCGATCCGCCTCTTCTACGGCGAGCCGCACAACCTCCTCAGCGTCACGGGCTACAGCGCCTGGCGGGTCGGAGGCACGCTGACGATCTTCACCGCGATCTTCGGGCTGCTGGCCGCCGTTCGCGCGCTGCGGACCGAGGAGGACAGCGGTCGCACGGAGATGGTGGCGGCCGGGATCGTCGGCCGGAGCATGGCCTACCTCTCGGCGATGGCGGCCGTCGCCGTGGGAGCGCTGATCCTCTGGCTTGCGGAGTTCGCCGGCTTCGTCGCGGCCGGCCTGCCCGCAGGCGGCTCGGCCTACCTGGCGCTGGCGACGGCCTCGGTCATACCGGTGTGCGCGGGAGTCGGGGCGCTCGCGAGCCAGTTGGCGCCGACGCGCCGAACCGCGCTCGAGCTCGGCGGCGCAATCGTCGCCGTCCTGTTCCTGGCGCGCGTGATCGCCGACACCTCGTCCGGGCTCGGTTGGCTGCGTTGGGCGACACCGCTCGGCTGGGCGGAGCAGATGCGCCCCTTTGCGGGGGCGCGACCGCTGGTCCTGCTGGCGCCCGCCGCGGCCTCCGCGCTGCTGCTGGGCGCTGCGGCGTTGATCGCCGCCCGGCGCGACATCGGAGCGGGCCTGCTGTCGGCTCGAGACCGCTCGCGGCCGCGGCTTGGGCTGCTCTCCTCGCCGACCGCTGCGGCGCTGCGCGGCCAGCGCGCCACGCTGATCGTCTGGGCCGCCGGCGTCGGCTGCTTCGCGCTGATCCTCGGCGTCATCTCCAACAGCGTCTCCTCGGCCGGAATCTCGAAGGGCATCCGGCGCGAGATCGCGAAGCTCGGATCGGGCTCGATCACGACGCCGGCCGGCTACCTCGCCTTCATTTTCATCTTCTTCATCCTCGCGATCAGCCTGCTGGCCTGCGCGCAGGTCGGCGCCGCAAGGCACGAGGAGGCGGAGCTTCGCTTGGACACCCTGCTCGCGCTGCCGGTAAGCCGGGTCCGGTGGCTGGGCGGGCGGCTGGCGCTCGCCGCAGCGGCGGCGGCCGTGATCTCGCTGGACGCCGGGCTGCTCGCCTGGCTGGGAGCCGCGTCGCAGAGTGTCCACGTCTCGCTGCCGCGGATGCTCGAAGCCGGCGTGAACTGCCTGCCGGTGGCACTTCTGTTCCTGGGGCTCGCTGCGCTGGCCTACGCCGTTGTGCCGCGCGCGAGCGCGGGTATCGCATACGGGCTCGTCGCGGTCGCGTTTCTGTGGCAGCTGGTCGGTTCGCTGATCGGCGCCCCGCGGTGGCTCGTCGACCTGACGCCGTTTGCCAACGTCGGCCTGGTCCCCGTGCAGCCGTTTCGAACCGCGGCCGCCGCGATCATGCTCGCGCTCGCGGCGCTCGCCGTGCTCGCGGCACTGTGGGCCTTCCGCCGCCGCGATCTCGTGGGGATCTGACGCGCGTCCCGTCCCGCGCTCTCCCCGCGCACGCCGGCCGGGGCACCGCGGAGCCTGCTCAGCCCGCCTCGGGGACCATCTCTATCGCCCCGCACGGACACTCGGCGACACAGATGCCGCACCCCTTGCAGTAGTCGAGGTCGAAGGCGTAGCCGTCCGCGTCGTCGACCTTGAGCACGGCGTTGTCGGGGCAGACGCCGTAACAGTTGTCGCAGCCGAAGCAGTTGCCGCAGCTCAGGCAGCGGCGCGCC
>JBEKQN010000292.1:0-4854 GCA_049519675.1 Acidimicrobiales bacterium | reverse complement strand
GTCGGTCGCGGCGACGCCACCTTCATCGGCGCGACCCCCGAGCTGCTGGTGCGCCGCGAGGGCCTGCGCCTGAGCACCGTCGCGCTGGCCGGCTCGATCGGCCGCAGCGCCGATCCCGCGGTCGACGATCACCTCGGCGAGCGCTTGCTGCGCTCGGACAAGGAGCGCGAGGAGCACGCGATCGTGGCACGGCGGATCGAGCGGACGCTGCGCCCGCACGCCGTCTGGGTGACGATGCCGGAGGAGCCGCACGTCGTTCGGATCGCCAACATCCAGCACCTCGCGGCGGCCATCCGTGCACAGCTGACCCAGCCGGTCGCGGCGGTCGAGCTGGCAGGATTGCTGCACCCCACGCCCGCCGTCGGCGGCGAGCCGGCGGGAGTCGCGCTGCCGCTGATCCGTGCGCTCGAGGGGATCGATCGCGGCTGGTACGCGGGACCGCTCGGCTGGACCGACGCGAACGAGGACGGGGAGTTCTGTGTCGCGTTGCGCTGCGCGCTGCTGCAGGGACGCCTCGCGCGCTGCTTCGCGGGCGTCGGCGTGGTCGCGGATTCGCAGCCGGCCGCGGAGCTGGCCGAGACCGAGGTCAAGCTCGGCGCGCTGCTGCCGGTGCTCGCCGCCTAGCTGTGATCACCGTCGCGCGTGGCGTGGGCCCGTCCGGGTCCGCCGGCCGCCCGCTCCGGGATGCGTGGAGGCCTCAGGCGCCGCTCAGCGCTTCGCGCACCGCGGCCCCCGTGCGCTTGTGCAGCGCGACGCCGGCGGCGCGGTCCGTGCGCACCTCGATCAGCGTTGCGCCGGCCGGCTGCGCCAGCAGCTCGCGCAGCTGCGCGAGCGTCTGCGGCCGCTCGTGGCGAAAGCCGTACAGCCGCGCCGCCTGCTCGAAGTCGAGCCCGGTCGGCGTCGCGATGTGCTCTTCGTAGACGTCCGCCGCGTCCGCGATCGGGAGGTAGTCGAACACCGCCGCCCCGCCGTTGTTGATCAGCACGATCGTCAGCGAAAGCTTCAACCGCGATGCCGCCAGCAGCCCGCCGATGTCGTGGGCGAAGGCGACGTCGCCGATCAGTGCGACGACGCGGCCGCCCGACACGGCAGCGACTCCCAGCGCACTCGAGAGCGTGCCGTCGATTCCGTTCGCGCCGCGGTTTGAGAGCGCGCGCGGGCCCGCGTCGAGCACCGGCCAGAATGACTCGAGATCGCGGACCGGCATCGACGCTGCGACGAACACCGTGGCGTCCGCCGGCAGCACGGCCGCGATGGTGCGCGCGACGTTCGGCTCGCTCAGCTCTTCGCCAAGCGTGCGCTCGATCGCGCCGGCAGCGGCCGCGTCCGCCGCGCGCCAGCTGGCGAGCCAGGCCGGATCGGCCGGCGGTGGGGGCTCGAGCAGGCGCGGATCGGCCGCCAGCACGAGCTCGACGACCGACGCGGGATCCTGCCAGGCGAGCTGTGGGTCGACCAGGATCTGGCGGGCGCCGCCCAGCCCCTGCAGCCATGTGCGCAACGGCTTCGAGGTCGGCAGATCGCCGACCCGGATGACGATCTCGGGCGCGTGCGCCTGGGCGAAGTCGCCGTCGCGCAGCAGCAGGTCATAGTGGGCGACCGCCGCGGCGCCGCGCCGCGCACCCGACAGCGGGTCGGCGAGCAGCGGATAGCCGGCGGCGAGCGCCAGCGCCGGGACCGCGGGCGCGAGGCCGGCGTCTTCGCGTCCCGCCACGATCACGCCGCGCGCGGGCGCGACGATGTGATCAGACAACCGCGCGCCGCGTGGCTCGCCGCGGTGCACGGCGGCCCAGGCGCGACCGCTCGGGCGCCCGCCCTGAGGCCGGCGGACGCCGTCCGGCACCAGCGGATCGCGCAGCGGCCAGTTGAGGTGCACCGGCCCGGGCCGCTCGCCGGTCGCCTTGGCGCAGGCGCGGCAGGCGAGTGCGCGGATCCAGGCGATCCGCTCGTCGGTGACGACGTGGTTGCCGACCTCGAAGAACCAGCGGACAGCGTCGCCGTAGAGCTTGATCTGGTCGATCGTCTGGCCGGCGCCGCTTTCGCGCAGCTCGGGAGGGCGGTCCGCGGTCAGCACGATCAGCGGCACCCGCGCCTCGCTCGCCTCGATCACGGCGGGAGCGAGATTCGCCGCGGCGGTCCCCGAGGTGGCGGTGATGGCGACTGGACGCCCGGTCGCCTTGGCGATGCCCAGCGCGAAGAACCCGCTCGCGCGCTCGTCGATGTGCGAGTACGCGCGCAGCCGGGGATGGCGGGCCAGCGGCAGCACCAGCGGAGTGTCGCGCGACCCGGGTGAGGTGCAGGCGTAGCTCACGCCGCAGCGAGCCAGCTCGTCGACGAACGCCGTGATCAGATCATGGCTGTCGAGTACCGGGGCCATGCACGAACCGTAGCGGGATCGCCGCACCCGGCCGCCCTGACAGACTGGCAGCGGTGCCGACCACCGTCGTCCTCCTGCACGGCTTCGCCGCCACCCCACGGCAGTGGGACCGCACGATCGCGGAGCTGGCCCCGGACTCCTTCACGCCGGTAGCGCTGGACCTCACCGCCGCCGCGCCGCTGAGCGCGGACGGCGTCAGCGCACTCGTCGCTGCGAGCACCGATGAGCACTTCGTGCTCGCCGGCTATTCGATGGGTGCGCGCCTCGCGCTGCACACGGCCCTCGCGATCCCGGCGCGCATCACGAGGCTCGTCCTGCTCTCCGCGAGCGCGGGCATCGACGACGACGGAGAGCGGGCGGCGCGGCGGGCCGCCGATGAGTCCCTGGCGGCGTCGATCGAGCAGGCGCCGATCGAGTCGTTCGTGAAACGCTGGCGCGCGGTCGCGCTGTTCGCGCGCGATCCCGACTGGGTGCACGAGGAGGTCGCCGCCGACGAGCGACGGTGCGACCCGGCGCAACTCGCGGCCTGCCTGCGCGGCCTGGGCGCCGGGGCGATGACGCCGATGTGGGAGCGGCTCGGTGAGCTGCGAATGCCGGTCGAGGTGCTCGCGGGAGCAGACGACCCCGCCTACGTTGCAGCCGGAGCGCGACTGGCGGCGGCGATCCCGGACGCCCGCTTGCGCACCCAGGCCGGGGTGGGGCATCGCCTGCCACTTCAGGCGCCGCAGGCGGTCGCGCGCGCGCTAGCGGGCACGTAGAGCCACACGCGCGGCCCGGAAGCTCGCGGGAAAACGGCCGTGCCCGCTCCCGGCGGGCTGGGTCGTGAGTCCCCCATCGCGCGAGCGCCAGATCAGCGAAACACGCCAAGGCCCGGTCCGCGCGGCACGGCGATCTCGCCGCGCACGACGGGCAGCTCGGCCGCCGCGGCGCCGGTGAACAGCGAGAGCGTCGCGAGGCCGCACGGCGGCAGCGGCGCGAGCGCCGCGGCGGCGTGCAGCGCGGCTGCAATCCCGCGCGGCCCATCGTAGGTCGAGGACACGTACACCTCGGCGCCGCTCGCGCGCACGAGGGCGGCGGCGGCCAGCAGTCCGCCGATGCCGCCGCAGCGCGAGATCTTCAGGCAGACGGCGTCCGCCACCCGCGCGGTCAGCGCGCCCGGGATCGCGGCGGTCTCATCGATCGCGATTCGCACGGCGACGCGATCACGCAGCGCCCGCGTGTCGGCGATCCCGTGCACGGGCTCCTCGACCAGTTCGAGGCCCGCAGCGGCGAGCGATCGAAGGATCCGCTCGGCCTGCTCGAGCGACCAGGCGCCGTTGGCGTCCAGGCGCAGCATCGTGTGGCTGCCGATCGCGGCGCGCACGGCTGCCACGCGCGCCTCGTCGCCGTCCGTTCCGACCTTCAGCTTGACGCACGAGTAGCCGGCCGCAACCGCCTCCGCTGCGGCCTCCGCGGCGAGCGGCGGGGAGTCGGCGCCGACGCTCGCGTTGACGGCGATCGCGCGCGCCGGGTGCTCGCTCAGCAGTTCGCAGACCGGGCGTCCCGCACGCCGGCCCGCCATGTCCCACAGCGCCATGTCGACCGCGGCAAGCGCCGCTGGCAGCTCGTCGGTGTCGCGGCAGCGGTCAAGCAGCGTCCCGCCCGAGCGGCGGGAGGAAGCCTCGAGGACCGGGCGGTAGGACTCCAGCGCCGCGAACGTGCGCTCCAGCGAAACGCCGTCGTAGGGCTCAAGCGGCGCCGCCTCGCCGTGTCCGACCACGCCGTCGGCGTCGGTGAGGGTCAGCTCGATCAGCTCGCGCTCGCGCAACGGGCCATTGGCGCTGCGGACCGGCCTCGCAAAACGCAGGACGACCCGATGGAGCGACAGCTCCATCGCCCTAAGCCAAGATGCCGGCGCAGAGCAGCAGGCAGAAGGCGAGCGCGAGCTTCGCCGTGCGCGCCAGAGCAGAGTTCAGCGACGGTCCGTCGCTGTGGGTGCGGACCGTCGCCACGACGCCCAGCGCGAGCGGCGCGGCGGCCAGCGTGAGCAGCAGCCACGCCGAGAGCGAGCCGGCGAACCACGGCACCCACGACGTCACGAAGGCGGCCGCCACGATCGCCGCGAACAGCACGCGCGTGCGCCCGCGGCCGAGGCGGACGGCGAGCGTGCGCTTTCCCGCGCGGCGGTCGGTGTCGATGTCGCGCACGTTGTTGACCACCAGGATCGCCGCGATCAGCAGACCGACGGGGACGGCGAGCACGAACGCCTGCCAGGGCAGCGCCCGGCGCTGCACGAAGTAGGAACCGCTCACGGCGACGATGCCGAAGAAGAGGAAGACGAACACCTCGCCGAGGCCCGCGTAGCCGTACGGCCGCGGCCCGCCGGTGTAGAGCACCCCGGCGAGGATCGAGGCGGCGCCGACCGCGAGCAGCGCCCAGCCGGCGATCGCGATCAGGTAGACGCCGCACAGCACCGCTGCGGCGAACGTCAGATAGGTTGC
>JBEKQN010000291.1:0-3141 GCA_049519675.1 Acidimicrobiales bacterium | reverse complement strand
AATTCGCGCAGGTCCTTGACGTGTTCGGGGTCGCCGATCTCGAGCTCCTGCACGGTGATCTGGTCGCCCGCCTTGCCGGCGCGAGCTGCGACCTCGCCCCAGCGGTGATTATGCGAGGCGGCGTCGAGGAGCCCGGCGACCGCGGTGAATGCCCCGCACCAGTGGGCATCGGACGCGCCGGCCAGCGCGACGGTGAGCGCGCGTTCATCGCTGACCTCTGTGCTCGCCCAGTCGATCTCGCGAATTTCCATGTCCTTGTTGATCGTAGCGGAGTGATCGCGCGCCACTGAGGGGCGGCCCGCCCGAGGCGGAACTCGCCGAGCCGCTGGGCGACGCCGCGCCGCACCGCGCCGAGCGACCTGGACGCCCGGCCGCGGGACCGCTATTCCACGATTCGGTCGCGGCGGTGGCGCCCGAACTGCTCCGCGTACTGCCTGGTCACCTTCTCCATCGTCAGCTCATCGCGCGCGATCCCGAATACGGTGCCCGGGAAGTCCATCGCGCGCTGGCGCTGCCAGATCTCTTCGTGCGCCTCGGGGGCAAAGAGCTCAGCCGGGTCCCCGACCGCGATCCAGCCGATCGGCACGGTCGTGTGCTCGGCGAGCGCCGAGTTCACCTGGACGACGGCGTTGATCCTGATCTCGCTGCCGGCGCCGACGCGTGCACCCGGGAAGATCGATGCCCCCGTCGCGATGAAGACGTCGCGCTCGATCACGGCTCCGTTCACGTGCGCGTGGGGGCCCACCAGAACGTTGTCGCCCAGGCGCGCGGGATGACCGCCGCGGCCGCGGATCAGCGCGTTCTCCATCACGATGCAACGCGCTCCGATCTCGACGGCGCCGCCGTCCGCGCTCAACACGGCGCCGAACAGCACGCGACTGTCCTCGCCGAGCGTGACGTCGCCGCAGAGAACCGCGGTCGGCGCCACATAGGCCGAGGACGCGACCACCGGCCGCTTCCCCTCATGCTCGATCAGCACGCGGACATTCTCTCGCCTGCGGGGACGTCCTGCGCGCTCGCCGGCGCAAGCAACTGACACGCCGCGCGTGGGGTCCGAGGCGGCGGTGCGGTCGCCAAGCGCTCCGGCCGCTCAGCCGACCAGGCGAAGCTCGGCTGAGGTCGCGCGCCGCAGCCGGCGCGCGAGCGGGTGACCACCGAATGCCAGCCGGCGCTTGGGCAGAAAGATCAGCTCGAAGGCCTGTCCCGCAGCCCACACGCCGATCGGCGGATCCTGGCTGCCGACGAGGCTCCTGAACGTCACCCGGCCGGCGGCGTCGCCGAGGATCTCACGCGCCGAGCGCAATTCGCTCTCGGCCTCCTCGCGCACGACACAGTTGACAACCTCGACGGAGGGCCCGCGAGCGCAGCAGCGCGGCTGAACGCTCTGCGGCGCGAGCGTCACGACCGTGAGCTGGCTGCCCTCGTCGCTGCGCTGCGCCGCGGCGCGGAGCGCCGCGGCACCGCTCGCAGTCGGCTCGAACAACACGAGTACGCGGGCCGGCCGGCGCGCGGGCGGACCGTGCACGTCCAGCGTAGGGGCGGTAGGCGGGGCGGCGTAGGTGTTCATGGGCTGGTGGCCATCGCTGCGGTGCCGTGCGGCGCAAGCGTAGAGGATCGAACGACGCGCCCACGGCACTCGAGACGGCGGATGATCACGATCTTCACAGACGTGGGTACCGCCGCCCGCGCGCCGCGTTACATGCGCGCCCTCGGAGCGGCTTCACGCCGAGGGGTGCGCGGCGGCCACGGCCGCCGGGCTCCGGGGGCTCAGCCGCGGCGGCGACGTCGGCGGAAGACGGCCATGCCGCCGCCGAGCAGGAAGCCGGCGAAGGCGGCACTGACCAGCGCCGGCCGCTGGTGCTCGCCGAGCTGCTTGCGCCAGTCGGTGATCTCTGCGACCTCGCCGCGCAGCTTCTCGATCGAGACCGCGAGCGCGAGGCGGTTGGCCTCGATCGACGCGCGGATCTCCTCGGGTGAGCGGCCGGACATCAGGCCGTCTCCTCACGCGAGCCGACCGCTTCGCGGATCTTGCGAGCCTCATCGATCGCCATCTTTGGTGACGGTGGCGAGCCGCGTCGCACGAGCTTGGCGGCAACGAACCCGGCGAAGGCCGCAAACAGCAACAGCGCCCCGGCGACGATGAAGAAGCCCCAGAAATACGTACCGGCCGGGAACAGCTCATACCACGCGAGCCACGCCAGGCCGATCAGCACGAAGAAGAGGGCGACAACGATGAAGATGCCGGCGGCGACGCCGACGACGGCGCCCGTCACGAGCTTGCCGATCTTCGCGCTGATCTCGGCGCGCGCGAGCTCGATCTCGTCGCGAATCAGCAGCGTCGCGCGCTCGGAGATCTCGGTGATCGCCGCGGCGATGTTCTCCGGGATCGGTTCCTCTTCAGCGGCCAAGACGCCTCAGCAGCAGGGCGGCGATCATGCCGCCGGCGAAGGCGGCTCCGACCAGCACCTCGGGGCGGCGGCGAATGAGCTCCAGACCGCCGGACGGACCGCTGAGCCCGGTCGATGTCTCCTCGGTCGCGGCGGACCCGTTCGCCGACGCGACGTAGCCGGACTCGACGCTCATTCGGGCGGCTCCTCGCCGAAGATCCGCCGCCACATCATCGCGGCCGCTCGGCTCGAAGCGATCGAGAACGCGGCTCCGAACCCGGCCAGCAGGCCGGACCACATGAGCCGCTTGACGAGGTCGTTTTCCACAGCCTCAGTCAATCAGATCGTCTCCGACGGCGCTGCTCACGCGGGCCAGCGATACGCACCGGGCCGGCGGTTGGCGAGCGACGGCAGCGTTGAGCGGATCGCCTCGAGTCTGGCGAGATCGAGATCGGCGACGATCACGCCGACGCCGTCGGAGGCCTGCGCGAGCACCACTCCCCATGGGTCGATGATCATCGAGCGCCCGCCGCTGTGGCGTCCCGGCTCATTTTCGCCGATCTGGTTGGCGGCGATCACGAACGCCTGGTTCTCGATCGCCCGCGCCCGCAGCAGCGTCTCCCAGTGGTCGCGGGTGGTTGCGAGCGTGAAGGCCGCCGGAACGACCAGCACGCGCGCGCCGCGCAGGGCGAGGATCCGGTAGAGCTCGGGGAAGCGCAGGTCGTAGCAGACGCTCAGCCCCAGCTCGAGGCCG
>JBEKQN010000290.1:0-4262 GCA_049519675.1 Acidimicrobiales bacterium | reverse complement strand
CGGCCGTCGGCTTGCGCTCGTGGTGCTCACCGGACCCCGCTCCCGCTCACGTACTCACCGGCCGTCGCCTGCGCGGTCGGCGACGATCGCGTCGATCAGGCCGTCGATGTCGTGGCGCTCGGCCTCAAGGCTGACGCTCAGGCCGTGCTCGCGCAGCGTCGCGCTGGTGACCGGGCCGATCGAGACGATCCGCGTGGCGGCACCCGGCTGGGCGCCGGAGAGGAAGTTGCGCACCGTCGAGGAGGAGGTGAAGGTGAGGTAGTCGGCCTGTTCGAGCGCGGGCAGGATCGCCGGGTCGAGCGGCTCGACCACGGTCTCGTACAGGTTCACGATCTCCACGCTCGCCCCGCGCTCGCGCAGCGCATCGGGCAGGACGTCGCGGGCCTGCGCGGCGCGTGCGATCAGTACGCGCGAGAACTCGACTCCGGCCAGCGCCTCGATCAGACCCTCGGCGACGAAGCGCTCCGGCACGACGTCGGCGATCACGCCGTGATCGCGCAGCGCGCGCGCGGTGCCCGGGCCGATCGCCGCCACAACCGCTCCCGCCATGCTCCGCGCGTCCTCGCCGCGCGCGGCGAGGCGCTCGAACAGCAGCTCGACGCCGTTGGCGCTGGTCAGGCAGAGAAGGTCGAAGGGCGCAAGCGGCGGCAGCTCGTCGGTGCTCGCCACGATGCGGATGGCCGGCGCCTCGATCACCGAAGCCCCGAGCGCGCGCAGCCGGGTGGCAAGCGACGAGCTCTGGGCGCGGGCGCGCGTGACGGCGACCGTCGCGCCGGCGAGCGGCCCGGGCTCCAGCCAGTCCAGCTGGGCGTGCAGCGCCGCGACTTCGCCGATCACCGTGATAGCCGGTGCCTGCACGCCCGCGGCGGCGGCATCCGCCGCGATTGTCGCGAGCGTGCCGAGCACCGTCCGCTGCTCGGGCAGCGTGCCGTGCGAGACGACCGCGGCGGGTTGATCGCCCGGCCGGCCAGCGTCGATCAGCCGCGCGCTGAGCGCCGGTAGCGTGCGCACGCCCATGTAGAAGACGAGCGTGCCGGGGAACGCGGCGAGGGCGTCCCAGTCGAGCGCCGCCTCCGGCTTTTCGGGGTCCTCGTGGGCGGTGATCAGCGCCACCGCGCTGGCGAGGCCGCGGTGGGTCACCGGGATGCCGGCGTAGGCGCTGGCGGCGATGCCGGCCGTGATCCCCGGGACCACCTCGAAGTCGATCCCGGCAGCGCGCAGGGCAAGCGCCTCCTCGCCGCCACGCCCGAACACGAACGGGTCGCCTCCCTTCAGCCGCACGACCAGCGCGCCGGCCCGGGCTCGCTCGAGCATCAGCGCCTCGGTCTGCTCCTGGGGAACGTAGGGCCCGCCGCCCTGCTTGCCGACGTAGAGCAGCTCGGCATCCGCACGCGCCCCGGCCAGCGCCTGATCGGGGATCAGCCGGTCGTAGAGGATCACGTCGGCGAGCGCGATCAGCGCCAGCGCGCGGGCGGTCAGCAGGCCCGGGTCGCCGGGCCCCGCGCCGACGAACGCGACCCGGCCGCTCCCAGCTGTTGCGCCCGCGCCGCCGGCGCTCATGCCAGCAGCGCTCCGGCGCCGCACGAGAGCAGCCGCTGCGCCACCGCCTCGCCGAGCGCCACGGGATCCTCGGCTCCGGCCAGGCGGTCGGTGATCCATTTCGATCCGTCGGGCGCCCCGACGAACGCACTCAGTTCCAGGCGCCCGTCGCCGCGCGGGCGGGCGTGGGCGCCGATCGGGGTGTCGCAGCCCGCGCCCATGCACCGCACCAGCGCCCGCTCGGCGGCCAGCGCGCGCTCGGTCGGGCCGTGTCGCAGCGCGGCGATCGCCGCGCCGACGCGCCCATCGTCCGCTCGCGCCTCGATCGCGAGCGTGCCCTGCCCGGCTGCCGGGACCAGCTCGTCGCTTGCGTGCCAGCCGAAGCGCCCGAGCCGCCTCAACCCGGCGCAGGCGAGCACGATCACGTCGAAGTCGCCGGCTTCGAGCCTTTGCAGGCGCGTGTCGAGGTTGCCGTGCACCTCCGCCACGTCGAGGTCCTCGCGCAGCGCGAGCAGCTGGGAGCGCCGGCGCAGGCTGCTCGTCCCCACACGAGCGCCGGGTGCGAGCGTGGCGACCGAAGCTGCCCCGCAGAGCGCGTCGCGCGCGTCCTCGCGCACCGGCGAGCCGGCGATCACCAGGCCGGGAGCGAGCTCGGCCGGCACGTCCTTGGCCGAATGCACCGCGAGGTCGACCGTCCGCTCCAGCAGTGCCGACTCGATCGCGTCTACCCAGCGCCCCTTGTCGCCGCCCGCGCCGCGGTCCCCGGTCGTGCGCAGCACGACTATCTCAACCTCCCCGTCGATCGCGTCCGCGACGAGTTGTGCCTGACGCAGCGCCAGCGGGCTCCCCCGCGTGCCCAGCCGCAGCGCCGGCCCGCCGCCCGGTGCCGCGCGTGCGGGCGCCTGCGCCACGTGCTCCTGCGATCCGGTCACGGATTGCCGCTGCGCAGCTCCCGCACGTTGTCGTGCGCGTCTTCGCGTGCGGGCGCGGGGTTGCGGCCCGCGTCGTCCACAGCCCCCCGCAGGGCGAAGAGGTCGCGCAGCAGCTCGATGCTGCCGTGCACGCGCTCGGCGTCGAGGCTGCGCAGGCGAATCGTCGGCTCATGCAACAGGCGTGCGACGACCGCCCGGGCCAGCGCCTCGACCCGCGCCAGATCGCGCGAGGACGCGGACTCCCAGCGGCCCGCGTTCTCCTCCAGCAACTGCTCGGCGATCTGGTCGCCGCGGGCGTGCAGCATGGCGATCGTGGGGCGCACATCGAGCTCACCCAGCCATTGCGCGAAGCGCCCGATCTCCTCGGCGATGATCTCCTCGGCGGCGGGGACGTCGGCGGTGCGGCTCGAGAGGTTGTGCGTCACGGCCGCCTGCAGGTCGTCGATGTCGCGCAGCGTTACGCCTTCCAGATCGCCACACAGCGGGTCGATGTCGCGCGGCACGGCGATGTCGATCAGCAGCAGCGGCCGCCGTTCGCGGGCGCGCATCACGATCTCGAGCTCCTCGTGGCCGACGATCGGATGCGGCGAGGAGGTCGAGGCGAGCACGATGTCGGCGGACTCGAGCGCCCCCGGCAGGCTGTCAAGCCCAACCACCGAGCCGCCGAAGCGCTCCGCCATCGAGCGTGCGCGATCGGCGTGGCGATTGGCGATGAAGGTCGTCGCGACCCCGCGTGCGGCGAGTGCCTGAGCGGTCAGCTCGCTTGTCTCGCCCGCCCCGATCACGACCACGGGGCGCCCGCGGAGCTCCCCGAGCAGCCGCTCGGCCAGCTCGACCGCGACGGAGGAGAGGCTCACGTGGCTGCGGGCGATCGCGGTCTCCGCGCGGACGCGCCTGCCGGTGTGCAGGGCGGCGCCGAAGAGGCGGTTGCACAGCGGGCCGCTGGTGCCGGTCTCTCTCGCGCTCTCGTGGGCGCGCTTGACCTGGCCCTGGATCTCGTGCTCGCCCACGATCATCGACTCAAGGCCCGCGGTCACCCGGAAGAGGTGGCGCGCCGCGTCGCAGTTGCGCAGCGTGTAGGTCACCGCCGCCAGTTCCGCGACCGCGATCTCGGCGTGCGCCGCGAGTCGGGCGAGCACCGCGCTCTCCGCGGCGCTGCCGGCGTCCTCGAGCACGACGATCAGCTCGGTCCGGTTGCAGGTCGAGAGCGCCACCGCCTCGCTGATCGCCGGCTCGATGCACAGGGCGGTCACGAAGCGCGCCGCCTGGCGCTCCGTGAAGGCCACCCGCTCGCGCAGCGCGACCGGCGCGATGCGGTGGGAGATGCCGACGAGCAGCAGCTCGGTCATGGCGCGTCGTGCTCGTCGGCGCCTGGGCGCCGGCGGGTCGCAAGGTCGGTCAGCTCGGCAAGTTCGCGCTCGATCCGCCCGAGCTTGGTGGCCATGATCGCGAGGTAGAGCAGGATCAGCGCGACGAAGGCGATGTAGGCGCCGGCGACGTAGGGCACCGCCTGGTGCAGCGGGATCTCGAGCAGCGCGATCATCGCGGCGCGCCGGTGCGGCCGGCGCTCCCCCGTCCGGTGGGGGTGGCGCCCGCGCCGATCGTCAGGGTCGGCACCGCGCTGCGCCGCGGCAGCGCCTCGTCGTCATCGCCGCCGAGTGCGCGCTTGAGCGCGCGCAGCTGCGCGCTGGCGTGCTTGGAGGTCATCTCGTAGCGCCACAGCGTGATCCACAGCAGGGCCATGCTGATCAGCGAGAGGTAGAAGACGATCTGGAAGCGCCCCGGCAGGTT
>JBEKQN010000289.1:0-3021 GCA_049519675.1 Acidimicrobiales bacterium | reverse complement strand
AGACCGGTGCCGCGCAGGGCATGCAGTCGATGGACTCCGCGCTCGCGACGCTCGTGCGGGCCGGGACGATCACGCAGGAGCTCGCCGAGTCGCGCTCCTCCACTCGCGACGAGCTGCGCCGCCTGCTCGGCGGCGTGGCCCTGGTCGCGTGAGCACCTACGTCTTCAAGGCGATGGACGTGGCCGGCGCTCCGCTGCGCGGCCAGGTCGACGCCGAGAGCAAGCAGGCGGTCTCCGATCAGCTGCGCGCGCGCGGCCTGGTGATCCTCGAGATCGCCGAGAAGCACAGCTCGCGCGAGATCAACATCACGCTCTTCGAGCGGATCACGCTGAGCGACCTTGCCATCTTCTCGCGCCAGCTCGCGACGATGGTGTCCTCCGGCATGACCATCCTGCGCGCGCTGTTCGTGCTCGAGGAGCAGACGGAGGTCAAGAAGCTGAAGGCGGTGATCGTGCTGGTCCGCAAGGACGTCGAGGCGGGCCTGTCCTTCAGTGTCGCGCTCAGCCGCCACCCGAAGATCTTCAGCCCGCTGTTCATCGCAATGGTGCGCGCCGGTGAGATCGGCGGCGTCTTGGAGGACTCGCTGGTGCGGATCGCCGACCAGCTGGAGAAGGAGGACAACCTCCGCCGTCAGGTCCGCTCGGCGATGGTCTACCCGTCGGTCGTGCTGTCGGTGGCGCTGGTCGTGATGATCGTCCTGGTCGTCTACATCGTGCCGGTCTTCGCCGGCGTGCTGAAGGAGTTCGCGACCACCTCCTCGGGCCAGTCGCTGCCCGCGATGACGCAGGTCACGGTCGACGTCTCGCACGCGATCACCGGCTACTGGTACATCTTCATCGCGGGCGCGATCGCGATCGTCGTCAGCTTCACCCGCTGGAAGACCTCCGAGACCGGTCGCCCCCAGTGGGATGCGCTGCGCCTGAAGATCCCCTTCAAGATCGGCGACATCGTGCAGAAGATCTCGATCGCTCGCTGGGCCCGCACGTTCTCGGCGCTGACCTCGGCCGGCGTGCCGCTGCTCGAAGCGCTCGACATCACCGGTCGCAGCGCCGGCAACGAGGTGGTCGCGCGTGTGATGACCGACGTGATCGACTCCGTCAAGCGCGGCGGCACGATCTCCGAGCCGCTCAAGGAGAGCACCGTCTTCCCGATGATGGTCAGCCACATGGTCGCCGTCGGTGAGTCGACCGGCGAGCTCGACTGGATGCTCGCGAAGATCGCAGACTTCTACGAGGAGCGGGTCGCGGCCTCGGTCAAGGCGCTGACCTCGATCATCGAGCCCGTGATGATCGTCTTCATCGGCGGCATGGTCGGCTTCATCGTGATCGCCATGTACCTGCCGCTGTTCAAGGTCTACAACGAGGTTCAATAGAGATCTGCCGGCTTTCGCCGGCCAGATCTTTGACGTGAGCCGCTTGCAGACCACGCCTTCGCCACATGGTCATGTGGCGTGAGTGGGCTGCGTGATGTCCAGGCGGCCGTCGGCGGCAATCGCGATCGCGCGTTCGCCGCGGAGGAGCGCAAGCAGCTCTTCGCCGACGACCTCGCGGCGCCAGCCGGCGAGCGTGCGGACGTCGGGCTCGGCCTGGCCGGAGCGGGCGCAGCAGACGATTGCGGCAAGGTCCGCGCGGGCGGCGATCAGCTCGTAGGCGAGTCCCGCCTCGAGCGCGCGGGCCCGCACGAGTGCTTCGGCGAGGGCGATCTGGGGGCCGTCGAGCGGGGTGCTCGGCTCGCGCCGTTCGGCCTCGACGGGGATCGGCGGGCGCGCGGCGCCGCGTGCGATCGCGGCGAGCAGGTCGTTGCCGCGGCGGCGCAGGCTACCGGGGTTGACGCCGCGGACGCCCTCGAGCGCCTCGGCGCTGCGCGGCGCCCGCTTGGCCAGTTCGACCAGCGCCGCATCGTTCAGCACGGTCGAGACCGGGCGGTCCTGCGTCTCGGCGATCTGCTCGCGCCAGCGCACCAGCTCGAGCGCGATCGCCCGCGCACTCGGGCTCAGAGAGTTGACCCGCGGCAGCCGCGCGAAGACCGTGTCGGCGTCGCGCGCGTCGGTCACGGTCTCGAGGTAGCGACACTCCTCGATCGCCCAGGCGAGCCGCTCGCCGTCGAGCAGGCGCTGCTGCAGCTCCGAGGCGAGCTCGAGCAGGTGCAGCACGTCCTCGCGCGCGTAGGCGAGCTGCTCGGCGTCGAGTGGCCGGCGGTCCCAGCGCGTGTAGCTCGCGGTCTTCTGCACGCGGATGCCGAGCACCTCGCGCAGCAGCGTGTCGTAGCCGGCCTGGGCGGAGAGGCCGGCGAAGCCGGCGGCGATCTGGGTGTCGAAGATCCGCGTCACCTCGGTCTCCGCGCAGCGGCGCAGCAGCGCGACGTCCTGGCGGCCGGCGTGGACGACCACCTCGACCGCCGGGTCGGCGAGCAGCGCAGCCAGCGGCCGCAGGTCGGTTTGCTCCTCGAGCGCGTCGAGCACCACCACCTCGAGGCCCTCCTCGTCGCTGACGACCACCTGGATCACGCACAGCAGCGTGCGGTAGCGACCCTCGCCGACGAATTCGGTGTCGATGCCAAAGCGCCCCACCGCGCGGACGCGGTCACAGAACGCGCTCAGCGGCATCAGGCGGGGACCCCTGGAAGGTTCAACCGAAACGTGGCTCCGGGAGACGCCTCGGTCAGCTGGAGCGTTCCGCCCATGCGCACAGCCAACTCCGAGCCGATTGCGAGGCCGAGACCGAACCCGCCCTCCTCGTCGCTGCGGATCCGCCCACGCTGGAAGCGCTCGAAGATCAGCTCGCGCTCCTGCTCGGGAACGCCCGGACCCTCGTCGGAGACTTCGATCACCGGCGCTCCGGCGCTGTCACCGATGTGGATCTCGATCATCGAGCCGGGCGGCGCGATGCGCAGCGCGTTGTCGAGCAGGATGCGCACGATCCGCGCGACGCTACCAGGGTCGGCCTGAGCCCATGACTGCCCGTTCACCTCGTCGAGCGCCAGCGCCACGCCGCGCTCGCGCGCACGCGCATCGAACTCAGC
>JBEKQN010000288.1:0-5522 GCA_049519675.1 Acidimicrobiales bacterium | reverse complement strand
GACGTGCCCGGCCGATCCGAAAATATTCGCAAGATGGCCGACCCAGTAATTGCTCGCGCCGAGACTCAACCAACCCACCGCAAACAACGATGCGACGATGAGTAGTTCGGGTCTACCCATGCGGCGAGTTATCAGGCAGGCGGCGAGCGCCAGCATTATCGCGTAAGGCGTAAGTTGATGGCTCATCGCGGACGCCAAAAAGATGAGGCCGAGCATCAGAAGAATCCCCAAAACCACTGAGTTGCCAAGGGTGGTCACTGTGTCGCGACCAGCAACCCGAGTGGGAGTGAAGATGTCACGACCTTGAGAGAGCCGATCCAATAATCCCCCCCGAAACCTCCTGATTCGATGGCTCATCTTCGGTTGCCAGCAGAACAAGACGCTGGCTACCACCACGAGAAAGAATAGGTAATTAAGCGCCTGGGGAGAAAAGTAATCCTGGTAGATCCAATTGGACGAATAGAAAAGCGCAACGCCGAGGAAACCGGCGCGCCGTCCGACGCCACTGTATTTAGCGATGACCAACAACGCGGGCAAGTACAGCAACTCAATGATGAAAGGGAACCAGCGCAGGAAATCTAAAGCGTTTGTTTGCCCAGCGAAGGCCACCAGCACCGCACCTAGGGAGAAACTTCCTGGCCACGAAAATCTTGCGTCGTAGTTGATGAGCGGCTGTCCATGGACGTATATGTGCTGCACGAATCCGGCAACCACAAACGCTGATTGAGTTCCGGCAATCGGCTCGACCGCTGATGCGGTGGCGAAGAGAAATACCACAAGCACGACAATGAGAAAAACGAGCCGATTCGAGCGCAAGGGAGTGTGCAAAAGCTCAAGTGCAATCCCAGCCGTCACGAGGGCGAGCCCTGCAAAGTAAGGCCACCCCAAAACGCTCACTAGTCCGAGTGAACCCATGCTTAAGAAATTTGCTTGGTGAACCGCGACGGTCCACAGGACGAAGGCGACGATCCCCAATCCTGGAGAACCCACCAATAGACGACGTGTCGCGATGGCGCCATTCCGCGCAATTCTCACGGCTTCTTCCCGCTTAGGCAAGGGTCTTGAACCTAATGAAGACGAGAAGCAGGAAGGACACAACTAAGAGGGCGATCACCACGTCCAAGAGGATGGAGACTGGGCGCGTAAGTTTCAGATTGATGGTGCCGCTCCACGCTCGCACAACCAGAAGAACAGTTGCCGCGATGAGCACTATCAATATGCCGGGCGCCGACGAGAATTCACTGAAACTTATGGCCATCATTCCGTTCATCGCACTTGCCTTCTCGCTCGACGACGACCTCGGGACTGCCAAATGAGTGAGGGGAGACAGACTTCGCAGGTCACCTCTTCAAGTAAGACGAGGTGCCAGGCGTTCATGGTTATCAAGATCTGAGCAACGACCATTAGCAAAGCCAAACTCACAGCTACCGTAAGCCCTATTTCCAACCAGCCATTCCCGATTTTGAGTAATCCCACGATTGACCATCCTGGGACGAAGCATCCAAGGACAAGACCAAGCACGAGGCGAACCGGACCGTGCACGCTCCCCACGGTCATATCCAGCACGGTCAGGTCTACGGCAAGTAAGAGAAGAGAAACGAATGCTCTCGGGTCCCACGCCCGTCGCGCCACACGACGGTCTCGCCGATCTTGAACTCGAGTGTCAACAACTGGGTTCGCATCTTCATACTCACCGTCGGCCAAAGAACTCATAGCCGCGCCCTATCTCTTCTTATCGTCATCTCGGTACACTTTTGAGTCACTTCAACTTCCTGGTTCGTGACGTACTAAGCGCGTACGCCACTGGTCCATACGCCATGCCAGCGAGTTGAAAGGCGAACGTCCTTCGTGGATAACTGGACGCTACATTTGGAGCACGATCAACCTTCTCGCGAGTGAGCAATCGAAAGCCGGCGGGAAGTCTTCGAACCAGAGCGACGAGTTGTCGCGGGTCTCGCGCGACCAGCGCCGTGTACATGGCGGTGAGGCCGATCCCGTAACCGAAGACCTGGTGCATGAACTCACCTTGCGTACGTCGATGGGTATGTCGCACGAGGGCGGCCGGCTCGAAGGCGAGGGTCGCCCCAGACAAAGCGATCGCGATGAAGAGCGCTGGATCTTCGCCTCCTTTGGCCGGGGTGCCCGGACCAAGGCAAACATTGAAGCCGCCCATCCGCTGTAACGTCGCGCGTCGAAAGGCCATATTGCAGCCGGCTCCGAACACTCCCGGGGCGTAGGGAAAAAGAGCACTCTTTCCCTTCATCGAGTGCATGCTCATGGTGGTGCTGACAAACGACGGACTGAAGCCGCCGTAGAACTCCTCGAACCAAAGCTGAGGTGCCGACTTGAGCTCCATTGGCAAGACCAACCCACCGATGCCCTCGACCTCTTCGTTGAGGGCGAATCTCGCCCCCAACGCCCGCAACCAGTTGCGATCGACCACAGCATCATCGTCAGTGAAGGCCACGATCTCGCCCGTGGCCAGCGATATTCCTTTGTTGCGTGCGGCGGAAGCGCCGCGTGCGCGCTCCGAAGCCGTTCGAACGCGATCGTCTGCGGGGAAAACGGGCAGGGGGCCGTGGTCGTCGTTCGTTCGATTATCCACTACGAGGATCTCGAAATCCGGATAGTCCAGCGCGAGAAGGGAGGAAACCGTGCGCACCAACTCTTCGCTGCTTTCGCAGATCGTCGGAACGACAACGGTGGCCTTCGGAAGCTGGTCGTCACCCACCGTTCTGAACGACGAGAGTGCCACCTCGGAGAATCGGCTCATCGACTGTTGAATGTCCGATGGTTTCCAGCCGTCTCTTTCGACGACCATGTCGAGCACACCAACTACCTGGCCCTCCCGAACGGCTTCGATCCACACGCGATCTCCAGGCAACACGCTGGACGGTGCCGCGTTCGACGGCGAGTCAATATCAATCTGGACCAGCGTGATAGGGCGCCAAGAATTACCATTCTCGTTCAATGTGTCGCTCTTTGTCCTGGTTCCGGGCCACAACGCGGACATTTTCACAAAATAACCCTACCTGCGTGAAGAGAGACGAACCTAACCTTCTTCTTCCGCGTGCCCCGTCATGAAAGCGTCCAAGTCGCCAACGCCAACGGAGAGTGGAGTTCGACGCAGCGCAATTCGACCACGCAACAATCCTGCGACGGTGATCACCGAACCGGCGATGAGCAACGCAATCCGAGTACCGTTCGCGCGCGGCTCTTTTCGCAGGGAACGTGCAGACCGCAAGAACTCTTGAGGCAGAGCGTGGACGACGTAGTGGCGTTCGGACGAGAGGCCCGAGCCCGCGCCCGCCAACGACGTCACCGCGGCCTTAGAGAGTCCTTCAGCCCAGCACCGCGTCCAGAAATAGTGCCACGTGAGACGCGATCGCGGCACTCGATGATGGACAATCGCATTTCGAGCAAGTTCAAAACGCTCGCTCGGATGCAGCGAAATGTAGCGAATGCAAAGTTCTGTTTCCTCACAACCCAAGGGAATAAGACCCACGCGACCAATGCCAGACGTGAAGCCCCCGACGGAGGAGAAGACGCTTCGACGTAACGCCATACTCGCACCGATCGGATTTCGAATAGTCGACCTGTCCGCAGGCAGGCCAAGGTAGCTACAACCTATGACCCAATAAAACGTCTCCGGAAGCCAACGAGCGATGTCACCATCCCAGTTCGGAACGATCCATCCCCCCGTACCGGCGACGTGTGGGTCCTGAAGCGGAGCCACCAAGTGTTCAAGCCAGTCCGATTCGGCGAACGCGTCGTCATCCAAGAACGCGATGACGTCGCCCGTCGACACGACGACACCAGAATTGCGCGCACCCGAGAGACCTCGCGTCGATCGGTTGGCCACGACGCGTGCGTCTGTCAGCTCTAGTTGCGCACGAGTCACAAGTTCGTCGTTGTAGTCGATGACCACAACTATCTCGTGGGGTTTTAACCGCTGATCGGCGCATGAACGTACGGCAGCAACCAGGTCGTCCCAGCGATCCATGGTGTAGGCACAAATGACTACCGAAACGTTCATCAAGCCTGGTTCGTCGACTCCAGGACACCTGGCCGGGTGGGTTCGCGTTCGTGGGAACCATCCAGAAGCTGGGCAAGCTCAAGCCAGGCTTCGGGAGTCGGGAAACGTAGCTCCGCGAGTCGCAAGGCGTGCGTCAGTGCGACGTAAATCGACGCCGGCTTTCCGAGCTCGGCCATCAGCCCACCCACGTATCCTCGCCCCGCCAAAGGAAGGAGCGCCTTGGTTAGGACCACCGTAGCGATGCCACAATCGACGGCCGTTGAAAAGGCACGGGAATCGAGGGCGGGATCAGCGACGATCAAGGCTGACGACGTGGAGCACAGTTTCTCAAAGTCAAGCGTGGAGATGTCCTCGCCAATGAGCCGTACGTGGTCGAAGTGATAACTGCTCGCAACCATGGCGGGTATCGCGATGTCGCTGTTGCGCATCACGACTTGGAGTTGATAACCCTCAATCCAAGCCTCAGGGATGGCATCGAACGCCGCCAGCAGCGAGAACAACATGTCGCTGTCGTCTTTGGGGAGGAAGGCCGTGATCTGATGCACTAACGACCGCCCACTGCGACCACCGAGCGACAGAGCCTGGTGGGCATCCACGCGTGTGCTCGACGATTCAAATGCTGCACGAAGCTCGTCGGCGTCAGACGGGTCACCAACGATGACGTGGTCGGCGCGACTCAGCATTGGAGCAAGTGACACCGCGCGTGTTTTCGCCGACCTAGGTGGACTCTCGCACAGCACGACAGTCTTGGCTTTTGCTGCCCTGGCGGCCCCGAAGAACTCATCGATCCAATCGTTATTGTTGCCCGGCCACGCGTACGCGATAGCCGTATGGGTGTCGGAACCTATCCATTCGCGAAAGGCCTGCGTGCGAAGGCGCGAATTGGCCGGCGCGCGATGGCGAACGATATTGCCGCTTCTTCCTTCGTCGTGTGCGGCCGCCAAGGACGGAGCTCGATGGATGCCCGCCTTGAAATGGAGCCCGAAGTCGACTTCGATGCGACGAACCGTATTCGACTGAGCAAGCGCTTGAACGATTTCGGTGGCAATGATGCCTGGGATGGTCAGCGACGATCCAGGTCCCGCCACCACGATGCCCGTGCGCACTCGTTGCGCTTCATCTTCAATGAGATCCTCAGGACGTTGGAACACGGTATCTCCGAAATCTTTCGAGCACGATCACTCGCAAAATCCGAAAGCCATCACGCACGGCGTTCAGATTGGAATTCCCATGAATTCGATGGGATTCGAAGCATGGGACTTCGACGATCTTCAGTCGTGCCCGACGCGCACGAATGTTGACGAGTGTCTCGACTTCAAATCCGTCGGAATCGATGTTGAGCCAGTCCAGCCGGTCGGCCCATACGGCAAAGTAGCCGTACGTGGCGTCGGAACAACGCGCGCCAAACATCAACTTCATCAGGAAGCAGATTCCGCCGTCACCGAATCGACGAAAGGGGGTGATGTCGGCCGAGCCACCTCCCGAC
>JBEKQN010000287.1:0-3765 GCA_049519675.1 Acidimicrobiales bacterium | reverse complement strand
TCGCCGACAGTCGATGATTACGGTTGCCGTATTAGCTTTCTTCGCCGTTCTTGCACGACCCGACGCGGTGGCACCGCTCACATGCATAGCAATTGCCAGCCTGTACGTCGAACGTGATATCGGTTTCATTCGAAGGATCTCTTGGTTCATTGGCGTCGTTATTGCAGCATCGATGACAACCATTGGGGAAGTCTTATATTTCAAATCGATTCTTCCGAACACCTTCTACGCAAAAGATGTCCCCCTCGACCGCTCTCTCGCACAGGGTTGGGAATACCTTCATTACTTACTGCAGCCAGTTGGTTTTGATTCCTTACTCAGCCAACCGATCTTGGTGAACCTCGTCGTCATTATCGAAGCGATCTTTCTCGCGATTGGAACTCTTTCGATCTTGCGTAAACACCCTCGGTGTACTTACCTGCTCGCATTGATCGCTGGTCAAGTGTTGTTCGTCTTGAAATCTGGAGGTGACTGGATGACGGGCGGCCGATTCCTCGCGGCAGCTGCGATTCCGTTGATAATAATTGAAGTCATGGGCGCCCTGGAAGCGACAGCCTTCCTTCGCCATCACCTCAGCGCAAGAAGTGAAAGATACTCCGTTGCAATCATTTCCCTTCTCTTGATGAGTGCATCGATAATTCCTCTCACTTATGTCAACGCTCCTATCTGGCTGATTAGTGGAGTCTCCAACAAATCGCTTATAGCGTCAGGGCAATACAGGTACCTATCGGCCATGTGGTCGTCGATCCCGTCGACGCTCAGCTGCCTTCGACCCGGTCAGCTGGTGACCAGCACCGAAGTCGGCTACTTGGGTTTTGCGCGACAGGACTTGAGGTTGCTCGACCTACGCGGCTTGACGAGTAGTGCAGTAGCAAGGGGTGCTCCAGCGTCGATGAAGATCGTGGCCGGCGTTCAAGATCGAACATGGACGAAGCCAACGTCTCCAGTCGGGCGAGTACTTCTTCTACAGATGCCCGCGGTCATCATCGAATTCGACACCACGCCGACGACATCGGTGCTCGGAGGCCTTTATCGGCTTGAAATTGAAAGGACCTACCTCGGCGTTGCGGTTGGCTTCTACGTCCCCGTGACCTCCACACGAGACTGCCCAATTGATTAATCGAACATTCGCTTCTACATTCGCAGCATTGACTGAGGTTTCGGGGTCGGCCGAGTGGAGCGCACGCATCGACAACACGCACAGAGATTGAAAGTATCCTGACCACGAAGAGAGTCCAATCGGTTCTGTGATGGTTGGCATCTCACGATCGATGGAAGCCCCTCGCACTCACTATGTCGACATTGTTCAAACGAAGCCAACCGCAAAGGGCCACTAGCGATCCTTCCTTCTTGAGCCGTCCACTGGCGAGTGGATGGTGTGTCGTAGGTTGGGCGATCGCTACCTTCATTTTTGTAGAAGGGACCCAGTTAATTGGCGGGCTCACGAGCGGCGATGCGGCAGATTCGACCAATACCACTTGGGCAATCTCTCACGGGATGCTCTCTTGCGCCTATCCTCCGGGAAACCAATACGGCCTTCCCTTTAGCGCCCCCTTGTACCCGCTGGTATCCGGAGCCCTCGCGGCTATCTTTCGGATTGGGCGTCGTGTTGCCTTTCCCACCCCCGCGGATTTCGGACCACACTGCGCAACCGCAGTGTCGTCGATGTACCAATGGTCCCTGCATACGGGGGCTCTCGAATCGACCCTGCGAATCGGTTATCTCGGATGGTTCGTGGTTATGGCCGGTATGGTGTCATTCCTTCGATCATCCGGGCGCGGACGCTGCGGATGGGAGCCACTGGCGCTTATCGTCCTAGCGGCGGTCCCGCCGGTATTCATGTGTCTTCACGAGTATTTTCATCCCCAAGACCTCTTAGCCATGGGCTTGATCCTTGGCGCCACCGCCAGCGTACGAAAGGGGCATTGGATCTGGGCTGGCACACTCCTCGGGCTGGCCTTCACCTCCCAGCAGTTCGCCTTGCTAGCTCTTGCCCCGCTGATCGTCTTGGCGCCCCCAAAAAAGCTCATCAAATTCGTCTCCGCCACGGTTGCTTCCATCGTGGTGGTCGTCGCGCCCTTGGCGCTGTTCGCACCTCGGGCCGCGATAGATGCTGCGCTCGCTGGATCGGGGACCACGTGGGTGTCAGCAACCCTCTTGGACACTACGCGCCTCGCGGGACCGTGGCTCTTCTTTTTGTCAAGGTTCTTGCCAGTCGTCGGAGCCATGGTTCTTGCCTGGTGGGCACGGGACCGGCTCGGAGCTTACGTCCTGGAGCCGATTCCCCTTTTATCGATCCTGGCCACGTCGCTGTCTCTCCGGCTGCTCTTCGAGGTGAACCTTTGGGGCTACTACTTCCTAGCGGTGGCGGTGCTCGTACTGGTAGTCGACGTTTTTCGAGGTCGACTTCGATGGTCGTACCTGGCGTGGCTGGCACTGATCGTGGTGGCGTTTCACCCCGTCATCGGCGCCAATAGTGACCTGACGACGCCCTCGACACCATGGATCCCATTATGGGCCTGGCAATTGATTCTCGCGACCTCAGGCATGCTGCTGAGCGTCAGTCCGCTCGCGGCCTCGGTGAGACACCGCGATCGGAACCACGCCCCGGCCGACGAGATAGCCCGGTAGATGGATCAGAACATTCGAGTTATTGATCGCCGGAACTCGGCGATGCCCGACCGCGACCGACAACGTCAACGACCATGAGTGGAAGGAGCAACTTGGTGGCTTCCACCTGAAGGATCCTTGCCGTTGGCGAAACGAGGCCGAAAGCCAACCAACAGCAGTTCGAAAGAAGCTATCTTCTCCACGGCCCAAGAACGGTGACCTTCCGGGCCAGAGCTACGACGCAGTACTGCACATCCCTGGTCCGGTGTAGACGTTCGCCGCCCCAGTTCCTATCGCCAGTTTGAGAACACCGCCAACCAGCGTGTACGTGTAGTGCGTGCTGTTTGAAGGCCAGGACTGGAGATAGGGTCCCGCGTAGGTCGTCGCCGTTGTGGTTAACGACGTCGAGGTAATCCCTGCCGACAGACCGGGGTTCTGTTGGTTGAAGGCCGCCAGGGCAACTTGTACGGTCGTGCCGTCCGCTTGACAGGACGCGACGGCGCCCTTGGACGTTATGCCGCCGAGCGCGAAAATGACCACAGCGGCCAGGATGCCGAGCACGACGATCACAATGAGGACTTCCAAGAGGGTGAACCCTCCGTCGGTCTCCTCTGTCGTCATTCTCAACTTGATCCCGGGGTATAAGTCGCACATAGAGTCTGCCTTTCAGCAAGGGAAAAGCCGGACTGGCGCGTCCAGACCTCGATTAGAAGTCCATTCACGTTACGCATTACATGAAATTTACCCGTCGAGGGGCACCAACTGGTTTCATTCGCGCCGAATATTCAACGACGGTCACCGACAAGAAGGCGCAATTACTTTAGTGCTCGACAACTTCATGTAGGCCAATTCTTTACGATCTAGAGGCTCTTGGTGAATCGAAATCGTACGAGAGCCCGCACCGCGGCGAACCCATCGCGCCACGTGATCTTCTTGCCGTCGGCAAAATCGCGTCCCGCATAATTTATCGGCACCTCAAGAATGTCAAAGCCCTGGCGCAATACCTTGGCCGTAATCTCCGGCTCGAAGTCGAAACGATTGGAAATCACGTGAATCGGCTCGATCACCCGTCGATCGAAAAGTTTGTAGCAGGTTTCCATGTCACTCACTTTCCTCGCGTACAGGAGGCTCGTGACGAGGGAGAGGAGACGGTTA
>JBEKQN010000286.1:0-3315 GCA_049519675.1 Acidimicrobiales bacterium | reverse complement strand
GTAGTTTCAACCCTGAGGCCGGCCTCGTGGACCTCCTCGGCGCCGAAGCGCTTTTCGAGCTCCTGGCGCACTTCCTCCTGGAACCAGGGAGCGGCAGACATCTCCGGCTGGGCGGTGTGCAAGCCCAGAGGGGCGTTGCGCGCCTGCTCGGCCTGCGCGTGGGTGATGGCTTTGTCGTCTTCCATCTCAGTAAGCACCAGATTGCGGCGGCGCAGCGCCTTCTCAGGGTTGAGGAGGGGCGAAAAAGAAACGGGCGCCTTGGGCAGGCCGGCCAGCAGCGCCGCCTCAGTCAGCGTGAGGTCGCGGGCGTGCTTTGAGAAGTAGAACTGCGAGGCGGCCTCGAAGCCATACATGCCGTGGCCCAGATAGATCTGGTTTCCATAGAGGGTAAATATCTGTTCTTTGGTAAAGCTGCGCTCGATCTGGATGGCGAGATAGGCCTCCTGGAGCTTGCGGCCGGCGGTGCGCTCGGAGGAAAGAAACAGGTTGCGCGCCAACTGCATGGTCAGCGTGGAAGCGCCCTGGGCGCGTCCGTGGTTGCGCAGGTCGTACCAGACGGCCCCGGCGACGCGAAAGACATTGATGCCCCAGTGGGACTCGAAGCTCTTGTCTTCAATGGAGATAACGGCCTGGCGCAGGACGGGGGCAAAGTCGTTGTAGCCCACGACTTCGCGGCGCTCGAGGGCAAAGGAGCCGATGATGTGGCCCTTGCGGTCATAGAGATCGGTGGTAGTGGAGGGACGGTAGTGCTCGAGATCGTTGATCTGGGGTAGATCGACCGAGTAAACCAGCGTAAGCCCCGCCAGCGAGCCGGTGACAATGGCCAGCGTGAGCAGCACGGCCAGCGCAAACCGGCCGACCAGCTTGCGCCGGCGGTGGGCCGGAACCGCCGGGAGTTGCGGGCGGCGGGGTCTCGTAAGCTCGGGTGGTTCCAAACGCTTTGTGGGGGGAGCAGCCAAAACGATTTGGGCCTCTTTGGCACTTCCGCGACGAACGGGCGAGAAGATGCCTCAGGATAAGGCTAGCATTTTCGGGCTGCTTGCGGGTGTGACGGCGCGGGGCGGGCACCAGACAGAGCAAGAGCGGGAAGGAAGCGGTTGTCAATTCAAGTGGGCCAATTGCAGGCGCTGCTATTCGTCCTGCCCTTTGGGGAGATAGATCACTCCATCCTCATTGTCAAGGCCGGGACGATCATACTGGCCGATAGCCTGCAAGATGGGAAGCGCGAAGCACTGTTGAGGATTGGGCTCCGCAATTTTATCTTCCACGCTGTCATACAGTTGGACTGCGCCGTACTCATGATTTCTTAACCGATCCACAATCACGTTGGGGTCGAGCTTGCCCAGTTGGACGAAACGCGTGGCATTGAAGGGATCGTAGAGGTAGGGCTTGCCGGCGTAAGCGCAGCGCAACATGCTTTCGCAGAGCGCCGTACCCGGCTGCTGACGCAAGTAGGCAACTTCGACGGCGAAGCGGCGCGCTTCTTCGCGGCTCTCTTGCAGAACTTTATCCGTCCTCCCGTTGCCTGAGCGAATCATGGGAATGGCCAGCCCAAGAAAAAAGATGGAGCAGACAGCAAGCGGAGATCGAACGAAGGTCTGGCGTAGCGGCAGACTGGAGAAGTCCGCCCAAAAAACGCCGCAGAGCAAGACGATGGCCAGAATCGAACCGAAAATTCCGTTGACGTCGACACCGCTTCCGCCACTGAAATACGTATCGACCGCCAGCGCGCAGAAAAGCAGCAGCGCCAGTATGCGCCGCGTGGGATTCTTCCAGCAGATGCAGGCCGTATACAGAGCCGCGAGTGTGGAAAGCGGCGAATAGAACGGTAAAGACAGCATGGCGCCAATTCCGGCGAGCGCGGAGTAGCTGCGCGGGGTGAGCAGGCAGGAGATATAGGCCGCCCCGTCGATATGGCGCGTGAGAACGACCGAGAGCGCGGCCATGAGCGTGCCGCCAGCGGCAAAACGCAAGGCCTTGCGCGGCGAGCTGAAGAGAAGATCCAACAGCACGGCAAGAGGGAACTCAATCAGGTTGTGCTTGATATTGCCGCCCACCACAAAGAGCAGAGCGGTCAGTTCCAGAGCCCAGCCGCTGCGGTTGCCCCGCAGATAGACATAGATGCCGGCCATCAAGAAGGCCTGGGCCAGCATCTGCGGGTCGTCCATGCCCACATAGCCGCTTGCAGTGGCGCAGAAGAAAGCCACAAGGAACAGTCCAGAGAGCCATGCGGCGCTCCGTGATCGCGTCGTATGCCAAGCGATCAAGCCCGCGAATACGCCGCTCAGACAAAGACCAGCCAGCGAGAGAATCCGCCCTGTAAACAGGTAATCCGAGGTGGATCTTCCCATCGCCGCAATGAGATGAAACGAGAGCGCTGGATAGTTGACCGTCGTCCAAGCATAGGCCGTTGGATAAAGCGGCTGATGCTCGGCCACCTTCTGGGCGTTATATACGTTCCAGCCCTCGTTGTAGTCGATCTCCATCAACAGGAAAGCACGACAGAACGGTAACGCCGCGGTCCAAAGCAGGATCGCGGCGCAAAGGGCCATCAAGAACAGGCGGATGGGTCGATGTGTCACCTGTCCATTTTCTACCCTTCACAGAGACAATTTCAGGGTCAATGGAATAAAACCGAGGTCAGTTGGAGCAGCTTAAGATTCTACGCGAACGATGACCGACAGTTTTAATCTGCGGAGTCTATCAGCCGTTTTTCGCCTTCAGCAGTGTGCGGCGTGAAGGGAATGGCCGCGTGGTCTCCCACATCCAATTGGCTGCGGAAGGATGAGGCACCCGGCGTATCAGACCAGGTATCAGGTTTGCTAACGCTGTCTTTCCCGTTCGCCTGCTATACTCCCACGCATGGAAGCGAAACAATTTGAAAACATCGAGAGGCTACTCCGAATCATTGCCCACGAACTCTATCTAGCGCGGAAGGACCGTGAATTTGAGGCCGCACCTAAGAACGATGTTGAAGATGAAGACCTGGCAAATCCAAGAACTTGGCGTCGAGAAGAGCGCGGATGGTTGACCAACCACATCGAACGCTTGCGCGAAACTGTGGACGAATCGACGCGGGACGACATGCGCTTCAAGGACTGAATCAATTCAGACCCAAGGGGCGAAGTCGCCATGCAATCGTCCGGCAGGAGGGAGAAATTAGACATGAGCGGTAAGTTTGTATTGACGAAAACACTCTCATCACATACGGGGATATTTGGGGACTACCAGATCCATGGGTTGCAGCCTGAATACGAAACTGGTACTCGGGCATGGCACGTCGGCGCATCCCGCCTGAGCAGCAATACGGTCGAG
>JBEKQN010000285.1:0-3414 GCA_049519675.1 Acidimicrobiales bacterium | reverse complement strand
ACGAATTGTATGCCTCCAAAGAGATCCAACACGCTAACGCAAGCCGAGCTACGGCTCATGAAAGTCTTGTGGGACAGGGGCGAATCGACAGTTGCCGACATGGTGACGGCGACCTCCGTTGAAACGGAACTGGCCTACACCTCCGTCCTCACTACAATCCGGATACTTGAGACCAAGGGCTACGTCTGTCACCGGCAGGAGGGTCGAGCATTCCTTTACAGTTCATGCGTAGGAGAGGCTGAGGCGAGCCGGTCAGAGGTTCGCAATGTGATGCATCGGTTCTTTGGAAACTCTCGCGAACGATTGTTGCTTTCGCTGCTGGGCGACGACGAGATCACTCCTGAAGAGCTGAAGCGTTTGAGAGAGGCGATCGCTGGCTTGCCCAACGAAACCTCGGAGGAGAACTAAATGCCCCTTCTCCTACACTCGATTTCACTCTTATCAGGGGCAATGGTTAGCAACCTCGTTTCCGCGATTTGGGAAGGAGCCGTGCTGGCCTTTTGTGTGGCGCTCTGCCTGCGCTTTCTGCCTGATATAAGTGCAACTGCACGGTGGGTTGTTTGGACGAATGTATTTCTGCTTTTGCTGCTGTTGCATTTTCTTCGCTCTCTGGACGCGCAACTACAGAGCGGAACCGGATTCCAGGCTTCCCCTTTCCATCTCGATCCACTCTGGAGTGTTGTTATTGCCGGCGTCTGGTTGATGCTCTCTCTTTGGCGTGGCGGGCAGCTGATTTCAAGCGCCATTCATCTTCGCGGGTTGGCGGCGCGGGCGACTCGCATTCAACCAGATGCTTCCATCCTGACACTGCTCCAGAGCGGATGGTTCGGCCGCAGTGCACAGCTTTGTACATCTACTGAGGTTGAGCGGCCTTGTGTGGTAGGCTTTTTGCACCCGCGCATTCTCCTTCCTCTGTCTTTGTTTCGTCAGCTCAGTGCGATTGATTTGGAACAAGTGGTTCTGCACGAGATGGAGCACCTGCACCGCGCTGACGATTGGACCAACTTGCTCCAAAAGGTTGGAGTGGTGTTCTTCCCGCTGAATCCAGTTTTGTACTGGGTCGAGCGCCGACTCTGCGTGGAACGTGAGTTTGCTTGTGACGACCGTGTTCTGCGCTCAAGTTGTGGAAGGAAGAATTATGCACTATGTCTGACCAGGCTCGCCGAGTTCACCATCATCAGCCGCAGCCTTTCACTGGCCCTCGGCGCCTGGGAGCGAAGGTCAGAACTCGCGCGTCGCGTTCACCGGATTTTGCGGCGCAGAAATGAGTCGATGCGGCGCGGGCCAGCAATCGTTTTGACAGGTAGCCTCGTTATGGGCGTGCTGGCAGGTGCCATTGCTCTGGCCCACAGTCCGCAGATTGTGAGCTTCGCCCCACATGCTCAATCGACCACGCAACAGAGGTCGCTGACGGCTTCCGCGCTTAGGCCGGAAAGTATTTCAAATTCCGGTGGCTACCCGACTCTGGTAAAGGCAGTTATGCCACATCGGACTTCCCCACAGGCATCTTTGCTGAACTACAGGCGCGGAGCCTCGCAGAAGCTGAATGTGCAACGGAGGCTTTTTGTTTCGAGTCCGCCTGAGTTCATTGTGCTGACAGAGTGGGAGATCAATGCACCCCCTCCGCGCTTGATCTTCGCCGTCGCTGAGGATCACCGCTCTTCTTATGCCGCCGTTGCCGTTGCAAACGGCTGGCTGATCGTTCAGATTTAACCGCAACCTCAACCAGAAAAGGAGTCGTTATGTCCTCAACAACTAATCAATTAGTAGTACTCGTGAAGAAGATTGCTGCGGCCGCCGCGGTCGTGGGCGCCTTCGCTTTGGGCGCGGTAATCTACGCCGGTCACGGTAGCGTTCATGCCGCATCGGCGATGGACGACAACAGCGTGGCGGCGCTCACCTCGCTCGACCAAGCCATGGAAGCGGTTGCCTCGAAGGTGACCCCCGCTGTTGTCAACGTCGCTGTCACTTCAAAAGCTTCCGGTGAGTTTGCCACATCGGATGGGCAGATGCAGGGTCTTCCTCCTGGGCTGCAACAGTTCTTTGGACCCATGTTCCAGCAGCCGGTCCAGCCTCAGATTCAGCACGGAGTAGGCAGCGGCATTATCATTTCGCCGGACGGGTACATTGTGACAAACAATCACGTGGTGGACGGTGCAACGCAGATCAAGGTGACGCTCAACGATCGCCGCATCCTGAGTGCGAAGGTCGTCGGCGTCGACAAGCTGACCGATCTTGCCGTGCTCAAGGTGAATGCCTCCAACCTTCCTTGCATAGTGTGGGGAGATTCGACCAAGCTCCAACCCGGCCAGACCGTGCTTGCCTTCGGCAGTCCCTTCGGGTACTTCCAGTTTTCGGTGACGCGCGGCATCGTCAGCGCGGTTGACCGCCCGAATCCTTATTCGGATGACGCTCGCAAGCCCGGAGGCTACATCCAGACCGATGCCGCCATCAATCCCGGCAACTCCGGCGGCCCGCTGGTAAATTCTCATGGCGAGTTGGTCGGCATCAACACCTTCATCATTTCGAACAGCGGTTCGTTTGCCGGCGCGGGATTCGCAATTCCCTCGCAGATTGTGCGCGCTACAACCGAGCAATTGATCAAGAGCGGCAAGGTCGAGCACGGCTATCTTGGCATCGGAATGAATGATGTCACCCCGGACAATGCGCACTTCTTCGATCTGCAGGACGCGACAGGGGCCATCGTCTCGCAGGTAACGCCGGACTCGCCCGCAAGCCGCGGCGGACTAAAGACCGGCGACGTGATCTCGCAGCTCAATGGACAAAAGATCGTCAACGGAAGTGCTTTGCAGGTTGCGGTCAGCGAGATGGCTCCGGGAACCAAGATCACACTGGGCATTCTGCGCGACGGCAAACAGGCAACATTGAGCTTCACTGTTGGCCAGTTCCACGGCAACAGTGAGGTTGCTAACAACGGTGGTGAGGATGGTCAACCAAACGGAAAGATCGGAATCGAGGTAGGCAACCTGACGGCGGAAGCCCGTCAGCAGCTCAATGTGCCTGAGCAGGTGCATGGCGTTGTTGTCCAGAATGTTCGCTCTGGAAGTCCGGCCGATGATGCGGGTATCCAGCCGGGAGATATTATCCTGGAAGTCGACCGGAAGCCTGCCGATTCCGCCAGCCAATTCGCCAATGCTGTGCACCAGAACAAGGATGGAAAGGATTTGTTGATGCTCGTCTGGTCCAAGGGCAATTCGAGCTATCGCACGATACATCCCGATCAGGACAATCAAAACGGCTAAATGAACCGAACCGCGAGCAAGAGGCCGCCCTGGATCAACTCGGCGGCCTCTTGTACGCTATGTCGATGGTCTTGAGAAGCGCACCGTGCAACATCCACCACTCAATCGCGCAAAAATACTTGCAGCAATGACTTATGAACCTTGATGCGAC
>JBEKQN010000284.1:0-4156 GCA_049519675.1 Acidimicrobiales bacterium | reverse complement strand
TACTTTACGTATGACGCGCTGACGTTGGCGCTGTCCGTGTTAAGAAGCGTCGATCGGGGTCAGACCACCGCTCGCGAGGGCTGACCGAACCGGGCGGACTGTGACTTGATAGGACCAAGCCGAGCTGAAATGCCTCGTAATTGACTTGTCCACCCGGTTCGGTTCGGTCATCCTTCGCCCTAGAGAAAAGGAGACAGGCCCTCATGGTCACATTAGTCAAGCAACCATCACGATTGATTGTCGGGGTGGACTCGCATAAAGAAACACATCAGGCCGCGGTGCTCGATTTAAACGGCACGTTGCTCGCCAACGAACGCTTCGCCGCGTCTTCCACTGGCTACCACGAGCTCGAGACGTGGCTCAACACGCTGGGCGAGATTGAGCGGGTCGGCATGGAGTGCGCCGGCTCTTACGCCGCCGGTCTGGCGAGGTTCTTTCGCGAGCGTCACGTCGAGGTCATCGAAGTGAACTTCCCGCACCGTGCGGTGCGCGCGCGACGGGGCAAGGACGACCCGATAGACGCCGAGATGGCCGCGCGCAAGGTGCTCTCGGGTGAAGCGAGCGCCATTGTCAAGGACACCACCGGGGCCATCGAGTCCATTCGACTGCTCAAAGTGGCTAGAGAATCAGCCATAAAAGGACGCACCAACGCCCTGCTGCAGATCCGCGACGTGCTCATCACCGCCCCGGCAGAACTGCGCGAGCACGTCGAAGCCGCCGGGGGCCGGATACGGCGCGTCAACCGAGCGGCGGCGCTGCGACCCGACCTCGCGCGCATGGACGATCCACTGCAGGCGGCCAAGCTCTCGTTGCGCACGCTGGCTCGACGCGTGACGATACTCACGGAACAGATCGAGGAGATCGACGTGCACTTAGGGGGCCTAGTGGCGACATGTGCGCCCACGTTGCTGAGCCGCGTCGGGATCGGCACCCAGCACGCCGCCCAGCTGTTGGTCACCGCGGGACAGAACTTTGACCGACTGCACAGCGAAGCGGCATTCGCCCGGCTCTGTGGCGCCGCGCCCATCCCGGTCTCTTCGGGCAAGACCAATCGCATGCGACTGCACCGAGGCGGTGACCGACGAGCCAATAAGACCTTGCATCTCATCGCCGTCAATCGACTACGCCTCGATCCCGCGACCAAGGTCTACATGGAACGTCGGCGCACGGAGGGGCTCTCCAAGAAGGACGTTCTGCGTTGCCTCAAGCGCTTTATTGCCCGCGAGGTCTACAACGCCTTGAAGGAAGATTTACTCTAAAACTGGTCCTTGACTTTTATAGGACCTTCCCATCAAGATAGACCGTATCGAGGATTGCCACTCTGTCGGGAACAAATGGGTGTGTCAGACTCTCGGTATCGGCAAAAGGAACCGGCATGGAAGACGTCATTGTTGAATCACAATGGGAACGCAAAGAGTTTCTTCATGCACAACGTCGAGCGGTTCGATTTTCATACGTAGACTTCGTTATCTTTGGGATCATATTGGTTGGCCTTGTAGTCCTTCAATACTTTTTTTGGCTTGGTGTGGCGTTTGCGGTGTTTCTAGTGGCTTATTATCTCGTACTTCCAATTACACGGTGGAACGTTGGCGTCGGAGTTGAAGAACCGAGACGGACGATCGTTAACGATGAAGGAATCTCCATTGAGTCCTCATCATTCTGCGTCAAATTAGTTTGGTCAAGGTTCAAGAAATCAACTGAAACTTCCGAGTTCTACTTTTTGATTTCAAAAAAGGGGAACTCGACCACAATCGTTAGGAAGCGGACCTTCGCCAGCGATTACGATCAGGCACGTTTTCGCGCTTTTCTCTTGGACCACACGAATGCACAACTTCGGACTAACCGACAACTCGATGATCTCATTACCTAGGGCAGATAGGAACGATCGTCGTCACATCAACTTATTTTTGCAGCGTCGAATGAATTCCAACCACGACTGCAGACGCAAGTCGGATTGTGTACGTCGGCCCTTCGACACCAATGTGATGTCTCAGTATTTCTGGGTCAAACGAACCCTCAGTCGCCGTAATGGGAGATCGACTGGGCAGTCAGACGCCAATGCAAGGTTGCACTTCTGTCACGTCGGGCCCGCGAGGTGAACCCGCACTTGGCTGTCGTCTGTCGGAACGTCATAATCCGCGAATAGAGGACTATTTGGCCACCGGCGAGCTGAGGGACTCTAGAATAGGATGTTCTTAATTGTTTGAATCGGTTTGTTGCGTCAGAACTGATCGACTTTGAAAATGGAATTGATTTATGTAGGACCGTCAAGTCGCGCAGACTCGCCTAAACCAATCTTTAGCGAATCCCTAAAAGTAGATTTCGCCCACTTTTACTTAGTGAATTCCAGACCGTCTGGTAGGAGACGTTTGCCAAAGAATCCCCACAAGCACACGCAGCCAGATAGCACTGTTCGACCAGAATCGTTATGCCCTTCCTTGCGAGTGCGACATGTGTGACCCCGAGTGAATTGGCTTTGTCAATGTACCCACGCATCGTTTTCAGACTCACTGGGCCGCCCTGCTTCTGTATGCATCGGTCACCGGATGACTTGCCCTCGTTGAATTTTTGACTTACCAGCTTTGCCAACAAGCGCTCGCCCTTGAGCCGACTTGCAAAGAGCGATGAGAGAAGGTCAATTGGTTTTCCAGACTGGAGGGAGTATGTCGAAGAGATGGCGTCTTCGTTTCCCGTACCTTCACAGAAGCTGTACAACGTGGGAACAACAAAACTCAAGGTTGCGTTGTTGGCAAGAATCAGCGAAGAGTTCAGCATCGTACCGAAATAGCTGGGGACCTTTTCGAGATCATTGTCGCTACGAGATTTCGCAAATGGTACGCAATACTTGAGCAAGGTTTTCCAGTAACGCGCCTCGAGCGTCACAGCGAGATCTTCAATGTCAGCGTTTATTCGCCGAACGTTTCGGAAACTTGGAGATGACCGAACTCCCAACAAATAATTATTGTCAATTTGCGGAATTGTTCCACTGACAAAGACGTATCCCTCGTGCATTGTCGGAACATTGACGAACCCCAAATGAAGGCCATCACGCACTTTTGGCCCAGCAGCCGCATTCGCCGGATTGTCGATGCTCGCCAAGGAACCAGCAATCGAGGCGACCACAATTGTGAGCGTTACCGCTCGTACACGAATTCGAGACACGCCACAGTTAACCACCACGTTGGAGGTAGCCTCGGCCTGGCCCTGGCAGTTCTACACAAGTCGCAAAGTGTTGGCTACTGGCTTGCGAGACGAAACCGCACTCTGCAAGTTATGCTTCCGATGGCAACTCAGTATGCAACGCCAGCAAAACGATTCGAATCTGTGCGATGGTTAGCGAAATTGAAACTAAGTATTTGAAGGGGATATGAACTTGAAGGGATTATTCCGGACGTCGCATGGAAACATGACACGATCATGAAAAAGCAGTTCAAGTTGGTCCGTATGGGTGTTATGTACAGACTGGCGCAATTGGGAACGACAAAGGGTCGTTCGATTACTCTGCAATTTTTGCTGTCGCTTGATCAATTGCCGGGATCTGGTTGGAGCATCGAAAGAGATGTCTTCTTACGAGCCGGTGTCATTCGTCCGATTAGTAAACAGGAGTCACGAGCGCGAAAAGTTGGCTCTGTTTGGGCAATAAGATCCTTTTTCTCTGTCTCAACTTCGCGATGGCTGGTAACGCGTTTATTGCCCCTGGCATCAGAAAATGATGTACTTCCTTGGATCGCGGCGTGGCAGGACCGTTTGACAAACAGAGACTCCATGTTTTATTTGACTGAGTCAACGATGGTGACTGGTGTCCAACTTCCCGAGTTTGGGGTTACTCACGGCGTCGAATCTGTGCTTGCTCCTATCAAGTCTCATCCTTCTCGGGTTGTCAAGGAAGTGGCTGGCCATGTCGGAAACGTCGTGTTCGTGATGCGGTGTATGTCACTGAGTGACGAATGGTCCTGGGACGACGTTCTAAGCCTTGCATCCCTTCAAGGCACGAGAATATTGAATGAGGTCAACAAGGCACATTGAGCGGTCACCTGTTTGTCAATTCAGAACGTCGAAGTGAATCGGCAACTTGGAACTTATGCTTCCGTCAGCAACGCCATCAGCAACGCCGTCAGCAACGCCAGCAAATCGGGACGATTCGACACGATGTTTG
>JBEKQN010000283.1:0-4822 GCA_049519675.1 Acidimicrobiales bacterium | reverse complement strand
TTCTCACATCGCATGGCCAGCGCGTTGTAATACTGAACGATTTCGGGGGATGACGCGCCACTGGTGGAGATGAACGAAAGATTTTCGCGCGCGATTTCCGCAAGTGCTCGATACTGCGGCTCACCGATGTGGACGGATTCACGAACCCCCATCTTCCAGAAACTTGTGGCAGTCCAGTTTTGCGAATGTCGTCGATAACAAGCGAGAGGTTCGGCAATCTGTATCCTCTTCGAGGTCGCGAAGCTCACTATCGCAAGGGTGTGATCATGGTTGCCACGTTCGCCGGTCTGATGTGAATCTGGTCGCCGCGCCCAGTCAATGCCTGAGAGGAATTCTCGTCTGAAGAGAATCGAAAAACCTGGCGGCACGTGCCAGGGATCGCCAACGAGTGGATCCAGGACGGTTGTGGAGCGATAGTTTGGAAATCGTTCGCCCGTCGGCTTCAAATGTTCATCGACGACGATCGCAGAATGGCTCACCACGGTCGCACCGCTTTCAATAAGCGCCTTCTCGCTTATCTCAAGTTTGCGAGGCAGCCACCAGTCATCTTGGTCGCTCCAAGCAATGAGGTCACTTGAGCAAAGGGACGACGCGAACCAAAAATTCTCAGCCGGGCCCAATGATGGCCCCCGCACAACGCGAAGCGGAATTGAACAAGACGAGGAGAACTCGCGGACAATCTCGACAGTTCGATCACTTGAACCGTCGTCCGAGACGATGATCTCGTCGGGAGGGCGTGTTTGCTGCGCGATGCTCAGCAACTGTTCCGCGATCCACGATTCTCCGTCAAAGGTGGCCACCACCACTGAGAGGCTACGTTGCGCCATACCAACAACTACGGCCACTACTCACTTCGACGTCGAGGAATGCTTCGCGCCTCAGATCTCGTTGCCCTATGAACCGGACTTTTGAATGCCACGAAATGTGGAGCAGGTTGATTCCAGAGGTTTTCAAACTAAGACTTCAAGGCTGCGAGGAGCGCGTTTGTCAGTGGGGCCGAGAGTTCTTCAGAGTACGCCGTCGTGACGTGATCGCTGTCAACCATTGTTACGGTGCCCGCTACTTCGGCCGCGCACTCTTTCTTAAAGCAGAACAGCGAGGAGGTACTGATAAGAGTTGCACCGCTTGCCTTCGCAACTGCGGCGTCACGCGACGCGTAGGAGGAATAGGCACCGACCATCGTCATCGTCTTCGTCGACATGAGGCAACGCAACGGTGCCGTCGGGTTTCTTGCCAAACACGTCGGCGGGGGTGTGGCGAAATACGGACTTGTTCCGATGACAATCCGGTGGACCGAAGACCTCCCGCCTGACGCCTTGGCGAAGAGTGTTTCGTACCCTTTGTCCCAAGCCTTTTGGTTGTACTGAGATCCGATGCCGGATGATGCCGTGACGATTGCCACGGGAGACAACGCTGAGATCGCTCTGACAACGTTTTGGTGCCACTCATTGCAACTGGCTGGGGTGGTGCCGATGTAATCCGCCGCGACGTAATTGATATCTGATGTGGGACAACCCGCGAACGAGAAAACGTCCAACTTGTAGTGCGACTTTGCGAGACCAGAACTCAATCCCGGCGCCCAGTTCCCAACATTGGAGTCCCCAACCAACACGATGATCCTTGGAGACGATACATCCCCTTCCACGCACGGAATAGGTGTCCGGAGTTGACTTGACTTTCCGTAGGCATCGCAGTTATTGACGGTCGATTCACCAGCAAGCTGATTATTCGGGACAAATTCCGCCAATGAAGGAGAGTACGCAGCTGGTGGCTTTGCATTCGTCACCGACGCTTCGACCGCCTTTTCGACCGGTTGATAAAGAGTTCGACCGGTGGCAGCGATCGATGCAGAAGAGGAGATCCCGACATACGCCGACACGGTAAGAACAAGCATCAAAACTCTTCTCAGCAATCGAAACTCCTCATTTTGATTTGCGACCCTTTTGTAATTTAGTTCAATTGACCGTCAGCGAATGGTCGCTGGTTGAAGAGGATGGCTGTCTCTGTCAGTGACTCGGGGCTCGACCTCTCCACATGTTCAAGAGCGGCGCCACCCATCTTCACTGTTGAGTTGGCGTATAAATCGTGCGGGCGTGCCACCGACCAGCGTGTTCGGTGGCACATCGGAGTTTACGAGCGATCCAGCCGCAATCACGGAATTGTTGCCAATCGTGACCCCCGGAAGCACAATTGAACTACGCCCAATCCAAACATTGCTTCCTATGGAGACTTTTGATTTCACCACTTCGGAACCGGGCTCAACTTCGTGGTGATCAGTGTCGAAGATTGCGGATAGTTCGCCGATTTTGCAATCGTCACCGATTTCAATATCGAGGTGTGCCACCACCGACGAGCCCCAATTTATGAATACGCGCTGTCCAAGGGTAAGTTTGCCCCCCGCAACTGAGCCAATTTCTACGCGACACTGAGTTCCCCGAATGGCGAGATGCTCTCCGATGGCAACGGTGCCTCCGGTGACGATGAGCGGGTACTTACCTTCGACCGATGAGATTCCTCTCGACCAGCGTCGTAGGTGGAGATGTATCGTCAGAACAATCGACTTCAGGTAGTTTGGTCGATTTGTGGTGACCTTGTTTAGTGGCGGCATTCTGAATTCCTCACGCAAAATTGGGTGCCCAAGCAACTTCGTCCAACAGTCTCTACTGCTTCGTCGTACTAGGTCCGGATGAGCACATGTGTTTCAACTCGGAGTCGCTTTTTCTACCTGGACGTTCACTAACCATCGTACGAGACACCCCGACGCCGAAAAAGCCCTACGCAGCGTCCCGTTAGGTACGAAAGAATCAATGGTGGACTGATGATGAGGGCAACGAGAAAGCGCAATGGACGAGGACGTGGAACAAACCGCGACCCGACGAATAGACAGCTGATCATGATTGTGAGTGCCGCGACCGCCACTAGTGCAGCGAACACGCCCACGAATCGGGTAGCGACAAGCAGGACAGCCACGATGACGCCGACAGTCCACGTCAACCACGCAAGGTCTGGGATTCGAACGATTCGGAACTCAAACAGAAGCGCGGTTGCGTCGATGCCGGAATACCACATCCAAGTGACCGCTTCGAAGTAAGTCTTGGATTCGCGGTGCGCGACTACGAGGTCACTGATCGTAGTCAGGCGCAGTCCCTTTCGGACCATCAACTTTGCCAAGCGAAAATCTTCTCCAAGTTGTGAGTCCACGTCGAAGGAGACGCGGGAAAGCGCTTCGCGCGAGAAGAGCACGTTATTGCCAGTAATTTCCGCCGATCCGGGACGTCGGCGAAGAGTTGGTTTAGAAATGCGCCACACAACGGCGCAGTCGCCGTCAGGGAGCGCAATTCCAGACACCGCGTCGAACGCCAAAAGTTCGCTGGAGCATCGCGCGAGCCAATCGGGAGGAATGACAATGTCTGCATCGACAAAGCCAATGAGATCCGTTGTGGTTGACTCTTGACCCGAGCGCCGCGCCGCGCCGCGCCCTTGATTAATCTCGAGTCGAACTAGCCGGAGGTTCGAATGGTGGTCTTGAAACTGGCCGACAATTTCGGAAGTCGAATCCTGCGAACCATCGTCTACGACGACCACTTCGTAAGAGAGCGACGTTTCTTGTAGCAGTAGCGCTCGAAGGCAGTCCGCTATGCGACACTCCTCATTGAACGCTATGACAATAATTGCGACCTGGGGCGTAATTTGCGTTCTCCTTAATCCCTGAGTGAACTGATCCGAATCCTGCGACTACCTCTCACATTGCGGACAATCAATAATGGCTCAGGTGCCAATAGATTGCCGCGAATGACAGTCCGATGAGCAAGGCACCAAAGACAGCGGTTACTAGACGTCTGCTGGCCAGCCACTTCGAACGGCGAATTGGATTCTCAATTGCGTAGTAGAGAGCGGCGGACAGCCCAATCGAAACTGCGACAAGTTCAATCTCGCTGTGAAGAGGGAGTGGCGCGATTGCGTACTGCGTCGCAATTGCGATCACCGGCCAGTGAACGAGGTATAACGAATACGAGATGTTGCCGAACCACTGGATGGGAGCAAATCTCGCGATAGGTCCGAAACTCTCGGGCCCACGCAATGACCCGCCAGCGATTATTAGCACAGTTGCGAAAACGGGGACAATCACGGCCGTGCCGGGCCACAATGTCGTAGAACTGTAGTACCACGTGGAGAGAAGAATGGCGATCACTCCAACTATCGCGAGGCTGAAGCCAAGACGAGGGGACCGCCCTCTCAAATGTGGGCCGAGTACGGCGAGAAGTGCGCCCAGCGCCAACTCCCAGGCTCGCGTGAGCGGAGAGAAGAACGCCCAAATTTCGTTCTGCTTGGTTTCTATGACGCACCACGCCAGTGAGGCGCAGATAATGAGTGAAAGGATGCCCACCAATCGTTGGACAGAAGAGAATGCCAACCGCGGCAGTGTGACAATCAAGAAGAGAACGGGCCACACCAAATAGAACTGCTCTTCGACGGCAAGCGACCAGAACTGTTGCAAGGTGGAGGGCGGTTGATTGGCGGTGAAATACTGTGTCCCAACTGTTGCGAAGTGGAAGTTACCGACGAACGCCGCAACATATTTTGCGTCGTCCGCGTTTATGGCGCCGGTGATGAAACTCAACCAGTGGTACGTCGCAAAGATTGTGGCGATGAGCACGACGGTGGCCGCGGGAAGAATTCGTCGAATTCGTCGTGAATAGAATCCCGGAATCGAATTCGTACCGCTCAGTGCCTTCTCGCGAAGCAGGACGTTGGTAATGACGAATCCAGAAACCACGAAAAAGACGTTGACACCGAGGAAGCCACCGTGTACACCGGGAAT
>JBEKQN010000282.1:0-2516 GCA_049519675.1 Acidimicrobiales bacterium | reverse complement strand
AGCGCCAGCGCCGTCTCGCGCCTGTGTACGTCGATCCGGCCGGCCGAGGTCCTCGTCATGCGTCCTCCGCTCATCGCCGCCATCAGCGTGCCGCTCATCGCTCCATCCCGGCAACGATCCCCATGCTCACGCCGCGGAACTGCCCAGTCAGGTATGCCCAATCGATCGCCCATAACACCTGACAGACCGTAAAGGTGCGCCGCCGCGCAACCAATCCCCCAGAGGTGTCGACCTGCACACCCGCTTGCAGGCGAGCTTTGGCCGTGGACGCGCGCGTCGATCGACCCGCACGCTCGTCGATGTCGCTCGCAGCCTCGGCGGCCCCTGGACGACGTTGCTCGCCCGCGTGATCCTCGCGAACACGGCGCGCAAGGGCGCTCGAGGGGCCTGGGCCGGGACTGGCGGGCGCCTATACTCGGCCGCGACATGGTGATGACAGGTCACGCGCAGCGCCTCGCCCAGCCGCTGACGCGCAGCCAGAAGCGCCTGATCGGCGTGGTGCTCGCGATCGTCGTGGGCCTCGCCGGCTGGGCTATCGCGCGTTCGGCCTCGGCGCCGTCCTCGAGTCACGGCTGCGTCAACGTGGTCGTCGCCAGCTCGACCGGCGGCGACGTGCTCTCGCAATGTGGCGCCGCCGCGCGGAGGTGGTGCCAGACCGAGTTCGCAAGCAGTGGCGCGCTCGCCCTGCGGATCCAGGCCCAGTGCCGCGACGCCGGGTTGTCACCGCGTCGCAGCTGAGCGCCGGGCCGAGGCACCGCTGCGGCGAGCCGGGGCGCGGCAGCCTGCGCGAGACTCAGCGCGACTGAGCGATCAGCGCGAACAGGCCGGTTGGCCCGATCACGGCCGGCGCGCAGCCGGCCACATCGATCAGTTCGACCGACACGCGGCCATCGGCGCGGCGGTCAAATCGCAGCTCCTTGCCCTGGTCCGCGAGCGCCTGGCACGCGAGCGCCGCCTGTGCGAGCTCGCGCTCGACCTCCGGCGGCGGGACCGACAGCGCCGCGGCGGCGGCAGGCGACGGCCCGCGGCGAGCCCGCATCCGGCGCGCCGTGCGCTTCGCGCGCCGAAGCGTGTCGCCGAAGGCGCCCGGAGGGCTTGCGGCGATTGGCGGCACCAGCGACAGGCGCCTGGGTGCGCCTGCGAGGTGGGCTGTGGTTTCGATTCTGGCTTCCATCTGCCTACTGTGTCGAACCGGACGAGGCTGAACTTGAGGTCGCGGACACATACGCCAACGATGGTTCGACGCGGGGTCGCGCGTTCAACAGACGTCTAGATTGCCCGCAGCCCAGGCCCGGCTCGCACGCACGCGCCCGGCCCAACAAGCGTCCAGGCCGCCCGCCGCGCGCTAGAGAAACACGATCCGGCCCGGCACGAGCGCATCCTCGTGTGTGAGGCATGCGGCGCAGGTGCGATGGTAGCCGTCCGCTATCTGCGCCACGACATCGGCTCGGAGAACCACGAGCAGGATCGGCGACAGCGCCTCCTTGGCGCGCACCTTTGCGAGCTTCTCGGCGACCTCCTCGCTCTGCTTCGCGCTGAGCAGCGGCAGCCGGGCCGCGCGCAGGATGTCCTTTGCGCGCCAGCGCCCGGCCGCAGCGCTCTGTAGGCGCGTGATCAACGGCTCGAGTTCGTCCGCAGGGACCAGCAGCGACAGGTAGCTGCGCGCGGCCGCGTAATCCTTGTCCGCGGGCTCATCGAGCCATTTCACCTTCGCGGGGTCAGCCACCGGCAACCGCCGGGAGAATCGTCAGCTCGGCCCCGTCGGGGACACGCGTCGCCACGCCGTCGAGGAAGCGGATGTCCTCGCCGGAGAGGTACACGTTGACGAAGCGGCGCAGACCGCCCTCCCCGTCGGCGATCCGTTCGCGCAGCTCGCCGAATTGCGTGAACAGTCCGTCGAGCACCTCGGACACGGTCGCGCCCTCGACGCTGGCGACGCTCTCGCCACCGGTTGCCGAGCGCAGCTGCGTCGGGATCTTGACCGTGACGGCCATCAGAGCGCCGCCACGCCAACAGCCGCCTCGAAGTCCTCGAGCGTGGGATCGATCTCGTAGGAGTCGAAGCTGCCGCGCACCGCGTCGAGTGTCTTCAGCCCGTCGCCGGTGATGACGAGCACGACGCGCTCGTCCGGGTCGATGTCGCCGCGCCGCGCGAGCTCGCTCAGCACAGCGACGCTGACGCCACCGGCAGTCTCGGTGAAGATCCCGGTCGTCTCGGCCAGCAGGCCGATTCCCTCGCGGATCTGATCATCGCTTACGGCGTCCACGCCGCCGCCCGTGCGCCGCGCGAGCTCGAGCACGTAGGGGCCATCGGCGGGGTTGCCGATCGCCAGTGATTTCGCGATCGTGTTGGGCCTGACCGGCTGGCAGAAGTCCTGGCCGGCCGCGAACGCGTTGGCCACCGGTGCGCAGCCGGATGCCTGAGCCGCGTTCATCACCGGCTGGCGGCCCTCGACCAGGCCCAGTTCGATCCACTCGGCAAAGCCGCGATGGACCTTCGTGAAGAGCGACCCGGAG
>JBEKQN010000281.1:0-2541 GCA_049519675.1 Acidimicrobiales bacterium | reverse complement strand
GTGTGCGCAACTTGAGTTCGTCGTGGATCCGGCCCCAGCCGTGCAGCTCGAGCACCGGCAGGTAGGCGGGCGTCGAGCCGTAGAAGGCGATCTGCTCCCTGACGAGGCGCGTGCCCGTCGCGATCTGCGCCTGCGAGTCCGCGGCCACGATCAGCGCGGAGGCGCTGAGCTCGAATCCCTCAAGCGTCCGGCCCACCTTGGCGCGCCCGCGCGCAAGCGCCGGCACCGTCACCTCACGCAGGTAGCGCTCGGTCGAGAAGGGGTGGCAGAGCAGCCCGTCGGCGACCTCGCCGGCTGCCTGCGTCATCAGCGGACCGACCGCGGCGAGCACGATCCTCGGGTTGCCGTGCGGGTTGGGGCCGGGGTCGAAGAACGGCGTCATCAGCGTGTGGGTGTAGAAGTCGCCGCGGAAGTCAAGCGGCGAGCCGGCGGCCCAGGCCTCCCAGATGGCGCGCACGGCCAGCACGAACTCGCGCATCCGCGCTGCCGGATGCGACCACGCCATCGAGTAGCGGCGCGTGACATGGGGCTTGATCTGCGAGCCCAGGCCGAGGACGAACCGCCCTGCCGACAGTGCCTGCAGGTCGTTTGCGCTGAGCGCGACGCTCATAGGGTTGCGGGCGAAGGCGACGGCGATCGCCGTGCCGAGCTCGATCCGCCGGGTTCGCTGCGCGGCGACGGCGCAGGCGATGAATGGGTCGAACTGCGTCTCGGTCGCCCACCAGCCGTCGTATCCGCCTGCTTCGGCGGCGCGCGCGCAGTTGGCGGCCTGATCGGCAGACGACCAGTAGCCGCCCGCGTCGATTTTCACAGGAGCGCTCCGATGGATCGCAACTTAGCGGGCGGGCACATGGGTTGCGGCGCGAGCCGGGGGCCGGCTGGTCGCCCCGCACGGCTACGCTTGGCGCATGAGCCCGCACGCGGACGGCGCCGTCTCGATCCTCGGACACCAGCTCGAGCGCGGACCGGAAGCGCTCGGGGAGCTGCGGCGGACCGAGGAAGGCGTCGACTCGGCTGCGCTGCGCGACCGCCTGGCCGAGGACGGCTACCTCTACCTTCCCGGCTTCTTCGAGCGCGAGAGCGTGCTCGCCGTACGGCGCGAGCTGGTCGGCCGGCTCGCAGCCGCAGGAGTGCTCGAACCCGGCGCGCCGGTGATGGATGCCGTGGTGCGCCCGGGCGCCGCGCTCGAGTTCGGTCGCGACGGCGCCGACCTCGTGGCCGCCAACGAGCCGCTGCACGAACTGCTCTACGGCGGCCGGATGCTCGGCTTCTACGAGTCTCTGCTCGGTGGGCCGGTTCGCCACCTCGACTTCACCTGGCTGCGCATCATCGCGCCCGGCGGCGGCACCTGGGTCCACACCGACATCGTCTTCATGGGCCGCGGCACGCCGAATCTGTTCACCTCCTGGGTTCCCTACGGCGATATCCCGCCACAGATGGGCGGCCTGGCGATCCTCGAGCGCTCCCACACCCACGAGCTGATTCGAGATGTCTACGGACGCCAGGACGTCGACAGCTACTGTGAGAACCTGGGCCAGGAGCCACCGGATGACTACGAGTGGCCCAACGCCAGCCCGATCCTCGACGAGGACGCGGCCGCCCTTCGGCGCAGGCTCGGAGGCCGCTGGCTGACCGCCGACTACAGGGCCGGCGACCTGCTCGTGTTCGGCATGTTCACGGCGCACGGCGCGCTGGACAACCGAACCGATCGCATCCGCCTGTCGTCGGACTCCCGCTACCAGCTGGCGGCCGACCCAGTCGATGAGCGCTGGGTCGGCCCGCATCCCGCCGGGCACACCAAGGCCGGCAAGCGAGGGGTCGTCTGCTAGCCCGGCGTGCGCGGTTGCTCTGAACCGTTCAGCCGGCCGCCGGGGCGCCGGCCGGGCCGCCACCGCCAGGGCCGGGGCCCGGCATACCGCCGTGCGGACCGCCTGGGCCGCCGTGCAGGCTCGGGTCGCTCTCGAGCAGCGCGAGCAGCGTCGTCGCCTGGGCCGAGGTGATCGTGGCGGCCGTCACGGCCGCGTCGAGCACCGGTGTCGCGATCGCGGCGACCTGCGCCTGGATCGCCTTGCGGGCACTCGCGAAGACCGCCTGGACCGCGGCGCTCGGCGCAGCGTGCGAGCCGTTGCCGGTCGCGCCGGTCGCGCCGGTCGCGCCGGTCGCGCCGGTCCAGGTGCCGTCGGGACCTGACCCGGGCCCGGGTGCCTCGGTCAGTGAGGCGAGGAACGCCTCCTTCTGCGCGGCCGTGATCGTGCCGGCGGCGACCGCCTGCTCGAGAACCGGCTCAGCGATCGACCCCGACGCCGCGGCTATCGCCGTGCGCGCCTTCGCCAGAGCCACCAGTTCGTCCTTGGTCAGCGAGGCGAGCGGCTTGGCGGCGCTGCGGCCGGGCTGGGTCAACGCCCCGGCCCCCGTTCGCTCGACGTGGCTGCCCCCGGTGCCCCGCGTTGCCGCGACCGCACTCGCGCCGCCCCCGAGGACCGCGATCGAGCCGATCACCGCCACCGTTCTGCCTTTGCGAAGCCTGTCTAACCTCATCGT
>JBEKQN010000280.1:0-2625 GCA_049519675.1 Acidimicrobiales bacterium | reverse complement strand
CGGTCACGTCCTGCGCCGAGGCGTACCAGTAGTCGCCGTCGGCACTGCCGCTCCACAGCAGCGACCGAGAGCTGCCGTCGACGTGGCGGTGCGCTGCCAGCAGCTCGCTGAAGCCGGCCGGCCAGCCGGGCGCCGCGCCGGAGGACTGATCACGCGGATGGGGGAGGTCCAGCAGCGACTGGCCGATCAACTCGCTCGGAAGGCAGCCGAGGACGCGCGTGCAGGCGTCATTGACAGCGACGAAGCGGGCCTGGGCGTCAAAGATCGCCAGCAGGCATCCGGCGCCGGCGAAGAGCTGCTCAAAGGCGTGCGAACCCAGCTCGGGGCATGAGCCGACCGGTGCCGGAGAATGCACCTCAGAGCTGCCGCTGATGAGCCTGAGCGTCAAGATGAACGGGCGCGGGGGCCGGGGACGTTCGATACGCGCGACGCTTTATCGGCACGAGCAGGGCCGCGCTTAACGCCCGGGACGGATGCTCCAACGGCGGTCCAGCCGAGGTGTCCGGCTGGATAAGATCGCACGATGGTCCTGGGAGCCCGCTCGCGACTACTCGCGCCGCTGCTCGCCGCCGGTCTCGCTGCGCTCGCAATTCTCACCGGGGCCCAGGGCGCGGACCTTGCCGCCGCCACCTATCGCGTGGAGATGTTCGCGCGGAGCGGGCTCACGCTGTGGGACAGCGGCTGGTACGGCGGCCACTGGACCTTCGACTACTCGGTGCTGTTCGCGCCGATCGGCTGGCTCACCGGCATCCCGCTGATGGAGATCGCGTGCGTGGCGATCGCGACGTGGGCGTTCGATCGGCTGGCGGTGGGTCGGTTCGGGAGCGCCGGCCGGGCCGGCGCGATTGTCTTCGCGGTCGGAACCGTGGCTCAGGTCGCGATCGGTCAGGAGCCCTACCTGCTGGGCGAAACGCTGGCGCTGGTCGCGTTGCTCGCCGCTCACAACCGCCTTTGGCCGCTCGCCGTGGCGCTCGGCGCCGCGTCATCGCTCGCGAGCCCGCTCGCGGGGGCCTTCCTCGCGTTGGCCGCCGTCGCCTGGCTGGTGGGGAGCTGGCCGCGACGGCGCTTCGCGGCTGGCGCGCTCGCTGCTGCCGCGGCCGTCCCGCTGCTCTCGCTCGAGCTCCTGTTCCCGGGCCTCGGGACGATGCCCTTCCCGTTCATCAGCTTCCTTGCGGTCTCCATCGGACTGGCGATGCTCGGGATCGTCGTCGCCCGGCGCGACCGCACAGTCGCGGTCGGTGTCGCGCTCTACGCGCTGGCGGTGGTCGGGGCCTACGCCGTGCCGAGCGCGGTGGGCAACAACGTCACACGGCTCGGCGTGTCGTTCGGCCTCGCGTTCGTCGTGATACTCGCCTGGGGCCAGCGCAGGCGCACGGTCGCGCTGCTCATCGCCGCCGCGGTTCCGCTTGCCCTCGCGCAGTGGCTGCCGGCGCGGGAGGCGCTGCTTGGCGACGGCAACCCGTCGATCAGGGCGGCCTACTTCCAGCCGCTGGTCTCGTTCCTGCGGCGCGCCGATCGACCGCTCGGCCGCGTCGAGGTGGTGCCCACGTTGCTGCACTGGGAGGCGGCCTATGTCGCGCCGTACTTCCCGCTCGCGCGCGGCTGGGAACGTCAGCTCGACACCGGGGCCAACCCGATCTTCTACGTCCCCGGCGCCCTGAATGCCGACTCCTACCGCGCCTGGCTGTTCGCCAACGGCGTGCGCTTTGTGGCGCTGCCGAACGTGCCGCTCGACTACGCCGCGCTCGCGGAGGGCCGGCTCGTGAATGCCGGCGTGCCGGGCCTGCGACTGCTGTGGCGGAGTGCGAGCTGGCGCGTCTATGAGGTGATCGGGGCGCCGGGGATCGTGAGCGGGCCCGCGCGACTGATCGCCTCGAGCGGAGCGGAGCTGAAGCTGAAGGTCACCCGTGCCGGCACGATCGTGGTGCGCGAGCGCTACCTCGACGCCTGGGTGGTTGCGAGCGGCGCCGGCGTGATCGGGCCCGCTTCTGGCGGCTGGCTCAAGCTGCGAGCAACGCGGCCCGGCCGTGTCGTGCTGCGGATCAAGCTCTGATGCGGCTTTAGTCGGGGTTCAGAGAAGAGCGCCAACATCCGCGCCCGATGCACCGGCGCCCGATCACCTCGATCCTCGCAGCAGCCCTCGGCGGCCTGATCGCTGCGCTCGTCGTGGTGCTCGTCGCGCCGTCCTCCGGCGTGACCACGCGCGTGGTGTCGTCCTCGACCGGCGTGGCGGCCAACGCACTCGCCTCCGACCGCCAGACCCACGAAACCCTCGCGCACGTCATCTACGAGCGCGCCGCGCCGGGCGTCGTCGCAATCCTCGCGACGACGCAGACATCCGGTCTGTTCGGCGGCACGCAGAGCGACAGCGGCTCAGGGATCGTCGTCGGCGCCAAGGGCCTGATCATCACCAACAACCACGTGATCGCAGGTGCGAACAAGATCATCGTTCAGTTTGGCGGCAGCAGCGGGCCAACCCGCCGTGCGACCGTGGTCGCCGTGGATGCGTCCAACGACCTTGCGTTGCTGTCCGTGAAGCCGGGGCAGCTGAAGCTCTCACCGCTGCGCTTCGGCAACTCCGCAGCGGTGCGCGTCGGCGATCCCGCGTTCGCGATCGGCAACCCG
>JBEKQN010000279.1:0-2640 GCA_049519675.1 Acidimicrobiales bacterium | reverse complement strand
AGTCGGTGCGCGCGGCGAAGAGCCCGGCGCTGGTGCCGACGCCGCTGCGGCCGAAGCAGTGCGCGCAGGGCTGGCTCGGCTTCAGCGTGCCGAAGGGCAAGACCGCGTCGAAGCTCGAGTACGAGTACAACGGCTTGATCTCCTGGACTGTCGGCTGAGCCCGCGGCGCCCGGCGCCGGAGCGCTCCCGGCGGGGCCCTAGGATGAGCTCATGGACCTGACCGGAACGCCGACCGTGGCGGGGGCGCGGCGCGCGCTTGGAGCCGGCGCGCTCGCGGGCCTCCTCGCAGCCGCCGTACTCGCGCTCGCAAGCCAGCCGGCGAGCGGATCGCCGGCGCGTGACGCTGCCGCGGCGGCGCGATTCGATCCGGCGTCTGTCACCTTCACCTCCACCGAACACGCGTGGGTGCTGGGCACGGCGCCCTGCAAGTCCGCCGGCGCCTGCCTGCAGTTGCGCAAGAGCACCGACGCCGGACGCTCGTGGTCGCGCCAGGCGCTGCCGGCAGCGCTGCTCGCCGCGGCCGACGCACGGGTCGGGGGCTCCCCCGCGGACCTCTACGAAGGCGCCGGCACCGCCCTGAATGTTCGCTTCGCCGACGCGCGCGACGGCTGGATCTACGGCGGGCTCGCGGTGGCGGCCAAGCCGGGAGGTCCCGTCAGCGGGATCCGGGCGACCCTCTGGTCCACGCACGACGGCGGCGTCAGCTGGAAGCAGCAGGCGCTCCGCGGCCTGGGCGAGGAGGACGCGATCTACGACCTCGAGGCGGCGCGGGGCAGCGCCTACCTGATGGAGTCAAACCCCGCAAACGACGTCAGCGTCGAGAGCTCACCCGTTTCGGAGGACCGCTGGCAGCCCTCGAGCTTCGTGACCCTCGGAAGCCCCGCGGGCGGCGGCGAGCAGGCGGGCTCGTTCGTGCTCGCGGGCGCCAGCGGGTGGCTGGTCGAGGGCAACGACCGCGGAACGACCGGCAGCGCGCAGCTCGCCGGCGGCCGCTGGGTGGCGTGGACGCCCCCGTGCGCCTCCGTCGGTCACAGCTTTGCGGTCCCCGCGGCCTCCTCCCCGCGCGATCTCGTCGCCGTGTGCGTGATGGGCGGCTTCGCCTACGGCCTTTCCAGGTCGGCTCCGCCGGGGGCGTCCCTCGGGTCGCGCTGGCTCTATTTCTCAAGCGACGGCGGGGAGAGCTTCGCGGCCGGGCGCCAGCTTCCCGCGAGCGTCGGCTCAGGCGTGCTCGCCTCCCCGGCCCCGGGCGTGATCCTCGCCGGCGGCAACGACCTCTCGGCCAGCTTCGACGCGGGCCTCCACTGGAGCGTGGTCTACCGGGGCGAGGTCTCCTACCTCGGCTTCACCAGCCCGAGCCAGGGTGTGGGAATCGTGGGATCCGGGAGCGGCGCTGCCTCGACGATGATCATGACCTTCAACGGCGGCCGCAGCTGGGCGCCGGTCAGTTTCTGAGCGGGCGCCCGCCGGGACGAGCAGGGGAGGCGCTCAGGGGCCGCGTGGCCGGCCGCGGCGTCGCGCCGACAACGACCGCGGAGGCCGCTGCATGGCAGCGGCCTCCAGGTTCTGCGGTCTGCCTGCAACCCCTTCGTTCTAGCGGCCGCTCCCGGCGAGGTTTGCGAGCCCCAGGCCGTTGCCGGCCGCGATCTGGCTGCGGACCGCGAGGCTGAGCGTGCGGGCCACGGTCATCGCGAGAGCCAGCATGATCAGGCCGTCGGTGAGTGCGCCGGTGGTGATGTGGTGGGTGAGCATCCAGCTTCCGAGGTCGGCCGAGAACCAGTGGCTTGAGCCGTAGATGAAGGTGAGGCGCCCGGCGGCCGCGGCGACCCAGATGGCGAGGTAGCCGCCGCCGGCATTCGTGAACACCGTGCCGCTGTGCTTCTCGTGCTCGACGCCCATCAGCGACGCCGCCAGCAGGCCGAGCAGCGCGCCGGTGCCCGCGCCCGCCAGCTCCACCGCGAGGCCGGAGCCGCTGGTCGCGAACGCGCTCAGGTAGGCGGCGCCGGCGCCACCGGCGATCAGCAGCGGGCGCACCAGGCGCCGCGTCGTGACCGCGCGTCGGCCGATGTCTGAGGCGATCACGCCAAACAAGATCGCTACGGTGAGGATGAGAGCGCTGGTGGGCATCTTCGGCTCCTTGCGTTGTGGGCTTGCAGCTTGTGAACACAAGGTCGCAGCGCAGGCTCGCTGTGTCGTCGGCGCGTGGGACGATCTGCGGGTGGATCCTCCGAGCCGTCTCCACCCGGATCTCAACCCGCTCGCCGGACCGCTGCCCGGTCGCGGGCTCGCCCTCGTGCGGTTCGCCGGGCTCGTCCTCGTGGACTACAACGTCGCGACCAACCACGGCCAGACCGGGTCGGACACTCTGATTGCTTCCCTCGCCGTGCTCGCCAGCACCGCCTGGCTCGTGTGGGCGGCCAGCCGCGGGCGCGACACGCGGCTGCGGACGGCGGCGCTCGCGCTGATGGCCGTCGCCGGCGGCCTGCTCGCGGCGCTTCAGCACGGCAGTGCCGCGCTTGCGTTTCCCGGCATCGCCGTGGCGCAGGTTGCCACCGACGCCCTGACTCTCGAGGCGTGCGTCGTTGGCGCGCTCGCGGTCGTCGCGGTCGAGGCGGGGGTGGTGTGGGCGAACCTAGACACCGC
>JBEKQN010000278.1:0-2702 GCA_049519675.1 Acidimicrobiales bacterium | reverse complement strand
GGGGACCGCCAGCTCCTGGGCGCCGAAGCGGGCCGCCCGTGGCGGGGGTCGCCCGCCGCGAGCGTGCGGGTGCGCTAGCGTGCCCCCAGCCTTGCCCAGCGGTCACCGCCAGACCCGTTTTCGAAGCGGCGCAGCGGCGCTCGGCGTCGCGGCGGCGGCTGTCGCATTGGCCGCTGCGGGCTCCGGAGCGGCGGTCACAAGGGCTGCGCGCGTCCCGGCCGTGCCAGCCGTCACCGTCTCACCTCTCCCCGGCACGCCGGACGCCTCGCCCACCACCCAGATCAGCTTTCTCGCCGGCCCCGCTACGACGGTGTCCGACGTCCGCGTGGTCGCCTCGCACAGCGGCCACCACGCCGGCCGGCTCGAGGCCTACTCGACCACGACCGGTGAGAGCTTTATCCCCAGCCGCCCATTCGCACCAGGGGAGCGCGTCAACGTGACCGCGGTCGTGCATCAGGGGAAGCAGAGTGTGACCGTCACCACTAACTTCCGCGTCGCCGTTGGGGCGCCCGCCAAAGAGGTGGAATTCCAGGCCGCCCCGGGCGACGCGGCGGATGTGGCGCACTACCTCTCGGCCCCCGCGCTCACGCCTTCGACGGTGACCGTCACCAGCGTGCCCGGCGCGGCAACGGCACCGGGTGACCTCTTCCTGGCGCCCTATCAGGGCACGGGCACGAATGGTCCGATGATCGTCGATCAGACCGGCGGCCTGATCTGGTTTCACCCGCTCGCCCCTGACCTCGAGGCCACCGACTTCCGCGTTCAGAGCTACGAAGGTCGGGCGGTGCTGACCTGGTGGCAGGGGCGGATTCTCAAGCTCGGCTTCGGCCAGGGTCAGGATGAGATCTACGGCAGCAACTATCAGCCGCTCGCGCGTGTGGTGGCCGGCAACGGCTACCGCGCTGACCTGCACGAGTTCCTGTTGACGGCGAGCGGGACCGCCTGGATCGACGCTGTCGCGCTGGTCAAGGTCGACCTTGCGGGCGCGGGCGGCTCCGCACACGGCGTGGTCAGCGACTCGATCGTGCAGGAGATCGACGTGCGGACGGGCCTCGTGATGTGGGAATGGCATGCGCTGGGCCACATCACTCTGCGCGACTCCTACGCCCCGGCGCCGCACGACGCCACCCCGTGGTACTTCGCCCACATCAACTCGATCGACCCCTCGCGGCCAGGCTTTGTGCTGATGTCGGCGCGCAACACCTGGGCGATCTACGACGTCAACCTGCACACCGGCGCGATCGTGTGGCGGATCGGCGGCAAGCGGTCGAGCTTCCGAATCGGCCGCGGCGCAGCCTTCCACTTCCAGCACGACGCCGCCTGGCAGCCCGGCGGCCTGGTCTCGGTGTTCGACAACGGCGGTGGCGAAGAGAAGCAGTCGCGTGGCCTGCTGCTCGACCCAGAACCCGCCACCGCCACCGTCACTCTGGTGCGCCAGTTCGTCGATCCGGACGCGACGCTGCTGACCTACAGCCAGGGCGACCTGCTAAGGCTCCCGGACGGCAACTGGCTGATGGGCTACGGGGGCCTCCCGAACTTCGCCGAATTCACCGCCGGTGGGCGCCTGCTGCTCAACGGGTCACTCGGCCCCGGCGACCGCGACTACCGCACCTACCTGGCACCCTGGAGCGGGCAGCCGCCAGGCGTTCCGTCGGTCGCCGCACAGCTCAAGACCGGCGGGGGCATGACCGTCGAGGCAAGTTGGAACGGAGCGACCGCGGTCAGCTCGTGGGCGGTCCTCGCCGGCGCGACGGCCGCTTCGATGAGTGTCGTCGCGACCGTTCCGCGCGCGGGGTTCGAGACCTCGGTCAGCCTGCCGGCTGGCGCACCGGCGGTCGCGGTTGCCGCCCTCGGCGCCGGCGGCCAAACGCTCGCCGCCTCCGCCGCGATCTCACCTAGCGGCTGAGCTGACGAGGTCTCACAGACTCGGAGATCCCCCACGAGGCGAGAATCCGATGGCGGACGGTACACACGCCATCGACCCCCAGAAAAACTGCGCCCGGCGGATCGCAGCCGCCGGGCTTGCGCGAATTGCACCACGCCTCACGCGGGGTGGGCGGGTGAGGTTTCGCGCGTTCAGTTGGGCAGATTTCTTCTGCCCGACCGTGTTGAAAAGGGACTCAGTCGTCATACGGCTCGGCCAGGCTCGCGATCGCCTCGATCCGGTTGCGCACACCCAGGCGCCGGAAGATCTCCGAGATGTGGAACTTGACGGTGTTCGGGCGCACGTCGAGGTGCTCGGCGATCTCCTCGTTGCTGTATCCGCGCGAGACCAGCTTGAGCACCTCGAGCTGGCGCGGCGTCAGTGAAACCGCCTGCGGCACCGCGCGCCAGCGGGCCGGCATCACGGCGTGGCCCGTGAGGATATGGGCGAGCGCCTCACAGAGTTCGCAGACCGAGGACTCCTTCAGCACGACGCCGTCGATACGCCGCGTGCTCGCGCAGACGACGATCTCCTCACTGACCTCGGTGCACAGCAGCACAAGCTTGACTTCCAGCTCGAGCGCCAGCAGGCGGTCGATCGCGCGGGCGCAGGCGCCGCGATAGGAGTCGACGTCGAGCAGCACGACGTCGCAGCGCGACGTTCCGTCCTCGAGGCTCGACGCGAGCTCGTCAATCGAGGCGACGGAGCACGAGAGCGCCATGCCGGGCTGCGCGGCGATCAGGTCGCCGATCGCGGCGCGCAGCAGCTGCGGCCCACC
>JBEKQN010000277.1:0-3752 GCA_049519675.1 Acidimicrobiales bacterium | reverse complement strand
AGGACGCCCGGGTCTCCGCCCGCGTACACGGTCCCGTCCGCTTCGCCGCAGGCGATCACCCAGATGCGCTCGAGCGCCAGATCGCCGCCCTCAGGCAGGGCGACACCCTCGGCCTGCAGCCACTCCGCGCCTGGATCGCCGTCCGTGTAGAAGATCTTCGGTCCGTAGATCGGCGAGGTCACGGTCGCGAGAAGCCGCCCGCTGCGAGGATCGCGGGTCGCGAAGTCGACCGCCTCTCCCGCAAACGCTCGCGTCTTGATTGCAAAGCCGCGACCTGGTTCGCCTTCGACCAGAAACAGGCCCTTCTTGGTTCCAACCAGCAACTCGGTCAACCCCTCAGCCTCCTGTGATTGCCGGTAACACTTCCACGCGGTCCGTGGACGCCACGGCCGTGCTCCTGTCGCCGCGCTCGCCGTTGACGAACACGTTGATGTGGCGGCGGATCAGGCCACGCTCGTCGAGGATCCACCCGCTCACCTCCGGGTGGCGGAGCTCGAGCGTCCGCAGCAGCTCAACCACCGTCGCACCGTCGAGCTCATGCTCCGCGCGGTCGCCGGTGAGCTTGCGCAGGGATCCCCGGACTCGCACCACCGCCATCGGCGCATCCTACGCTCGCCGAGGGCGATGATGGTGGTGAGTGTGCGAATGCGGCCAATCTGGCGGCCGCCAGAGGGGTCACGGAGCGTGACTGACGGCGAGGACGCGTTGGTGCACGAACGACAGCTTCTGAACCACCGCCGGCGCGAGCGCGAACGGGTAGAGGTCGTCGCGGCCCATGCTGCGGTTGATGGCGTTCAGCGCGTAGGTGAGCGGCAGCCAGCTCCTGATGAGAGTCGCGAAGTCGTGCTCGCCCGCCTCGGCGGTGGGGACGGCCGTGAGCGAGTCATCGGCGACCACGGCCCTGGGCCCTTCGACGACGACGCCGAATTCGGCCGCGGTTTCCAGTGCGTCGGTGATGTGGAGGTAGTGGGCGAAGGTCTCGGCCCAGTCCTCCCATGGATGCATCGTGGCGTAGGCACTGACGTAGCGATCCTGCCAGTCGGGCGGCGGCCCGTCGGTGTAATGGCGCTCGAGCGCCTCGCCGTAGTCGGCGCGGTCGTCTCCGAACAGCCGCCGACACGCAGCCCACGCCTCGTCACCGACCAGCAGCAGCGGCTGCATGTAGTGGCCGAGCTCGTGACGCAGAGTGCCGAGCATTGTCCGGTAGGGCTCGCCGAGCTGGACGCGGCGCGCCTCCCGGCGGGCGTCGTCGGACTCCGCGAGGTCGATCGTGATCACCCCGTCGGCGTGCCCGGTCGTGACCGGGCGCTCCGCACTTGAGAGCAGGTCGAAGGCGAGCGCACCCGCTGTGATGCCGGGCAGGCCGAGTTCCATCAGTTGCACGAGCGCCCGCCGTTTCGCGCGCTCGGCCACCACGAGCGCCTCGAGGCCCGCGGCGTCCGCGTTCGCCGGCCGTGTCCGGGTGAGCCGACACGAGGGACACAGTGCACCCTCGCGGTCAGCGAGCCAGTTGCAGCCGGCGAGCGCGCGGTTCGCGCAGTCGGCCCACTGCGCTCCCGCTTCCATCGCGACCAGTGAAAGCCGATCGCAGTCAAACCGCAGCTGGGTGCCACAGCGAAGGCAGACCGTGTTCTCAAAGAACACGAGGGCGCCACAGTGCCCACACGCGAAGGACCGCACGCCTGCACCGTAGCGGTCGCCTCGCGCCGGCCGCGAAGGAACAGGCGCCGGCGCGCGGCGAACGTGGCATCCTCATCCTGATGTCCGACCAGGCGCCCACGGGCGAGCACAGCGATACCGGCGCCGAGGACCTCCACCTGATGGTCGGCTGCGAGTTCGAGCTGAGTTCGGTACAGCAGGCGTCGGCGATCGTTCAGGTAGCCCCGCGTCTGCAGCGCAGCGTGTCGATCGTCTCGGAGCACTGGGACGCGCCGGCCGGCCACCACGGCTACGTCGATCAGTACGGGAACCGCTGCGAGCGCTTCGTCCTCGCGGCGGGCGACTCCCGGATCGCCTACCAGGCGCAGCTGGTGCTCGCGCAACCGGCCGACGCGATCATGCGAGACGCCGGCGAGATCGCCGTTGAGCAGCTCCCCCACGAGGTCCTGAATTTCGTCATGCCGAGCCGCTTTTGCATGCCCGACGAACTTGGTCACGAGGCATGGCAGCGCTTTGGCGACCTGCCGCCGGGCTGGTCGCGGGTGCAGGCGATCGTCGACTACGTGCACGGCTACCTGGAGTTCCTGCCGGGAGCGTCCAACCCGTGGACCACCGCCGCGGACGCCTACCGTGCCGGTCAGGGCGTCTGCCGCGACTTCGCTCACCTGGCGATCAGCTTCTGCCGGGCGCTGAACATCCCGGCGCGCTACGTGTTCGGCTACATCCCGGCGATCGGCGTGCCCCTCCCCGCCGAACCGATGGACTTTGCAGCGTGGTTCGAGGCCTACCTCGGCGGCGGCTGGCACACCTTCGACGCGCGAAACAACAGGCCCCGCATCGGGCGCGTGGTCGTCGGGCGCGGCCGCGACGCGGTCGACGTCGCGCTGATCACCTCATTTGGCCCGCTGACGCTGACGGGCTTCGAGGTGCGCGCCGAGCCCACCGCTCACCCTGTCTGAAGCCGGGGCGCCGCGCGGCGCAACCCAGGCGACATCGACCCACAACGAGAGCTAAATGTGCGCGTTCTACCGTGTGACGCACGCTACAAGCAGAGTCATCCAGGAGGGCATCGGTCGCACCCCCCGCTGCCGACCACAGGCACATCGGGCGCTCCAAGGGTGGGACGCGCGCAACCGTTGCCGATCACACCGAAGCCGAATGGAGCTCACCATGAGCCACGAGCCAGAAATCACGCCGTCGGAGCCAGAGCTCGAACTCGCGAGCGACCTGGCCCACTACATCAGCATCCAGGCTGAGGGCACCAGAGATTCCGAGCGACTGTGGATCTACGCCGCGGCACGCCAGATCGAGCGACTGCTGTCGGGCTCCGCGACCCAGATCGACTTCGCCGGAGCCCGCAGCCACCTCCAGCTGCTGGACAGGACGGCCGAGTCGGCGTCATCGCCGCAGCCGCCTGCGGCGAAGCGCCGCGACGCACTGCGCCAGCCGGCGAGCAAAGCGGAATGTGAGACGCGCCAGCGCCGAGCGGCCTGAGGTTCCCGCGGCTGCCTGACGGCTCGGGAGCGGGCGCAGCTCGCGAGCTGACCGGCCGCGCGCCGGCGGGGTAGGCGGTCAGGCGGCGGTGTCGGCGAGCCGGCGCAGGAGCGCGAGGGCCTCCGCCAGCTGCTGCTGCTCGCGCTCGGAGAGATCGCCGGCGATTGTCCGCGCCAGCCACCCATCGCGCTGGCGGCGGTCCTCCTCGAGCGTGCGCCGGCCGCGATCGGTCAGCTCGATCAGCGTCCGGCGTCCGTCGCTTGGGTCTGAGTGACGGCTGATCAGGGCGTCCGCCTCGAGCTCGGCGATCGTCTGGGTCATCGACTGCGGGCGCACGTGCTCGGCGAGCGCGAGATCGCCGATGCTCGTGGTGCCGCAGCGGTCCAGGCGGCCCAGCACGGCGCCCTGCGAAAGCGAGAAGCGGTGCTGCGTGCGAAGCCTTCGCATCAGCTGGCCGAGCACGGCGCGCAGTTCGCTGGCGAGCAGGGCGTTGTCGACGACTTCGGTCACGCAGCAGACTATAGCTCGGCAAATACAGGGAAACTGCTCAGGTACCCTGTATAGTTTTCTGCGTGCCGGACGGGAGCACCAGCGCGACG
>JBEKQN010000276.1:0-3535 GCA_049519675.1 Acidimicrobiales bacterium | reverse complement strand
GCTGCTCGATGGCCCGGACCTCGACGGCCGACACGACAGGGGACACGCAAACGCCGTGTGGGACAACCAAGCTGTAGACGCCCAGTCCGTCGCTGCGGTGTGGGGTCAGCCCGCGGCGGCGCCGACGTCGTCGACGTAGGTCGGCATCACGTCGATGAACGCGAAGCCGAGCCGCTCCAGGATCGGCCGGGACATCCGCCCGGCCTGCACCGTCAGCGCCGGCGTGCCGTGCGCTACGGCGGCGTCCCAGCGAGCCCGGACGAGCGCTCGGTACACGCCGTGGCCGCGCGCCTCGGCGAGCACGCCGCCGCCGAACAGGTTGATCCCCGCGTCGCCGAGCACACCGCCTGCGGTTCCAACGACCCGTCCGGCGAGCAGCGCGTTCCAGCGCCGGTAGGGGTTAGCCGGGACGACGTACTCGGCCCAGCGTTCCTCGAGCTCATTCTCGAGCCGCGCGCGCCCCTCGGCCGGAACGTCGAACGCCGTCAGCTCGACCTCGATTCCCGCCATGTAGGCGTCAAACGACGTGACCGCAGCGATCGCGACGTTCTCGCCACCGGCCCCCGCCGGCGCCTCGATGAGGGCCATCGCGTTCTCGACGGACTCAAACCCGGGACTGTCCTCGTTGCGCAGCCCGCGCTCCGCGAGCGCCTCGGCAAGCCATGGGTGGTCCGGGCCGGTCAGCCAGATCAGTTGCTCACGACCGTGATCACGCACGATCTCCCGTGCCTCCGCGATCGCGGCGTCGACGTCGACCACCATGAGTCCGGGTCGAGGCTCGATCGGCTGCGGGAAGGGGAGCGGATGGAGAGCCGCGAAGCAGTACTCCCCCTCCACAAGGGTCGTTCCGGGCATGCTCGGGAGCGTCGAGAACGCGTGAAGCGCCTGTCTACGCACCGCATCGGGAAGCGTCACCATGGAACCCGACCGTACCGGAACACCGACAGTCCGTGGTGCCCGTTCTCTGCTCCGATCGCACGTCGCGGCACTCCCGCCTGCGGGGGCGTCGCGCTGTGTGACTGCGTACCCGCGCACTCGCAAGCTCAGTCACTCCAAGAAGGACCGGCCCGCAAAAGCGAGGCCGTCGCCCGGGCGGACATCGACCACGCCGCGTCAGCGACGATGAGATGCGCACGCACGCGCGTCCGGCGGGTCTCCGTCGCTACGGCGACGGCGTAGCCCTCCGGCCCGCCTGCGAGGTCGCACACACGTAGGACTCCGACGCCTGCCCCCTCCACGATGGGACGGTCGCGACTGACGTCGACATGTCCTGGCGCGATGGCGAGGCCGACGCCGAGCGCCTTGACGACCGCCTCCTTGCGAGTCCACAGGCGGATCAGCGCGGCGCGGCGCAGGGGTGCCGGCAACCGCTCGAGCTGCCGGCGTTCGTGGGCCGTGCACACCCGGCGGGCGAGATCGTGGTCGGCCTCGACGCGGTCGCTGCGCTCGATGTCCACGCCGACGCGCCGCGTGCTGACGGTGCAGGCCACGAACTCGCCGCTGTGGGCGACGGCGAGCATGAGCCGGTCATTGCCGGCAACGATCGGGCGGCCAGCTTCGTCGTGGTCGATGACGACCGGCGCGGCGTCCGTGTCGGTGCGGGTGGCGAGCAGGCGTACAAGCGCGGCGTGAGCCAGCAGCGAGCGGTCGCGGTCATCGCCTCGGCGGCGATCCGACCGGTCCACGCCGCCAAGCAGGACCCGCGCGGCGCGCAGCCCCAGTGGCCCCTCCTCGGTGACCTTGACCACCCACACGTCGGTGCTCGCACGCCGCGCCATGGCGCCCGGCGCGCGCATCAGGGTGACCACGTCGAGGGGCCCACTTTTCACCCGTGTGCTGACCACCGTCTTGTTAAGACCACCAGGTTCAGGAGGATCTGACCGTGTATGTTCGACCAGTGCCCGGGCGGTCGACCAACACCGCGAGCCCGGCCTCGATCGCGTTGCGCGATGCGGCCGCCACGCGCCCGCAGGACGTCGCGATCCAGGTCGACGATCAGTGTGTCAGCTTCGCCGACCTGAACTCCCAGGCGGATTGCCTGGCGCAGCGGCTGATCGAGGAGGCCGGCGCCGGCGAGCGCATAGCGCTGCGCGCCAACGGTACCCACGCGTCCGCCGTCGGCTTCGTCGCGATTCAGCGCGCCGGGATGGTGTCCGTTCCGGTCGACCCGACCGCGCCCGCCGACCGCGTACGGCAGATCCTCGCCGACGTCGAGGCTGCGGTGCTCCTGAGCGACGTCGAGGGCGACGAGGACCTGCACGAACTCAGCGGTCATCCGCTCAGCTTCGGCGCCGAGGCGGATCCGCTGCCGATCGATCTCGAGCGCGGCGAGCTCGTCTCGATCGTTTACACGTCCGGATCGACCGGCACACCGAAGGGGATCATGTGCGGGCGCGAGCAGACCGACGAGACGTTCGCGATGCTCCCCCACTACGGGATTTCGGCCGGCGCGCGGCTGGGAGGCCTCGTCGGCGGGACCGTCGGCTATGTCGAGCGCCTGATCGGCGCGGCCCTCTTCCTCCAGGAGGCGTTCGTCTCCTACGAGATCCGCCGCCACGGCATCGTGCCCCTCGGGCCGTGGCTCGAGCGCGAGCACATCGCAGCCTTCGTGACGGTCCCGACGGTGCTGCGGCATCTGCTCTCCACTCTGGCGCCCGAGCAGCTCTTCCCCGATCTGCGCACCGTCGTGCTCGGCGGCGAGACCTCCACCTGGGAGGACGTCATCCGCCTGCGCGCCCACCTCTCGCCGGATGCAACCATCGTGAACGCTTTCGGGCTGACCGAGGCCGCGGGGGTCGCGTCTGTGTTCATCACCTCGCAGACGCCGGCTGGCAGCGGCCCGCTCCCGGCCGGCCACATTGCCGCGACCGCCAAGGTGACGATCGTCGGTGCCGACGGCCAACCCGTCGCGCCGGGTGAACGGGGAGAGATCGTGGTTGAGGGTCCGGGCTGCGCGCTCGGATACTGGCGGCGTCCCGACCTGACCGCGGCGGTCTTCACCGTGACAGCAGGCGGCCACCGCCGCGTCCGCACCGGCGACGGCGGGCGGATCCGCCCCGACGGCATGCTCGAGCACCTCGGCCGCATCGACTTCCTGGTCAAGATCTCCGGCAACCGCGTCGAGCTCGGCGAGGTCGAAAGTGCGCTCGCACAGCTCGACGGCGTAGCCGCGGCCGCCGCGGCGACCTACACCGACGAGTCCGACAGCACGCGGCTGACCGCCTGCGTGGTACCGAAGGCCGGGGCGACGCTTGACCCGCGCCTGCTGCGCGTGGCGCTGTCGCGCCGCCTCCCGGGCTACATGATCCCCGACCATATCGCCGTCGTCGATGAGCTGCCACAGCTGGCGGGAGGAAAGACGGATCGCGAACGCGTCGCCGAACTGCGCAGCACCGACAGCGGCGGCCATGCTGAGTTCAACCGGGAGCTCAGCGAGCTGGAACGCTCGCTGCTGGCGATCTGGTCCGACGTGCTGGGGGTGAAGTCAATCGGCGTCGACGACGACTTCTTCGCGCTGGGCGGCGACTCGATGCGC
>JBEKQN010000275.1:0-2810 GCA_049519675.1 Acidimicrobiales bacterium | reverse complement strand
GCACCTGCTCGGGCAGACCCGAGCCGTTCAGTGGTTCGAGTACCCGATGTGGGGTCTCTACATGACCCACTTCTTCATGGCGCTGGTCGTCGCGGGCGTGCTCTGGCGCTTCTCCTACGCTCGCTTCCGGCAGTTTCGCGCGCAGATCGTCGTCCTCAGCACGCTCGGCTTCGCGACCTACGTGCTCTATCCCGCGGCACCGCCCTGGTATCTGGCCGACCGCCTGCACGAGCTGCCGGAGATCTACCGCACCGTCTTCATAACCTGGGGCAAGGTCGGTCTGCACACCGCCGGCTCGATCAGCGACGGCGCCATCGATGGCAACGACCTCGGCAACCAGCTTGCCGCCGTCCCGTCGATGCACGCGGCGATCTCGCTCTTCGTCGCCTGCTTCTTCTGGCGCGGGGCGCGAGCGTGGATACGGGTACTGCTCGTCGTCTACGTCCTGGGCATGGCGTTCACGCTCGTGTATTCCGGCGAGCACTACTTCTTCGACATCGTGATCGGCTGGTTCTACACCGCGCTTGTGGTGGGCGGCACGGCGGCTCTGCGGCGCTATCGACGATCGCGCTCGCAAGCGGCGCCGGTGGCGCGGGAACGCGCCCGCGAACCGGCGTACGTGAGCCGCTCGACCTCGGCCGGCCTCTGAGGGTGCGCAGCGCCCGCCCGCCCTTCGGCGCTCGCGAAGCAGGGCACCCGCTGCCGTCAGTACTCAAGCGTTCGCTGGAGGTCGGCGATCTGGTGCGCGACCGCCGTGGCGCCGAGGTGCAGGTGCAGGAAGTGCTCGAGCGCACCGGCGTAGGGCATCCAGAAAAGAAAAACGTAGACACTGAAGAGGAGCGACACCACCCGCAGCCAACGGGCCCGCGCGAGTGCCGCGAACGGCAGCAGCCACAGGACGTAGGACGGCAACATCCAGCTGAGAGTCACCAGCAGCACCAGGATCGCGGCGCCCGACGCGGTGATCCAGCGACGCGTGCGCGCGGCCCACAGCGTCGAGCCGATCACCCCCACGACCAAGACAGCGGTGAACGCGTGTTGCAGGGCCGTCGTCTCACCGCCGACGCCCGCCACGTAGCCGATCAGGTTGGGTATGCCGGTCTGAACGACGAGGATGTCCTGCTGGGCGAGATTCGGCAGGTTGAAACCGAACGCGATCACCGTCGCCGCGCCCAGTGCGAGCACGCCGAGGAGCACGCCGAGAGCAAAGCGCGCACGTCGAGGCGCACCGAAGATCATCACCGGGACGAGGATCGCGGCCGAGGCCTTGATCGCGACGGCGGCCGACAGGGCGAAGCCCGCAGCGAGCTCCAGCCACGGGCCAGGCTCACCGATCGGCAGCGGCCGCGGCGTGCCGTCGAGCCAGGCGACGGCCCGCCGGGCCAGCGCCAGCGCGCCGGCGGGACGCTCGCCGCCGATGCCGGCAGTGCCCGGCGCACGCAGCCCGACCCGTGCCGACTCCGCGAGCAGAAGCAGGTAGAGACCCAGCACGATCATGAAGACCATGAAGAAATCGTTGTGGTCGCCGCCCAGGCCCCACACCAGCACGAGCGGGTTCAGGCCGACGAACACGGCCGCGCTGAGCGGGTTGCGTCCAAGCAGCTCGGCGCAGCGCCATACCATCCACACGATCCCGAGGCTGAGCGCCATCAGCACGATCTTGAACGTCCAGAAGGCACCGGCGACTCCGAGTGGCACGAGTGCGAGCGTGAGCAGCGTGAACAGCGGACCGTAGGGACTCAGCAATCCGTGCCAGTTCGACAGCAGGTAGGTCGGATCGCTCGCCGGCTCGAACGCCGGAATCGTCGTGTACGGGTTGAGGCCGTGAACGACCTCCATCCGAGCGTAGTTGAGGTAGTTGAAGATGTCCGTCAACTGCATCGGCGGCGAGAGCACGAAGACGACGTGCACCAGCACGACGGCTCCCAAAGCCCACTGCGGGCGCAGGCGCGGCGCCGCGAAGACGGCTATCGCGTAGCAGACGCACATCGTGGCGACGATCGCCGTGAAGGCGACGTTGAGCCCGCGCGGGTCGAGCGTGAACCAGCTCGTCAACGGACCGAGCGGGCCAGCGAGCCAGCGCGGGAACGGGCCACGCTCCGCGATCGGCGAGAGCCAGCTCGGACGCGCGGCGGCCAGCGACACGAGCATCAGGCTCGCCGCCACCATCAGGGCAAGCGCCGTGCCCGCGACTGCGCTCGTTGCAGTCAGCTCGCGACCGTGGGCGCCAAGCCACCGGCGCCGCACGCGCCCGCCGGCGCGCGCACGGGGACGGGCATCGCGCCGCAGCGGCAGGCCGGCGTGAGCCGGGGCGTCGGCGACCTGCGTCGCCAGTGTCGCTGTCACCTCAACGGCCACAGCAGAACACTAATGGAGCCCGCCCAGATTCCGGAAACCTCGTGCCGCCGCCCGGGCGGCCCGTCAGGTGGGCAGCGAGATCGCCAGCGCCACGCTCCCGGGTCGCCGCACCGTCACCGTCAGCCAGCCCGCAGCGGATCGGCTGATGGTCGCCGCGCCGCGCTGCACTCGCCAGGCGGGGGTGTAGTGCACCCGCAGCAGGAAGCGGGCCGCACGGTTCGCGTGAAGCGCCATGTCGTCTCCGCTCGCGCTCAACAACCGGCCCGGCCCGCTCAGGATGCCGTGCGCGCCGCGCACGGCGTACACCCGCCAGTCGGCGTCTCGCCAGGCAAGCCGGAGCCCGCGCACCCCGCGGCGAACCAGATATGCCTCAACGCCGGCGGAGTAGTCGAGCCTCGCGTTCGACAGCGCAACGAAGCGAACGCCGTTCGCCAGCAGCCAGGCGCGGTAGG
>JBEKQN010000274.1:0-5874 GCA_049519675.1 Acidimicrobiales bacterium | reverse complement strand
GCGCTCGGCGATCAGCGCGAGGTACGCGAGCGCCGCAACGATCCCGCCGAGCAGCGGCGCGACGATGAACAGCCAGACCTGGCTGAGGGCGTCGCCGCCGACGATCAGCGCCGGGCCGAGGCTGCGAGCAGGGTTCACCGAGGTCCCTGTGAGCGGGATCCCGATCAGGTGCACCACCGTCAGGCCCATGCCGATCGCAAGGCCCGCGAAGCCGGCCGAGGCGACGTGGCTGGTGGCCGCCAGCACCACGAGCACGAACAGGAACGTCAGGATCACCTCCGCGGCGAACGCTCCCCCCGCGTTCAGGCCGATGATCGAATGCGAGCCCCAGCCGTCCGTTCCAAGCCCCGTGGTCGTGCGGCTGTAGACCGGGGAGCCGCTGAAGACGGCCCACAGCCCCAGCGCTCCGGCGATCCCGCCGGCGAACTGGGCGATCCAGTAGCCGACCGCGTCGCCGAGCGCCATCCGCCTGGACGCGACGAAGCCGATTGTGACCGCCGGGTTCACGTGACAGCCGGAGATCGGGCCGATCGCGTACACGAGCGCGAGCAGCACGAGCCCGAACGACAGCGCCGTGGCGAGCACGCCCGCGGCGACGCTGCCGCCGTCGAGCTTGAAGCCGAACATCAGCGTGGCTGTGCCGACGGCGAAAAAGACGAGTACGGCGGTGCCGAGGAACTCGGCTGCCAGCTTCCTGGCGAACATTGCTCTCCTCCGGTTGGTTGCGAGCTGATTTGCGGTTGCCGGCTGAAGGGTTCGCCCTCGTTTGCGAGATTCCTCACAAACGCAACGACCCGCCCGCGCGCGGCGTTTGCGCCCGTCCTGGCCGGGCAGCTCGCCGCCGGGAGACCGGCTTGGCTCAGGTCCGGCTGGCAGACGCGCCGAGCGCCCCTACGGAGGATCCCTGAGAACCCCGGGACAATCTCGGATTGCCCCGCGCCCCCGGTTGCGGGAGCATCACGATCATGAGCACAGCCGCGATCGAGCCGTTGCCCGCGCGGCCGGCGCCGTACGGGCGCCCGCGCGGCCACCGCGGGCTGCAGGGCGTGGCTGCCGCACTGTCGGCGAGCGCCGCCGTCGTCGCGCTGCTCGTGGCGCACCGGCACGGCACACTTTCGAGCTCAGGGGGCTTCTCGGGCTACTCGTATGCGTGGACCAGCCAGTTCGCGCACCCGACCGAGGCGGTGGTGGTGTGGCTTTCGACGGCGGCATTCGCGCTCGCCGGGATGGTGTTGTGGCGGGCGCGCCGCCGGCGGCTGGTCGCAGTCGCCCTGGCCGCCGTGATCGTGGCGACGATCGGCTCGGCCTGGGGTATCGCGAACGCCCGCGACCATGCCGCGCCGTCGGCGGCACGAGTGAATGCGCTGCCGCGCGGGCTCTCCGAGGCGGCGGTCCGCAAACGGCTCGGCGAGCCCGTCGCCGTGAGTGCGCAGGCCACCCCGGTGGACGGCGGCGCGGTGCTGCCGTGCCTGCTGTACGCGATCGGCGGCAGCCACGCGGGCGCCGTCGGACCCTTCCCGAGCGGCCGGCTGGGGGCGATCGAGCCCGACAGCGCGGGCGCGCTGCTGTGCTTCACCGCCGGCCGGCTCAGCGTCAGGGTCAACACCGGCGGGTTCGGCTTATGAGCGTCGCCGTCGCGAGCCCGCCACTGGTGGGCGCGGGGGGTCGCGAGGACGCCGGGGGCAGCCGCTGGCTCGTCGGCGGCGTCGCCGCCGAGCTGAGCGACCTGCTCGCGGCGCCGGTCGGTTTCATCCGCGCGCTGATGGCGGTCGCGATCCTCGCCCAGCCCGGCCTGATCTACCTCTACGTGCTCACCGCACTGCTGATCCCGCGCGGCGGCAGGCGCCTGCCGGGCTGGAGCAACCCGATCGCCGCCGCGCGGGTCGGGCTGCTGTACCTGCTGGTGCGCAACCTGCTGTCCGCCGACGGGGCACTGGTCAACAACGGCGGCACCGTCTTCTCGCAGGGCCCCGCGGTCTGGCTGCCGTTCGCCGGCGCGACCCTGTTCGGCGTCGTCATGGTGGCGGCCAGCGGTCGTCCGAGCGCCCAGCGCGATCCGCGGCACGACCGCGGCGTCGTGCTCGCGTCTGTGGCTGTGCTCGCCGGTCTTGGCGTTGTCGCGCTCGGCGTGCAGTTCGTGCCGTCGTTGCGCTGGGAGTGGGCGGTCGGCGTGCTCGCCATGATCGGCGGCGTCGCGCTCGCCGCCGGCGGCCGGCGCACGCAGGCGGCGCTCGTCCCGGTTGTCCTGCTCGGCATCTGCGCGGCGCTGCTGCTCAGCGCCGGCGTGCGCCTGCAGGGCGGGTTCGGCGACCAGACCGTCACGCCGGGCGCCGCGAACGTGCTGCGCCCCGCCTACCGTCGCGCGATCGGCAACCTCACGCTCAACCTGACCGCGCTGCCGGCGCACACGTCGCTGCTGAGCGTCACTGCGAGCGTGGGCATCGGCAACCTGAGCATCATCGCCCCCGCCGGAGCACGCGTCAGCGCAAGCATCCATGTCGGCCGCGGCACCTTCGAGGTGGCCACGTGCAGCACGCACGTGGGCCTCACGCCGCGCTACGGGCTCAACCAGCACGCGAGCTTCCAGATCGCCGGACAGAACCCCTACTGCCGCGGCGGGACGCTCCACCCCACGCTGCGCCTGCGGATCGTTGCGTCGGTCGGTATCGGCACCGTGCAGCTGACCGAGCCACCGTGGAGCACGGGGGTAGCGGGCTGATGTCTCGCGTGCTCGCGCTGCCCGTGCTGGCCGGCGCGCTGGTCGCGGCCGCCGGCGGCGCCGCGGTGCTCAGCGGCGCCGGCGGCCCGACGCTTCCGCTCGATGGGGACGCCGCCGCGGTGGCAGCGCTGACCGGGGTGCTGGCGCTCGGTCTGTCCCCCGCAGCGCTTGACGATCCGACACAGGAGGGCTGGTATGCCGGGGTTGCGAACGCGCTCGCGCGTCCGGGAATGCCGGCCTGGGCGATCCGCCTGATCGTCGTCGCAAGCGCGCCGATCGCCGGGGCCGGTGTCGCCGCCTACGCGCTGGCGGCGCTTGGCCTGGCGCTTACCGCCGCGCCCGGAGCGCCGGTTCGGATCGACCCGCTGCGCGCCACCGCCACCGGCTTCCTCGGCCTGGCGGCGGTGCTGGCGGCACGCGCGAGCGGCCTGCTGCTCGGCGGACCGGAGCTGCCGTGGGCGGTGCTGCTGGTGGGTTCGGGGCTGGCCCTGTTCTGGAGTGCGGCCGGCGCGCTGCGCGACACCGACGCCAGTCAGGCGCTACTTGACGCGCGCGCGGCGCGCACCGATCTGGGGCTGTTGTTGTCGCTCACCGGCGTCATCTGGGTGCTCAGCCGTGCCGGCCTGTTCCATCAGGCCGGCAGCACGATCGCCGCGACCTGCGCCGCGCTGGCGGTGCTGGCGTTGGTGATCGGGCCGCGCTGGCTGCGCACCTCGCGGGCGCTGCGCGCCGAGAGCACCGACCGTGCGCGGGCGCAGGAGCGTTCGGAGCTCGCCGACCACCTGCACGACTCGGTGCTGCAGACGCTCGCGCTGATCCAGCGGCGCGCCGGCGATCCGGCGGCGGTCGGTGCGCTCGCACGCCGTCAGGAACGCGAGCTGCGCGAGTGGCTGCTCGGCTTGCCTGCGGCGGGTGCCGCCGAGCGCTCGCTGGCCGGCGGCCTGCGTGCCCTGGTCGCCGAGGTCGAGGACCTCCACGGCGCCCGAATCGAGCTGGTGATCGTCGGCGATGCGCCGCTTGACGCCCGCGCCGGTGCCGTGCTCGGCGCGGCGCGCGAGGCGCTCTTCAACGCCGCGCGCCACGCCCCCGGGGCCGCCGTCTCGCTCTTTGCCAAGGTGACAGACAGTCAGATCGAGGTCTTCGTCCACGACCGCGGGCCAGGGTTCGATCCGGGTGCGATCGCGCCCGAGCGTCGTGGCGTGCGCGAGTCGATCATCCGCCGTGTCGAGCGTCACGGGGGTGTCGCGCAGGTGCATAGCGCCCCAGGGGAGGGCTGCGAAGTCACCCTGCGAGTTGGGCGCAAGTGAGCGCGGAGCGCCCGCGTGTCGTGATCGTCGACGACCATGCGCTGCTGCGCGCCGGCGTTCGCGCCGAGCTCGAGGGCAGCGTCGAAGTCGTCGGCGAGGCCGGCACGGTAGCCGAGGCGATCGCGATGATCGCCGCCACCCGGCCCGACGTCGTGCTGCTGGACGTCCATATGCCCGACGGCGGCGGACTTGCCGTCATCGACGGGATGACGGCCGGCGGCGATCCTGCCCGCGTCCTCGCGTTGTCGGTTTCGGACGCGCCCGAGGACGTGATCGAGATCGTCCGCGCCGGGGCGGCCGGCTATGTGACGAAGACGATCTCGGCTGAGGAGCTCGCCGACGCGATCCGGCGCGTCGCGCGGGGCGACGTCGTTCTCAGCCAGCGCCTTGCGGGCTTCGTGCTCGATGCCTTCAGCGCCGCGCCGCCGCAGCGCAGCGACCCCGACCTCGACCGCCTCACACCTCGCGAGCAGGAGATTCTCGAACAGATCGCCCGCGGCTACCTCTACAAGGAGATCGCGGCGTCGCTCGGAATCTCCGCCCGAACGGTCGAGACGCACGTCTCCGGGGTCCTGCGCAAGCTGCATCTCACCAACCGCCACCAGCTCGCCCGCTGGGCCGCCCAGCACCGCATCGTGGATTGAGCGCTGCTGTGGCGGGCCGCCGGCGCGCCGCCGAAGTGCGCAGCGGCGCCCATCGCGCTCGCATCAACGCTCGCCTGCGGCTACGCTCGGGGCAGTGGGCACACACTCGAGCGACTCAAGCGCCAACCACCGGGCGCGACGCGGGCCGGTTCACCGGACGGGCGAGCGCATCTGGCCGGCTGTCTCGATCGCCGTGACGATCCTCGCGGTAGCCGCTCCCGTCGCGCTGGCAGGTCTGCGAACGATCAAGCGCGCCGATGCTGTGACGGTCGCAAATGCGATCAGCATCCGCCACAGCGACGTGCCCACGCTCAAGCAGCAGAGCAACCCGACCACCCCCGCGAGCGACACCAGCGGCGCTGCGCTCACCGCCTGCGCCGGCGGCGTACCGGCGAGCAAGGCGTTCGCCAACACGCAGTCGCCGGCCTTCGTCACCGCCAACGACTCCCTCACGATCAGCTCCGAGACGGAGATCCTCCCGTCCGTGGCGCTCGTCGCGACGGACTTCGCCGCGTTCGAGCGGCCGCTCGCGCTCACCTGCCTGCACAGCCTGCTCAGCAAGGAGCTGGGCGGAGAGTTCCCGAAGAGCGACAAGGTGAAAACGACGGTCGCGCGCTTTCCGTCGGTCATATCCGGCGTCGGGAAATCGTTCGGGCTCCGGTTCGCGATCGTCGTCACCGTCAAGCAGGGCGGCAAGAGCGTCAGCGTCGCCGTCTACGACGATGTCGTCGGCTTCGCCTACGGCCAGGCCGAGGTCACCCTGAACGTGCAGACGACGCTGACGCCGCCGTCAGCGACGCTTGAGCGAAGCCTCGGCGCCGCGCTGCTGAAGCGAGCACGGACGGCGCTGGGCTAACCGGCGAGCGCCCAGGCGATCTCGCGCAGCCGCTGCGCCTCGGCGTGTGCCGCCGGCGCGGGATCCGCGCCGCCCGACTGGTGAGCGCCGGCGATCGAGCGCGAGGCGGATACCAGCCCGCCGGCGCGCCCGGGTGCGAAGGCGGCAGCGAGATCCTCGACGCGCCCACCCTGGGCGCCCACACCCGGCAGCAGGAAGATCGCGTGCGGCATCAGCTCGCGTGCCCGCGAGAGAAGCTCCGGGACGGTCGCGCCCATCACGGCGCCGATGTCGCTCAGCCCGCAGGGCGCCACCTCGCCCAGTTCGTCAACGAGCCGCGCGAGGCGCTCCCAGACCCGCTCGCCGCCC
>JBEKQN010000273.1:0-2884 GCA_049519675.1 Acidimicrobiales bacterium | reverse complement strand
AATCGCAGCGCAAGCCGCTTAGCAATCGGACTTGCCCGCGACATCCAACCGCGCTGTCACACACTCTCAGGTTCTGATTGCTCACGTTCAAGTCGCGCCGCGAGAGTGGCACGGCCGGTGAGCGGAGGCCACGGCTCAATTTCCGCTCCATCATCAGATCATCGCCACCGCGGACAGTGCATCGAGTGGATCCGCCGCGAACTCGGCGTCACCTATATGGTGTTCAACTCTGAATTCGGTGGCCTCACCGCCTCTCAGACGAGCCGGTCGATGAGTCTGTTCGGTGAGCGGGTGCCGCCGCACTTCAGCAACATCGGGGCTGTGTCGGGCACGCCGCCTCAAACGGTTGACCGGATCCGCCTGAGGCGTACGCCACGCCGAAGCCGATGACACTGACAAACGTCTGGGAGGAGAGCTGCGATGGGTCGACTCGACGGTAAGCGCGCCCTTGTTATCGGCGCAGCCCGCGGAATGGGCGCGGCAACGGCTCGGATGATGGCCCGAGAGGGCGCTACCGTCATCGTCGCCGACATCGTTGCCGACGGAGCCGAGCAGGTCGCCGTGGACATCCGCTCCACCGGGGCCACGGCACACGCGATCGCGGTCGACATCTCCTCGGAAGCCTCGATCGAGGCGTTGATCGAACAGGCAGCGGCTCTGGTCGGCACCATCGACGTACTCCACAACAACGCTGCGGCGCTGGAGGATCCCGTCTCGGCCCCGGATGTCGTCTCGCCGGTGTTCGACATCCCGACCGAGGCCTGGGATCGCACCATGGCCGTCAACCTGCGGGGGGTCTGGCTCGCCTGTAAGTACGCGGTCCCACGCATGATCGAACAGGGCGGAGGGTCGATCATCAACACAGCGTCGGTGGCCGCGACGGAGCCGCTGATCACCTCCGGCGCGTATTCAGTCTCGAAAGGGGCGGTGAACACGCTCACGCAGGTGATCGCAACCCACTACGGCCGCTTCGGGATCCGCGCCAACGCCATCAATCCCGGCATGATCCGCACAAGGCACCTCACCGACGAGTACGAGCGAATGCTGGTACCGCACAACCTCGCGCCGCGGATCGGCGAGCCGGACGACATCGCCTCGCTCGTGGTCTACCTCGCGTCGGATGAGTCCAGCTATGTGACCGGGCAGCTGATCACGATTGACGGCGGGTTCAGCGTGCACGGTCCCACCTATGTCGAGCTGCTCTCCAACTCAAACCTCAGACGTGACGATCCCAACCGAGCCTGACGGCGCAGGGTTGCCCTGAGGCGCGGTCGGGACCTATCGCACTCCAACTGTCGGGAGCGTGCCGACGACAGCCCGACGTTAGGCGTGCAGGGCTCGGCCTAGAGGTCGTCACCTGCGCCCCCGAACCGCAGCGCCGGCCGTTCAGGTGTTCACTCGGCTATGGACGTTCCCCTGCAACCCGGGCTTGACGCTCGTGACCGTCCTGACCGGACGGACCGCTCAGCCTGCCGGTGCGACCGCTCCCCTGGGGCGGTTCGCCGCCGCCATGTCCTGCGCCGTGATCCCGGAGGAGATCTTGTGCCCGCGGACCGCAAAGCCGTTCGCGTGGCACACCCAGTGCATGTCAAACACAGCCTGCAGCGAGTTCTGGAAGCCCTGGATGTCCTGCGTCAGGTTGACGGAGCGCTTTGCCATCCGCAGAGCGAACGGATCCATCTGCGCGATCTCGCGCGCCAGTGCCATCGTCGCGCTGTCGAGCTCGTCGAGCGGGACAACGCGGTTGACCATCCCGATCGCCAGCGCCTCCTGGGCGTCGATGAAGCCGCCGGTGAACAGCAGCTCCTTCGCTTTGCGCGGGCCGAACTCCCAGGTGTGGGCGGCGTACTCCACGCCGGTCCCGACCCCAAGGCGAATGACAGGGTCCCCGAATCGCGCGTCGTCGGCGGCGATGATCAGGTCGCATGGCCAGCACAGCATCAGCCCGGCGGCGACCGTCGCGCCCTGCACCGCCGCGATTGACGGCTTCGGCACGTCTCGCCATGCGCGGCTAAACCCGTAGAACACCTCCTCCTCGAAGAGGTACAGGCGGCGGATGCCGTCGCCCTCCTCGAACTGCGGAATCTCATCAGGTGAGCTGAAGTCGTGACCCGAGGAGAAGTGACGCCCGTTCCCGCGAACAACGATCACGCGAACGTCATCGTCAGCGGCCGCCTCCATCCACCTGTCGTTCAGCTCGCGCAGAAAGGTCGGGCTCTGCGCGTTTGCCTTTTCCGGTCGGTTCAGCGAGATGACACCGACCGAGCCGTCAACCTCATACTCGATCATCGACATTTTGGACTCCGCTCTCTCTGGCCCTGTGTCGCGCCGGCACGAGCCTTCCCCATCGCATCTACCGCTGGTGATTCCTCGCGGCGCTGGTGCGGCTAGCGTACATGATGACCGCGACTCCGCAAGCGTCGTCCAGCGTGTTCAGCCGCGGCCGTACTCTGTCCGGCTTGTACACTGGGCCAGCCGCTCCCAGCATCGCCATCCCGCCAGTTTCACCGCACTCCGAGGAAGCGTCCGTGCAGTTTTCACTCAAGGTTCCAGGACTGGACCTCTATCCCGGCCGAGGGACCCACTGGTGGCGCCACATCCAGCCGCAAGAGCTTGTCGCGATCGTCCGCCGAATCGAGGAGCTCGGCTACGACCAAGTGAATGTGGCCACGCATTTCGCGATGGACCGGGAGTCGACCGTCGAAATGGGGGCGCGCTGGACTCACTCGCTGTCGGCAGCCGGCTTCATCCTTGGCGCAACCACCCGGTTGCGCGTTGCCTGTCTCGTCGTGGTTCCCTACCACCAGCCGATCGAGCTGGCCAAGGCGCTGTCGACTCTCGACTTTCTGTCCGGCGGCCGACTGACCGTGCTCGCGCTCGTCGG
>JBEKQN010000272.1:0-3089 GCA_049519675.1 Acidimicrobiales bacterium | reverse complement strand
ATCTGCTTGTTGGAATGACGCAGTCCGTGAAGGAGTGTTCCGCCGCCCATGCCGCTACCGATGATGATGATGTCGTACGAATCCTCGCGTGGCTTACCCAACGCCGCACCTCCGCGCATTCAAGAAGCCTCCAACGGTGCTGATGGTCGGGACAAAAACAGTCACGCTGATTCAGGCAATCTCTTCGAGCCAGTGCCTCATCCCTTGATCGCCCCACTAAGCACGAACCCGCCTCGAAAGAATCGAGCCATGAGGGCGTACATAAGAAGGACCGGCACTGAGTAGATAATGGAGAATGCGGCGATGCCGCCGTAGTTAACCGCTGCCGACGTGATGTAGCCGTACATTGCGACCGCTCCGGGCTGTTGAGCCGAGTTCTCGATGAGCACCAAGGGTATGAGGAATGCCCCCCAAGCATTGACGAACCCGAATATCGCGGCGGCGGCGATGCCCGGCGCGGCCAGGGGCACGATGATCCGAGTGATGATGCGCAAGGTCGAGACTCCTTCGATTCGAGCAGACTCCTCAAGCTCCGGAGGCACGGCGTCAATGAAGTTCTTGATGATCCAAATCTCAAACGGCAGCGCCGTCACGCCGAGAAAGACGGCCGCCGGTAGGACGGACAACCAACCGAGCTGACTGAACGCCTGATAGATAGGGATGATGATCACGTTGATCGGAACGCCCGACAGAAATAGCACCACTAACAACAGGGGGCCTTTCCAAGGAATGTGACGTCGCGAAAAGGTATAAGCAGCCAATGTCCCGGTAACCGTGGCGACAAGCGTGGCGACGAAGGCCAGCTCGAAGCTGTAGGCGAGCGAGACCCCGCGACCTGAATCCAGTGAGGATGCGAAGTTGGACAACGTAAAATGGGGCCAGGCGATGCTCCAACTGGCGTTCGAGTTCAGCGACGCGAGCACCAACCACAACAGGGGCAGTGCGAATGCGAGTCCAAGCCCCGCGAGCAGCACGTTGCTTGTAAGTCGTGGCGCAGTGAACTTCTTGGGCACGATCTCGGTGAGACCTTTCAATTCGGGGCTCTCAAATTTGTTTTTCACTATTGGCATTAGGCGTTCGCCTCCGTGTGAGTCTTCTCTTTTCGACCGCGAACGGCCCTGACGTAACCGAATCCGATAATCGCGGTCAAAATCACCATGACATTGCCGAGCAGTGCACCGTAGGCGAGGTGATCGAACTGGAAGCCCTGTTGGTAGGAGTACACAGGAAGAATCGTCGTCGCGTTCCCCGGCCCGCCGGCGGTCATTAGCCAGATGATCGTGAAGTTGCCGAGCGACAGCAGCGTCATCAGTAAGGCGCTCGTAACGAGTGTTGGTTTGAGTAACGGCAACGTAATGCCGAAGAATTTTCGCAACACCCCCACGCCCTCGATCGTCGCCGCTTCGTTCACTTCACCCGGAATGTTGCGCAAGGCCGCGCCAAAGAGGAGCATCGAAAGCCCCGCGAGCGACCAGGTGTTGGCGAGACTGACGAAGACCATGGGCGCGGCGAAGAGCGGGTCCGCACCGGGACTCCCGAACAGTGTCGCGAACGTTCCGCCGGGTACGGACGCTGCGTACCATATGACCGCGATCGTCACCGGCGGCAACATGAACGCGATCATTGCAATTAGTCCCGCGAACAGTCGCACCGCCGCGAGAGCGCGTTGCATCATCAGAGCAAGCGCGAGCCCGATGACCGTCGCGCCGATTACACCCGAACCAAAGACAAAGATAAAGGTGAGCCAGAGTGAGTTGAAAAAGACCGGGTCGTGGATCAACTGATGAATATTGGTGGTTCCGGTATAGGCGTAGTGCTGGGCCGTTGGACCCAGTAGCGACAGATTGGTCAGACCGATATAGAACGAGTAGCCCACCCCGTAGACGAAGACCGCCGCGAGCAAGATCCCCGCCGGCAGCAGCAGGGCTGAACTGCTCCACTCGAATCGGCGCTTGTCAAGACGACGAACGGTAGGGACGCTGTGCGCGCCAATTGTCTCAGGCAATGTATCAATGGTCATCACGTCAGAATCCATATTTTGCCTCTCTAACTTTCCCTCCCAGACGAGAAGGGAGCCACCGTCCGGGAGGGAAACCTTCAGTTATTTTTTCGTCTCGATCGCTGATGATCCGAGTTGCTCGGACACGTAGGACTGCATGGTATTGAGCGCGTCCTGCACGGTAGTGCTCGAGTTTTGCTCGAGATTCCCGGTCGCGTCCTGGAAAGCCTGGGACCAGACTGGGAGATTCGCGACGTCCGGCCATTCCGATGCGTACTTCTCCAAACCGGCGAACACAGATTGAAACGGCGCTCCGAAGTTCGTATAGAGCGGATCGGTCGCGTAGGACGTCACCGGTGGGATCCATTCACCGTCGTTGTCGACAGTCAGCAGGTTCTGCTTTTGCATCATGAAGTTGAGCAATGAAAAGGCCAACTTCGCGTTCGGCGTGCCGCTATAGATCGCTTGATCCCACCCGGTCAGGAGACTAGCAATGTCGCTGCCTTGACCGTCGGACGTGGGCAGAGGCGTGATCCCGATCTCAGTCTTCGCTTGGGGCCATGACGGCGCGTCATTCTCAAGCCACGACGTTGTCCAGTAGTTGGACGCAATGGCAATCGCGGCCCCCGGGCTCTTCATATAGGCCGTGGCATTGCCAGGTGCATTGGGGTTGAAAAGGTCTGACACCGGTGCGTTGAGACCATCAACGGTGAGTGTGTGAATGAATGAGAACGTCTGCTTCAGGCCTGAACTGTTGACCACCCACTTACCTGTCGACTTGTCGAAGACCGTAGGGTCCGACGAGCCGGCGAGGAGGTTTGCCACGCCGAGCGAGATTCCGCCGGTCCCCGCGCCCGTGCCACCCTCGGCCCAGATCGGTGTCACTTTCGGGAGCTTCTTCTTTATGGTCAGTGCGGCGTTGATGATGTCCTGCCACGTGGTCGGATGCCACGGCACCGGCAGCCCGGCCTCCCTGAAGTCAACCTTGTTGTAGGCGAGGGCTTGGACGTTCTCACCCTGGTTGACGCCGTAGTACTTACCATTCAGCTCGGCTTCGTCCTGGACCACCTTTGGAAACGAGCTCCACCAG
>JBEKQN010000271.1:0-2537 GCA_049519675.1 Acidimicrobiales bacterium | reverse complement strand
TGCAGCTAAACGAGACTGTTCGGCATCGGCTTGCGCCGCGGAGACCGCGTTGGCAGACGAAGCCTCGCTGATCGCCATGTCGGACCTGGCCTGCGCGGTGGCAGTTTCTGCGTTTGCCGCATCGGCCCGCGCGTTTGCCGCGTCTGATTCCGCCCGAGCCTGGGCCGCTTGAGCGTTCGCCGCGTCAGACTGAGCTCGGTCCTTCTGCCGGACCGCGTCGTCGGTTTGCGCCTGCGATCGCGTCTGAGCGTCGGTGGATGCCTGTCGTTCGTTTGCCAGGCGTATTTCGTCCAGTTTCTTGACCGCAATCTCGCGGGAATCTTCCGACGCTTCAACTGCGCTGCGGGACACCGCGATCAGTCCTTTGTCGTCGAGGTGTTTGCTGGTGGCAAACTCATCGGCGTTGTTGGTTAGCTGGACAGCGCGCTGATAGCTGACGCTGGCATATTGCTCGGCTCCCTCGGATTGCGCGATGCGCAGTGCATTCCGCGCCTCGAAAAATTCGAGCGGCAACCTGGCGTTGAGAACCACCGGGTCGAACCTGTAGCCGGTCGGAATGTAGCCGCCGCGCTCCATCAGTTCGTACTTCGCGTTTACCGCTTCGGTGGTTCCTTTGGTGGACTCGCGAACCACATTCTCTAGCACAACCACGTTGCTCGGCTGCCGCACGGCATAATAAGGTTCCGCGGTAACGATGAGAGCGAAGGCCTGAAGGTCGGTGGTTACGCGCAGTTTGCTGCGATGATTGCCGCCAACCAGCACTTCGCCCAGGTTCACGGCGCGGCCTTCGGGAGAAATCGCCCACAGAACATAGGTCAGGTACTCATTGCCGAAAGTCGCCGGCCTCTGTAAGTCGCCAAATTCAGCGTCGATCTCGATCGATCCCCGTCGGCTGTTCACCTTGGCCTCGCCGTTGGCTGAGGGCATCAAATCCGTGCCCACGAAGTCAAGCTTGCTGGCCCCGCTGCGATGTTCGTAATTGACGGCCTGTATGTTGCGGCTGACGATGTTGACTCGGAATGTGAACGTCGGGCTTGCGGCCTCGACAGCTAAACTTGTTTGACGGTCCGTTCGCGCAAACGCGCTCACGCTGAGGGCGATTCCAACTGTTAACAATAGCCTGGTTTTCAAATTGTCTCCTTAGCTTACTTAGGCAGATATCTGCCGGGTTGCGTCATTTCAATGGGTTGGTGGCGTGCTTCTTTTGAACGATCGCTGGCCTGATCGTCATCCCTTCCCAATGCGGATGCTGGGAAGAGAATGGAATAGCCCGGTAACATTCAGGATCCACAGAACCAGGGCGATGATCACGACGCCGTTCAAAATTGACTTGATGGTTCCTTGCATGGGAATGAAGCGATTCACCAGCCACAGGAGGATACCCACCACGATCAGAACTTCCAGCAATTGAATTAGAGGCATAATCTTTGACCTTCCTTGGTCCGTCGGCCAGCGCCTCTCATCCGTGGAGGTGCCGGTCAAAGTTCAGTACGCGACTGTTTAGGGTCGAATTGTGCCCGCCGCACGGTTTCGCGACGGTACACACGGATGGAGAATGCCGATTGGCTGGATGTGGTCGCTGCCCCGTGAGTCGATCAGAATTCGAACCCGCAGCCACCTAAGAATCGAAGCTACGAATCAGCATTCGCAGCTCCATCTACACACTCAGGAGAACAAAGAATGACAGGTGCGGATGCTCGCGTCTGTGCAAGATAGCTCACTTATGCAGACCAGGATCCCGATGCCCGCTCCGCGACGCGTTCAATCGCCGGCGCTTCATTGGGGCCGGCGCTGGCGGTGGCATTCTTAGACGGAAGCGGCCCATCGGGACCACCGGCAGCGCTCGGGCGCAGGGAGTGCATCAGTTCCCACGAATAATCAAATTCCTGCCCACATTTCAAGCACACCTGGTACGTCCGTTTCCTGATCGTAAACACGGCGCTGCGTTGGCGGTGATGGCACCCGAAGGCAAACCGGAGAATCGAAGCAAGCGGTTTCACAAATCCTGCACGCACTGCCGTCGGTCGCAAGTTCCATTGGCATCCAGCCAGGCTAGCAGAGAGCGCACGCTGGCTCGCGCCAAAGCAATGGAGCAATCGGCTGCGCCGTAGTAAAGATTCATGGTGTCGCCATCGGCGTCCATGGTGTAACCGCAGGGGAACACTACATCGTTGACGTCGCCGTCGCGTTCGTAATCCGCCTCCGGTCCAAAGATCCATGAATCTCCGCGCAGCAGGCATTTTTCTGGATTCTCAATGTCAAAGAGGGCCAAGCCCAAGCGATACAAACAGCCGGAAGGCGTTTGCCGCACGCCGTGGTAGAAGACGAGCCATCCCCTGGAAGTCTCAATCGGCGGCGGCGATAGTCCAATCTTGTTTGCGTCCCACCAGGCGCCGCGCCGTGCCTCCAGCATCAACCGGTGCCGGCCCCAATGGCGCAGGTCCGGAGAATAAGAAATCCACATGTGCGCCCCGAGGGTCGTCATGGGGCGATGAATCAGCGCCCAATATCCGTCGATTCTCCTTGGCAAAAGCGCG
>JBEKQN010000270.1:0-3279 GCA_049519675.1 Acidimicrobiales bacterium | reverse complement strand
GTCGAGGTCGAGGTCGGGGTCGGGGGAAACCGGGAGGAGGCGCACGATGAACATCTTCTTGTGGGTCCTGCAGGTCCTCGCCGCGCTCATGTACGGAGCGTCGGGCGTCATGAAGGTCTTCCTGTTCGACAAGGTAAGCAAGGGGGTCCCGTCCTTTGGTGCGTTACCGCGGGAAGCCTGGACGGCCCTCGGCATCCTCGAGCTCGTCTGCACGGTCGGGCTGATCGTCCCCGCCGCCTTCCACTGGCAGCCGGCGCTCACGGTGGTGGCCGCCATGGTCCTGGCGATCGAGAGCCTCGCGTTCGTCGGCGTGCACGCCAAGTACCGCGAGATTCCGCCCATCCTCATGAGCGTCGGGCTTGGCGCCCTCATGGCATTCATCGCCTACGGCCGGATGGTCCTGAAACCGATCCTCTGAAGGGCAGCGACACCGCCACGATGTCGGCGACCTGGTAACCAAGGGCACGGGCTCTCACGCGGCGGGCCCTAAGCCGCCGCCCGCTCGACCTCCGCGGCGATCAGCGCAACGAGCGCGCGCGATTGCGACGCGCGCGGGAGCCCCCCTATCCCGGTCAGCGGCGGCGCGGGGTCCTGTCCAAGCTCACCGGCGAGCTTCCTGATCTCGTCCCGCTGAGCGTCTCTCACGCGCCTCCGCGCCTCTCTCCCGACTCGCGAAACCGCCCAGGAGTGCACGGCCCAGGAGAGCGCGAGATGCCGCATCTCGTCGCGCGCGATCCGCATCATCGTCGCGCGCACGACGAGGTCCGTCGCGGCGTGCGCTTGCCACAGACACTCGAGCGCGGAATACGTCTCGCGCACGCACCCTTCCACGGCGTTCTCTCGGGCGAGCGATTCGAGATCGCGCGGCGGTCGGGCCGGGATCGGAATCGGGGCGAGGGGCTCGTGCCCGAAGCGGCGCGCGAGCGCCGAGGTCTGTCGCACGTGGCGCTGCTCGTCGCGTATCGCCCGCTCCGCTCCGCGCACGAGTCGCCGCGGAGCGCCGTGTGCGAGCAGCTCTTCGCGCAGCATGCGGAACGCCTCGACGCTCCCGGCCTCCAGGAGCGCGACGCGCGCGAAGTGCGTCCCGAGCTCCTGGCCCGATTGCGGGGGATCGAAGCCGAGGGCTGCGAAGTACTCGGGGCGCCGGCCACCGTTCAAGATGGGGCAGGTGCTCGTGCCTTGGACGAGGCAATCGAGCTTGAAGTGGGTGCCAGCGTCGGTGGCGGACGCGGAGCAGGTGTCCGGAGCTTGGCCCTCCGGGTTGGTGCCGCAGAGCGCCGAGCATTGTGACGGGGAGAAATCGTAGCCGGTGAAGGACCCCGTGCACGCGTCCTCGGCTCCGGTGAACGTGAAGAACCAGTCGCAGTCGTTCGACCCCGACCCCTGCGGCGCCGGTTCCCACGCGCACGCCGCGGCGTCGGCCTGGGCGGCGGCGGGAGGCTGAGGCGTGAACGGATGGTTGACGCCTGCGTCGTAGGGGGGGGGCGTCGAGCCCTGGCCTCCGCACGCGACGAGCGGGAGCGAGAGGAGCCCAAGGACGGCGCGTTCGAAGGCGGCGCCGCGGTTGCGATTGCGCATGCTCGTCGTAGAGCATGCTCCGTGCCGCAAAGGGCGGTCCATCGAATTCCCGCGATCGCTCCTACCCGCGAGCGAGTCGGAGGCATGACTTTGAAGTCGCGCCAGACCGATCCTGTACCCTCCCGCCCCATGGTGCGCCGTGACGAAGATGAGCGAGGAGCCGCGGAAGCGGTGCCTAGCGAGTCTTCTCGCTGCGCTTCTCCAGCGGGTGAGAGTCCCGTCCCGGTAAGCATCGGAGCGCCGGGTAGCAGGCCCCAGCCGTCCGGGAGAGATCCCAGCGGCCGAGCGGGGCGTCAAGGGCCCGCCAGGCGGCGTAAGCCGTGCAACGGGGAGCAAGGACACGGGCCGCAACATGAAGTGAAGCTTGCAGCCTCGACAGAGAGACAATCCTGGAGCCGAGCCGCTCATGTCACGGCGAAGGCAACATCGACGGCGAATGATCCGAAGCGCGCCGTTGGTCCAGGCGGGGTAGGGAGCGCAGCACGTGTCGAAGGAGAAGTGCGGAACACGGGAGACCCGTCTGCGTCGCCCACGTCGGGGCAAGGCGCGTCGCATAAGCCGAAGGCGAAATCGGCCGCTGCGCAGCGGGAGTCCGAGGGGACCACGGTACCGAAGAGCGGGGCGCGCGCCTCGCGAACGAACGTCGTGCAGAACAACGCGACGGGAGGGAAATGTCCCTGCGGTGGTCGTGTCGGTGGCGGAGGTAAGCGCGAGGGCATGACCGAGGAAACTCGGTCCAACCACCCCCGCGGGCCACAGCCCGCGGACAAAGTGCAACAACTCCAAGACCGACTGGGTGACGCAGCCAAGCGGCATCCGGAGCGTCGTTTCCATGCGTTGTACGACCGCATCGCGAGGAGTGACGTCCTCGCGGAAGCATGGAAGCGAGTGAGGCGGAACAAGGGAGCCGCGGGCGTCGACGCCCAGACGATCGCGTCTCTCGAAGAGTACGGCGTGGAGCGCTGCCTCGAAGAGCTACGCGACGTGCTGCTCGCGGGCGAGTATCGGCCAGCCGCGGTGCTGCGCCGCTACATTCCGAAGGCCGATGGGAAGAAGCGGCCGCTTGGGATTCCGACGGTACGGGACCGAGTGGTGCAGATGGCGACGAAGCTGATGCTGGAGCCGATCTTCGAGGCGGACTTTCGCGCCTCGTCGTACGGCTTCCGGCCGAAGCGGAGCGCGACGATGGCCCTGGAGACGCTGAGGAAGCTCGGCGCGAAGGGGTACAACCACGCGCTCGACGCCGACATCCGCGACTACTTCGGGAGCATCGACCACGAGAAGCTGATGAAGCTCGTGGCCAAGCGCATCTCGGATCGTCGGGTGCTCAAGCTGCTGCGGCAGTGGCTCACGGCAGGCGTGATGGAAGACGGCGAGGTGAGGAACCCGACCAGCGGCACGCCGCAGGGCGGGGTGATCTCGCCTCTCTTGTCGAACATCTACCTGTCCGTGCTCGACGCCGTGTGGGAGAAACGGTGCGCGCATCTGGGCGCGCTGGTTCGCTACGCGGACGATTTCGTCGTGATGTGCCGGACGAAGCGTGACGTTGAGGAGGCCGAGCAGCGCGTGAAGAACGTGATGGCGCGACTCGGTCTGGAGCTGCACCCGGACTAGACGAGTAAGGTGGTCCTCTCCTGGGGCAAGGAGGGCTTCGACTTTCTCGGCTGTCACCTGCACAAGCGTCTGAGCGGATCGATCTGG
>JBEKQN010000269.1:0-2800 GCA_049519675.1 Acidimicrobiales bacterium | reverse complement strand
AGTTCGGCGTGCCGATCCAGATCCCGATGATCGACATTCGCACGATCGGCGCGGGCGGCGGATCGATCGCGTGGATCGACAAGGGCGGGATGCTGCGCGTCGGGCCGCAGAGCGCCGGCGCGCAGCCGGGGCCGGCATGCTACGGCCGCGGCGGGGTGGATGCGACGGTGACGGACGCCAACCTCGTGCTTGGCCGCATCAACCCCGCGACTTTCCTGGGCGGCTCGATGCGGCTGGACGTGGCGGCGGCGGCGGCGGCAGTGGGGCGCGTGGCCGAGCGGGTTGGCATGGCCGAAGACGAGACCGCGATGGCGATTGTGCGAATCGCCAACAACAACATGGTGGGCGCGCTGCGCAGCGTGCTGATCGAGCGCGGGCTGGATCCGCGCGATTTCGTGCTGATGGCGTTCGGCGGTGCCGGGCCGCTGCATGTCGGCGACCTGATGGTTGATGCCGGCATTCCGCGCGGCATCGTGCCGAACCATCCGGCGCAGTTCTCCGCTTACGGCTTTATCCTCACCGACGCGCGGGTGGATCGGCACCGCACGTTGCAACTGACGTCGCGACGTTTTGATCCCGCCCGGGCCACGCAGGTGATGTCGGAGTTGGTGGCCGAGGGCGTCTCCGAATTGCGCGTGCAGGGCTATGTCGAAGGCGCTTCGGTACAGCGTTCGCTGGAGATGCGCTATTTTGGCCAAAACTACGAACTCGAACTGCCGATCGCATTCGAGGCGTTCACGCCGGAAACCACGGAACAGCTTTGGCAGCAGTTCCACGCGGCGCACGCGGCGCGGTTCGGCTTCGACATTCCCGGCGAGATCATCGAGATCGTCAATTTCTCGGCAACCGTCGTCTCCGCCACGCCAAAACCGGATTTTTCGCGGATCGCGGTCGCGACCGGGCCGGCGGTGCCGCTGGCGGAACGCTCGGTGATGTTCTTGGGCGGCCGGTGCGCAACGCCGGTGTTCAGCCGCGATCTGCTGCGGGCGGGGCAAACGATCGCGGGGCCGGCGATCGTCGAGGAGGCGGCGTCGGTCACCGTGGTCAATCCGGGGCAGGAACTGCGCGTGGACGAATACGGCAACCTGCTGCTGGCGACGATCTGAGGTTTGGGGACACGTCATGCGACTTTCCGCGAATGGCTATTATGTCGAGCGCTACGTCAAATGCGCGAATTGCGGCGTGCTGATCCACGACGCGGGCAGGCCGGCCGCGGGCGGCGTGTTCTGCTCGGACTGGTGCATCGACTGGTTTTCGCGACGCGCGGCCGGTGCGGTGGCACCGCTGCCGTTGCCGCGCGACCCGGCGCGCGGGGCGGACGACGCGGCGATGGATGTCGTGACCATGAACATCCTCGACAGCACGATGGTCTCGATCTGTCGCGAGATGGGAATCAGCCTGATGAAGACGTCGTATTCGACGATCTTCAACGAGGGCCTGGATTTCACCTGCGCGCTGGCGGACGCCAACGGCGACATGATCGCGGTGGCGGAATTCTGCCCCGCGCAGATCGGCGGCATGCCGATCATCATCAAGAACTGCGTGAGGGAAATCCCGTTCGAGACGATCGAGGACGGCGACGTCATCCTGCACAACGACCCGTATCGCGGCGGGCTGCATGTGCCGGAGCATACGTTCTTCAAGCCGATCTACGTGGACGGAAAGATCTTCGGGTTCGCCGTCTGCATCGGCCACATCGCCGAAATCGGCGGCATGGTGCCGGGCGGCTTTGCCGGCGAGGCCACGGAGATTTTCCACGAGGGTCTGCGCGTGCCGCCGATCAAGATCAAGAAGCGCGGCAAGGATGTCGACGAGGTCTGGAAACTGCTGCTCGCCAACGTGCGCACGCCGCGCCACAACTACGGCGACCTGCGGGCGATGATCGGCGCGGTCGATCTCGGCGAGCGGCGCAGCGTGGAGATCATCCGCAAATACGGCAAGGAGCTGTTCTCCCGCACCTGCCGCGACCTGATGGACTACTCGGAGCGGCGCATGCGCGCCGAGATCTCCTCCATTCCCGACGGAACCTACAGTTTTACCGATACCGTCGAGAACGACGGCATCACCGACACGCCGTATTCGCTGAGCGTGGACGTGCATGTGCAGGGCGACGAGATCGTCGCGGACTTTTCCCGCTCCGCGCGACAGGCGCGCGGGCCGATCAACGCGACGCTCGGCGTGACAACGGGGGCGACCTACAACGCGCTGTTGCACATGACGGACGCGACGATCCCGAAGAATTCGGGCTGCTTCCGGCCAATCAAGGTGGTGGCGTCACCGGGCTCGGTGGTCAACGTCGATTATCCCGGCCCGCTCGTTGCCGGCAACACCGAGACGCATCCGCGGCTCGCCGGCATCGTCATCGGCGCACTCGCGCAGGCGGCGCCGACGCGGGCGATGGCGGCGGAGAGCGCCACGGGCGGCAATTTTGTCTTTGGCGGCCACCATCCGGTGCACGACGAGTACTATGCCTGCTACGACATCATGTCCGGCGGCTGGGGCGGGCGGCACGACGCCGACGGCAACGACACGGTGATCTGCATCAATGGCAACTGCCGGTTCAATCCCACGGAAGTCTTCGAGACGCGCTTCCCGTTCCGCGTGGAAAAATTCGCGCTGGTGCCGGACTCGGCCGGCGCCGGCACGTTCCGCGGCGGCCTCGGCTTCGAGCGCGTGCTCGCGGTCGTCGATGCCGAGGTCACCGTCAGCCAGTGCACCGACCGCCACCAGATCCGCAGTTGGGGCCTGTTCGGCGGCGGCCAGGGGGCGAATGGCGCGACGCTGATCAAGCGAGCCGGGT
>JBEKQN010000268.1:0-3419 GCA_049519675.1 Acidimicrobiales bacterium | reverse complement strand
GATATCCGCAGACTGGCGGCCATGGTCAACGATCCCAAGCGGCCGGTGCAATTCCTGTTTGCAGGCAAAGCCCACCCGCACGACGAGCCGGGCAAGCGCGTACTGCAGCAGATTGCCGAGATGATGCGCGACTCGGAGTTCGCCAACAAGCTTGTCTTTGTGGAGGACTACGACATCAACGTGGGCCGCTACCTGGTGCAGGGAGTCGACGTCTGGCTCAACAATCCCCGGCGGCCGCTGGAGGCCTCCGGAACCAGTGGACAGAAAGTCGTTCTCAATGGAGGCCTGAACCTCTCCGTGCTCGATGGCTGGTGGGCCGAGGCATACGACGGGCTGAACGGCTTCGCCATCGGCGGTGGCAGAACCCATACCAACTTCGATATCCATGACAGCCGCGACGGCGAAGACCTCTATCGTGTTTTACACGAGGAGTTGATTCCGCTGTTCTATCAGCGCGATCGCGACGGGCTGCCGCGGGGATGGATCAAGCGCATGAAGCGGACCATCCGCACGCTGGGCTGGCGCTTCAATGCCGACCGCATGGTGATGGATTACACGCAGAAATGCTACATTCCGGCGGCGGGCGGAACGTCCAGCGAGATTCGGCCGCCTTCATAGCCAACGCAGGCGGCCAGTTCGCTCTAAGCCAGGCTCGTCCAGTCCAGAACCACCTTGCCGGTCTGGCCTGAAATCATGGCGTCGAATCCCATCTGGTAGTCGTAATAGGGGAATCGATGCGTGATGACGGGCGAGATATCGACGCCCGATTCCAGCATCACCGACATCTTGTACCAGGTTTCATACATCTCTCGCCCGTAGATGCCCTTGATGGTGATCATGTTGAAAATCACCTGCCGCAGATCGATCTGCATCTCCTTGGCGGGGATGCCGAGCACGGCGATCTTGCCCCCATGGCTCATGTTGGCAATCATGTCGCGCAAGGCCTGCGCATTGCCGGACATCTCCAGGCCCACGTCGAAGCCTTCCTGCATGCCCAGTTGTTTCTGCACGTCTGCAATGGACGTTTCGGTAGGATTGACGGCGATGGTTGCGCCCATCTTCCGCGCCAGGTCCAGCCGGAAGGGGTTCATGTCCGTGACCACCACGTGCCGCGCTCCGGCGTGGCGGACCACGGGAATGGCCATGATGCCAATGGGCCCGGCTCCGGTAATCAACACGTCTTCGCCCAGCACGGGGAAGGAAAGCGCCGTGTGCACCGCGTTGCCGAAGGGATCGAAGATAGCCGCCACTTCCTGGTTGATCTTGGGATCATGTCGCCAGATGTTGGTCATGGGCAAAGAGATGTATTCGGCAAATCCGCCGGGCCGGTTGACACCCACGCCCTGGGTCTGCGCGCACAGGTGCCTTCTGCCCGCCAGGCAGTTGCGGCAGCGCCCGCAAACCACGTGGCCCTCGCCGCTCACAATGTCGCCTGGGTAAAAGTCGTTGACGTTGGAGCCGACCGCGGCAATCTGGCCCACGAATTCATGGCCGATAACCATGGGCACGGGGATAGTGCGCTGCGCCCATTCGTCCCACTGGAAGATATGCACGTCGGTGCCGCAGATGCCGGCGTAGCGGACGCGCACCAGCACGTCGTTGATGCCAATGGCCGGTTCCGGAACGTCTTCCAGCCACAGCCCGCGCTCGGCGCGGCTCTTTACCAATGCCTTCACTTGTCGTCCCTCCGGTGCTGCTCGAATACGCCGCAGCGGCTTTTCTCATCTTAGTTGATTGAACGGCTGGACCGATCGAAGGGCGAACCCGGTCGTGCGCTCAGCCCTTGGAATCATTAGCTACCGCTTCGGAGACAAACAGACGCAGGGTAGACGCCATAGAAGGAGAAACGGTGAAGAACTGGCAAAGAATCCTGATTATGACTCTGATTACGCTGCTCATTGGCGGCGGCTACCTGCTTTACGTATTCAAGCAACGCCAGAAACCCGGAGTCGTGCCGCAGACCGACGCCAGCCAGGCATTAAGCAAAGACGACCTGGCGGTGGTGCGCGCATTCTTCCCGGCTCACTTTGACGATCTGCAGCGCCTTGAGGGCACGCGCGTCTGGATGAAAGACGGCTACGCCATGCCCTACTACCCCTATGAAAATGGCCAGGTGGAGTTCGCCAACCGGGTAGGCCTGATTCCCCCTGCGCAACCAATGGATGTGAAGAAGATCGTGAAGGCCGTCGTTCCGGCCAAAGTGGACGACAGCCTGGAGCATGGCAACCGGCAGGTCTTCGCCGTGTTCGCGCTGCGTGGCGAGGAGGGGACGTTTGCCACGCCCATCGGCGCCATGCAGGGCGAACAGGAGGCTTACTTCGCCGATCTCCTGTTCTACTACGACGACCCGCACACCATCTACGACCATTGGCCGAAGGATGTGTGGGCGGCCGTGGATGCGCACCAGGTAAAACCGGGCATGAGCGAGTTGGAGACGCGGATGGCCATCGGCCAGAAGATGCATCCCGACGGCGGCAAGGAGGGCGACCGTACCGTGTCCTATGACCAGGATGGCAAGAAGTGGACGGTTGCGTATGTGAAGAACCGCGCCACCACGATCAAGCCCGAGTGAATGTGGGCCGCGGCGGATCCTCTGACGAATTAACCGGTCACCAAAAAGGAATCGGGTGGCTGCCCATCAGCTGGGCGCCCACCCGAAAGAGTGAAACTTAAGAAGACCAAGTCAGGAGAGACCAATTCAGGAGTCATGTACAGAGTAGCTTCAGGTCAAACGCATGTCTTGAGCCATTGGGGTGAGGCTGGACTCCATCAATGGGTGGAGATTAGCCTAAGTCTTTGTGCTGTAGTCTGTTTGCATTGACCTGCACAGCGTGCGCTGCTCATGTTCCGGATCTCAACTGCCGGTGAGTTGCGCATCTGCCGCAGTACGGGCTGTTGTCCACGCGAGTTCCACGCGCATCTGTGGCTCAAAAACACGCCAATTCGAAGGTTGCGCGAGTCAGATCCGGGCTGCGGCCCCTGGCATCCTTGGCTTATGTATTGGGCTTCGGCATCTTTTCATGTGCATTGCTTCTGCTGTATGAGCCTGCGGCGCTGGCTCTGGAACCGACGACACCGCTCGCCAACTACGGACGCCAGGCGTGGGGCATGGAGAACGGGCTGCCGCAGAATACGGTGCAGGCGCTGGCGCAGACTCCGGATGGATTCATCTGGCTGGGCACCGAGGTTGGGCTGGTCCGGTTCGACGGGAATGGCTTCCAGGTCTTCGACAAGAACACCACACCGGCGTTGCCGGGGAATGATGTTCGGTGCTTGCTTGCGACGAAGGACGGAGCGCTTTGGATTGGGACCAGCGAAGGCTTGGCGCGCTGGAAAGACGGCGCTGTCACCAGATTTGAAGAGAAACTTCATTTCCCGGCAGGCGTGATTAAGGCAATAGTGCAGGATCAAGACGGAAC
>JBEKQN010000267.1:0-2583 GCA_049519675.1 Acidimicrobiales bacterium | reverse complement strand
ACGGCGGGTCGTCGCTTGTTCGCTTCACCGCTCTTCACTGGCTCAAGATTGACGACATGGATCTCGCCTCGACGCACTACTGCAAACCGTCTGATGCAGTAACGTCCCAAAGTTGTTGGTCCTCGCGTGGCCACTCGGCCCACGCACTTTCATACGCGGCACCCAAGCCAGTCGCTCTGAGCAGTCGAACCGCCTTATGAAGTGCGGCCGAGCGAGACGGGAGTCCCTTCTCCTCGGCGTACGCGTCGAGGAAAGTGACGTCCTCTTCCGGCAGGCTCATACTGATCTTCATACTTTGATACTACCAGTAGTATGTCATTTGGGAGTCTCTCGTGGTCTACCCGCTATAGGGCACATCGCCCGAGCCTGAAGGCAGCCGAAGACCAGCCGCTTCTATTAGTGCAGTGTTAACCGAGGTCGCGTGGCAATTGTGAAGTCGTGAAGAGCACATTTTCGGTTGACTGCGCGGAGAAATGGGTTCCGGACAGTACGAAGCCCCAGGCCGTACCTGGGGCTTCGTAGTGGTGGCGGGGGCAAGATTTGAACTTGCGACCTTCGGGTTATGAGCCCGACTCGCGTGCGAAGTGTTAGCTCGGCGCGAATGAATTCACCCGTTCATCGAGCACTGATTTTCCTTGGAAACACTGGAATCTGAGGAGGCTCAACTAGTCCGAATTAGAACGTGGCAAAGATGCCCTATGAGCCGCCTACATCAACCGAAGTGTGCAAATCGGGTGCAAACGCCTTTGAGCGCTAAATCCTGCCCCGACTACATGAGCCCAACCCACGAAACGCCACCAATGCGGCTCTGTGACTCGTACCTATCTAACGACCGAGACCAAGGTCGTTGTCTCTAGCCCTCAAGAACTTCTCGAACACCTGCAAGACTTTCAAATCCTTTACACGGCCGGCGGCCCGTTTCGACTGGGCGATGTCCTCGATTGATGCAACGTGAGTTTCGGTTCGGCCCACAATTACAGTGAGCGACCTCTCTTCTAAGCTCCGATAGTCTCGAATTCCATCGGCTTCGAAGAGGACGTCAAATTCTCCGAAATCGCAAGTCAAATTCAACATCTGCATTCTCCCGAGAAACTCGGGAGACCGATCGAATGCCAGACCCTCTTCTAGATCATTGACTCGAATTTTCGCGTCAAGATGTTCAAGGGCGTCGGCGAGGCGGTCCAAATTCAACAGGTCAGGAGATGCATAGAAATCAATGTCCATGGTGGGAGGAATCGGTACGGCCTGCGCAATGGCCGCAAATGCCCCGATCACCACGTAGTCGACCGCAAATCTATTGAATGCCTCAATGATCACTTCCGCTTCTAGTTCGTGGTTCACTGCTCTCCTCGATCACTCGCGCATTCTTGAATCCAGCAACATTCGCTCTGTGTCGATCCTCAACTCGCTGTCGTTCAACGCCACTGCGCCGTGAATGCCTCTCGGCTAACAACTGGTCGTGGTCGTCCAGACTTTCAAGATGAATTCTTGGTTCCAATCCCACCGAAGCAAGAATTCGTTGCACCGATTCAAATCCAGGATCAATTCGTCCCAATTCGATTCGAGCGATCGTTGACTGAGCGACGCCAGCTCGCGCTGCTAATTCACGCTGAGTGAGGTTCAAACGCACGCGGGCCAAGGCAAGAAGGCTCCCCGCCACCGTCGACGAAACTCCAGAAGTACGCACGACAACATGATAGCAGATACGCTATCAACACCGAAGCTCCGATTGGTTCCGCGTGCCGCAATCAGGAGGTCTGGCACTTTCACATTCGCGTCTACCCTCGTTATGAAGGAGACGAACTTGACGCGGTAGCAGTGCTCGCCGATCACTCTGAGATGCATCTCCTCGCGCAGAAACTCCGGGACGCCTGGCCAACATAGGAAACGCCTCCCCCTGAAGATGCGATGACCGCATAACGCCAAGGCAGAAGAGCCGACCCTTTCGGACCGGCCCTTCTGCAGACTATTCGTGGCGGGGGATCTGCGGTGAAACGGCAACTTCGAATGGAGTGTCACCCAACTTCCCTGGTTGAAGTCCCTGCACACCCAGGTTGCACACCCCTCTGCACACCCCAGTCAACGTCGGGTGCTGACTGAGTTTATGGAGTGACGTTGACGGAGCCATTTCGATAACGTAGCGAGCCGCTGTAACCTACGTCGTCACTGTCCTACGCGCACCTGGCAACGATTCGTCGTGATAGCCAACCTCCATTGGACTGGTTCGTCCCATTGCCAAGTCATACACTCGGTCGGCGCTCAAATCCTTCCCGAATGCGATCGCTCGTTCGAACTCTTCTTCGCCGAGTACCTCGCGCAACTTGATCCGATTGTTCTCGCGCGCCTGGATCTCAATTGGCGACCACCAGCCCCCGATCGGCTCCGCCGCCCTTTCTTCCATACCCTCGTGGGCGCCAGTCAAATAGGCGCCGAGCAAGAATTGGCCTTGTTGCGTCGTACAGCACGACAACGTAAAGAGCACCCAGTACGTATTGATTGCCGGCGAACCGTTCCTGCGCGAGAGTCGCAAAGCTTTCTGACTTTGTTTGACTGCCAAGTCGAACTCGCCGGCGAAAAAACTAA
>JBEKQN010000266.1:0-2913 GCA_049519675.1 Acidimicrobiales bacterium | reverse complement strand
CCTTCGGCGATTTTGATGTACGCGGAAGAGCGTGGCGTGGTGAGGAAGCGCGGGGTGGATTCGTCGTAGAGATAGGTGGGCAGCAAATGCGTTGCGCCTTGCCAGTCGTTGCGGCTGAAGCGGCCCTGGCTCTCGCGCAGGTTGCCTTCGGGGCGGAAGTTTGTTGTCTCTGGAAGATTTCCCTCGGGGGCTAAAGCCCCAGCTCCTGTGCCTGGTTCAATGTACGGGCTGAAGCCCGTACCCTTCATGCTCGCCTCGGTGCCCTTCATGTTGGCGACCGCATCCATCACCGGAGCCGGGTTCTTGGCCCCTTGCTTGTGGGTGGCGGCGCGGGATTCGAGGCCGGGGCGGACTTCAGCGTGGCCGTTGCTGCTGAGAATATTGAATGGCGACACAGAGGCTGCAACGGCGGCCATCGAAAGCCCCGCCGCTTCAAGAATGGACTCCAATTCGCCGGTGCCGACCACAGCGTCCACTTCCGGGATGCTCTTCATGATCTCGTCGCGATAGCGCTCGACCAGGCAGCCGGCGACGATGAGTTTGCGGGCCGAGCCGGAGGTCTTGTGGCGGGCCATTTCGAGGATGGTGTCGACGGATTCCTGCTTGGCCGTGTCAATGAAGCTGCAGGTGTTGACGACGAGGATCTCCGCCTCTTCGAGATGCGCAGTGAGCCGCGCGCCTGCTCGATCGAGCAAGCCCATCATTACCTCGGAGTCGACGAGGTTTTTGGGGCAGCCTAACGAAATAAAGCCCACGGAAGGGGCCGTGGGTGGGGAATTCTTGATCACAGTTCTATTGTACCGGCCACCTGCGGTGGGGCGGAAGCTCGCTATTCGCTCGTAGGAGTTACTTGGCTTCCCAGGTCTCAAATTCGAGAGCTGTGGCACCCAGCGGACATTGGCCGTGTTAGTTGCCTGCTGCTGCGCGAAGGCGTTTGTTTTCCGCTTCGAGGAATTCGAGGCGGCTGCGCATGGGGGCGAGAATCCGGGTCAGTTCCTCTTCGGAGTAGCGCGGCGTGATGTGCTGCTGGCAATTCCAGTCGAAGGCTTCAACGTGGATGAGGATGGCGCGCTCGGCGGGAGTCTCTTCTCCGGGAACGCGCAGGCTTTCAAGCATGCTGGCTGCTTCCGCATCGCCTTCCACGATGCGCGCGCGGCCGAGGATTTTCAGGCGGCTCTGGGTTGGGTAGTCCATCAGGAAGAGAGCGACGCGGTTGTCGTGCTCGAGATTGCCGAGGCTTATGTACTGCTTGTTGCCGCGCAGATCAGCGAAAGCGACGGTCTGGGGATCGAGCACGCGCAGAAAGCCCTTGGCGCCGCCGCGAAACTGGATATACGGCCAGCCGGTTTCAGAGACCGAAGCCATGTAGAAGCCGTCGCGCCCGCGGATGAATGCCTGCTCGTCAGGGCCAAGGCGGTCGCCGGCGTCAATGGAGCGCTCGACGCGTTCGTAGAGATGGCGGCTACCGTGCAGTTGCTGGTGCTGCTTGACGAGGGGAGTGAAGGCGAGTTCCGCGAAGCGACGGCCCATAGGGTCTCCTGAATTGCCCGGCGGTTGGTTCGATGGTGAAAGACGTGGAATAGATTCAGAGGGCAGTTTCCGCGCTCGGTGTTTCTGGTTTATCGTTAACGTTGCCCATGATTGGGAAGCAATTGTGTTTGGCTTCCTGACGGGTTCTGGATTGAATGGGATGGCGGGAGGCGGCGAATGACCGCAGTACGGAAATTGCTTGCGCGGCTGCAGATGGTTCCGCTCATCGTTATTGGTGTATGGCTGGCTGGAACAGCACAGGCGTCGATCGGCCAGGAGTTGACGCGCGCAAACGCCAATGCGCCCATCCACATCGAGGTGCAGGATGCACAGGGAAGCCGTATTGCTGGCCCCGCGGACCAGGCCGGCTCGGCGAGAGGGGCAGAACTGGCGTTCGATCGCGTGTATCAACCGGGCGATCGCATCCTGTTCGGCGGACTTCAGCGAATGGCCCTGCGTGTGGACGGCAGCATCCCTGACTGCCTGATCTACGCGCCACGCGGCCCATCAGGCGCCTTGTCCTATGAGATTCCTTATGGCAAGGAAGAAAAGCAGACGGGCAGCGCCTACGCGCCGGAGAGCTTTGCCGGTGGATCGCACCGAATTTCGATCCGGCCGCAAAGCAAGAAGGAAATCTCCGAATATCGGAACCTTGCGTTGAACCCCTGCGATCTTCTGCGGCCGGACGATGCTTCGGTGGAGTTCTTTCCCCACGCCAGTTCGAACAGCGTTTCTCGAAGCCTGTTCGATTTCGAAGCCAGGAACGCGATTGATGGGCGCGTCCAGAACGGACACCACGGCGTGTGGCCTTACCAGTCCTGGGGACCGCAATTGCGCACGGATATCTGGTGGAAGCTGGACTTCGGCAGGCCTGTGCAGCTGGATAAGATTCGCCTGATGGTACGGGCGGATTTTCCGCACGACAGCTACTGGAAGAGCGCCGACGTCGAGTTCTCCGACGGAAGCCGCGTGCCGCTGCAGGTTTCATCCTCTCCCGAATTTCAGGATTTTTCCTTTTCGAAGCGGCGGGTTACCTGGCTGCGCATCGCCAATGTAGTTCCCGCCGATCCGGCAAAGTGGTGCAGCTTTATCGAAGTGGAGGCATGGGGGAAGGATCTGCGGAAATAGCTTGAGAGTTCACCGACTGCCATGAGTCCGGTGCACACAAATGGCTGAACACAGGGTATTGGAAGCTCGGAAGAAGCCATCGGCATTCCCTCAGGGGCTAAAGCCCACGTTCATTCTTGCGACAGTTACGGCACGCGACCCAGAGATTCTCTCTTGAAAAGCAAGCGTTTTCGGCGGGGATGCATTGGATTTTCAAGGCATGACGGGTCTATCCCTCCGATGTTTTGTGGGGCCGAGCGGAGCTCTGCCCGCCCG
>JBEKQN010000265.1:0-3211 GCA_049519675.1 Acidimicrobiales bacterium | reverse complement strand
CACGTTCATGAGCGTGGTCTTGCCCGCGCCGTTCTCTCCGAGCAGGCCGTGAATCTGTCCCGGCTCGACCACGAGATTGACATCCTTGTTGGCCGCGAGCGAACCGAAGTGCTTGGTGACCGCTCTCAGTTCCAGCTTCATGAATCTCAAACCTAATCCGGATGGGAAACGCAGCGGGGGCCGAATCCGTAGACTCGGCCCCCGCTCAAACGTGATAATGCGTGGTGACTATTTGCCGCCCACTGCAATCATGATGGAACCGTTCTCAATCCCCTTGGTGAGCACTGCGATTTCAGCGACGGTTGCCGCGCTGTTCGCCTTACCCGCCGTGCCGTGGTCCTGGATGAAGGCTGCGCCGCCATTCTTCAGCGTGCCGATGTAGTCGCCACCCTTGGGGTCGTTGGTGCAGCCGTCTGTGTCAACCCACTCCACGTTGGCCTGCAGCGTGTGAGCCTTGTTCCACGTGGTGACTGCGGCAGTCGTGCCGAGACCGTCAGAACCGGCGACCGGGAAGACGGTCGTCGCGCCCTGGGTCAAGAAGGCGGTCGTGTCGCTCGCCGCCAGCGTCTCGTTGGTGAAGGAGTTGATGAACGTACCCTTTTGGGTCTTCTCGTTCCAACCAAGTACCAACACCGGCACCTTTGGCTTCATCTTCGTGTTGTAGTACTGGACACCGTCGTAGAACCCGTCCATGTAGTACGTCACCGAGCTGAACTGCTCGCCGCCGTAGGTCGCGACCTTGGGTGCCGAAGCGTTGTGCGCCGCGGCGTAGGCCGCCGCCTCATAACCACCGAGGAAGGCGTCCTGCTGGGTCTCGTAGGTCAGGCCAAGGATGTTGCTCGCGGTTCCCTTGTAGGGCGGCACCGCGACGCCATCCTTACCAGGACTCTGGTTTCCGTTGTCGACCTGCGCGAAGTGATCACTCTTGTTCTGCTGCGCGGCGTTCCACGTTGCGTCGGACATCAAGAAGCCAACGGTGATGATGATGCTGCAGTGCTGCGTGACGAATGAACCGATCTCATTCTGGTAAGTCGACTCGGTACCGGTGGACGGCGTTGACTGGACTTCCTTCTTGATGAACTTCGGAGCAACCGCCACCGCTTCTTTGAGACCTAGGTAGGCCGAGGCGTTGAACGATCGGTCGTTGATGCCGCCGGTGTCGGTGACCTCGCAGGCCAGGGTCTTGTGGTACATCGATGATGCGCCAGCCGATCCAGACGCTATGGAAAGTCCTGTCAACAGCAGACAGGCGGCACTGGCCGATAGAGCTATTCGCCCCACGCGGCCTCTTCCAATTGAATTCATTGCACTCCCCTTTTGGATGTTATGGACGGGTTCTTGAGAAGCCGTTGACGCTTTGGGCGCCTTTCCGAGCGTGAGCATAACAAGGAACGCCGCAACGCGTCGGTCGGCCTCTCGCACGGGGCGCCCCTGCAACACGACAGGCCCTAGAGACGGGACTGACCCCTCGAGCCCAAACCCGTAACTACTTCCGAGGCGGCGGCCATGGCGGCGTCGAGTGCGTCCGCGACCGAGACGTCGCGCAGTCGCGCAGCCAGATAGGCCCCGGTGGCGGCGTCACCCGCACCGGTCGTGTCGATGACGTGCGTGCTCGACGAGGTCGCGCTGAAATCGACTCCGTCGCGCCGCACCTGAGCCCCCCGCTCGCCCAGCGTCACCATTACTTCGTCGAAGTCGAGCGAAAGGCGTTGCACGGCGCCGCGCACGTCCGCACACCCTGACAGCACCAGGGCCTCTTCTTCGTTGGCGAAGAGCATCGAGGCGCCGCGAGCAGCCTGCAAGAAGCGCGCCGGCGACAGGGCGATGAGGGCGGCGACTGAACACACGTCGACCGAAGTCGAACGGTCGAGCTCTCGCGCAGTAACCAGCGCCGCGTGTCCGACCGCGGTCGTCGCGGGGTCGAGCAGGGTGTAGCCCGAGACATGGAGATGGTCAAAGGGACGATCGAGTTCCCGGGTGACGTGGTCGAGGCCGAGTGTTGAGTTCGCACCCCGGTCCGTCATCATCGCGCGTTCGCCGGCGGCGTCAACGACCGCGACGACGACACCCGTAGCGACGTCGGTGCGTTCGAGAACGGCTTCCACGCCGACGTTGTGCAGTTCGTCGTCGAAGAACTGCGCCCCGAGGTCACTGCCGCACGCACCGACGTACGACACGCGATGTCCGGCCCGAGCGAGTGCCTCGGCCAAGTTGGCCGCCGAGCCGCCGCGACTGAGACGGACCGTCGACGGCGTGTCGCTCGTCGGAGCGATCTCGACGGCAGGCTTCACCACGACGTCCAACATCACATCACCGATCACGACAACGTCTCGTGCGATCACACTCGTTCCTTGGCGATCGCCGCGCTGATCCTTCCCGCCAATCGCGCGTTCGCCACGACGAGCTCGCGATTCACCTGGACGCTGGCGCCCGCCGTGTAGCGAGCGAACTCGCCAAGCAGAACCGGTGTCACTTCTTTACCGCTGACGCCGAGGGCCTTCGCTCGCTCCAGGGCGCTCGACAGAGCCCGGTCGTGCAACTCGACCGATAGTTCACTCTTGGCGTCGATGGGATTAGCGACCAGAAACCCCGTCGTTGAGAACTCACAGTGCGCGAGAAATGCAGCGGCCGCCTCCGACTCGTCGGCCAGGCTCCAATCCAGCGAGAATCCGCTTTCGCTCTGATAGAAACCGGGGAACTTGTCCGTTCGAAATCCGGCTACCGGGACGCCGAGCGTATCGAGGCGCTCGAGCGTCGCTCCGATGTCGAGGATCGACTTCACGCCGGAGGCCACCACCAGCAACTGGTTGCGTGACAACGCGGTCAAGTCGGCCGATTCGTCGAAGCTGTCGCGTACGTCGCGGTGGACGCCACCGAGACCACCGGTCGCCATCACTTGAATGCCGACACGACTGGCGATGCTGATCGTGCCGGCGACCGTCGTCGCCCCGTCCCCGTGCGTGGCGAGAGCGAGACCGACGTCACGGGCCGACAGTTTCGCCGCGTGTCGATCGGGATCGGCCAACGTTCGAAGTTGCGCGGTGCTGAGACCGACGATGACGCAACCGTCCAGTACGCCGATCGTCGCGGGCACCGATCCCCCATCGCGCACGGCGGCCTCACACTCCTCGGCGACTTCCAGATTCACCGGTGATGGAAGACCCTGGACGACGATCGTCGTCTCAAGTGCCACGACGTTGCGGCCCTTCTC
>JBEKQN010000264.1:0-2599 GCA_049519675.1 Acidimicrobiales bacterium | reverse complement strand
GGCGCAAGACCGGCCGCCCGCACCCGGTGTTCGTCGCCGCGACGGGCCTGGAGCTCGTGGGAATGCCGGTGTTGGCGATGTGGCAACGTTCGGTCGCCGCCGCTTATACGTAGCGGCGCAACCACTGTCGCCGACGTTGCGTTGCCACCGGGCAATCTCTCTGTTGGGACCGTGTTGACGGGGGCAGGCTATGGTGGCCGCTCTACCCGATGAAAGAGGAGCGTTATGAGGCACTTTATTCCGGGGCGCTCTCGCGCCATGTCCAAAGGACTCGTGCACGTCATTCTCGCAGCGACCCTTGGCGTTGCCAGCTTCGCGTTGTTCGCCCTTGACGCCACCACGGCCTCCGCCAGTGTCACCTCGCACGACGCGGCGGCGCGGGCGTTGGCGGCTCTCTCATCGCACGTGGGATCTCCCGGTACGTGGAACGTCGCCATCGAACTGCCGGGTTCGGCGGCGCTGAACGTTGGCGGCAACGCCGGCGTCCTCTCGATCTCGTGCGCGTCGTCGGGTAACTGCAGCGCCGGGGGCAACTACATCGACGGGTCCAGTCACTTGCAGGCCTTCGTCGCGGATGAATCGGGTGGCACGTGGGGCAGCGCCGTAGAGGTGCCGGGGACGGCGGCGCTGAACGTGGGCGGCAACGCGGCGGTCAACTCGGTGTCGTGCACGTCGGTCGGCAACTGTGCCGCCGGCGGCGCCTACACCGACGGCGCCGGTGACGGACAGGGATTCGTCGTCAACGAAACCAACGGGACGTGGGGCACGGCCACTGAGGTCGTCGATCCCTTGGCCATCGGTTCAGTGAACGCCACCGGCGTCGCATCGCTCTCGTGCAGCGGCAACGGAAGTTGCAGCGCCGTCGGATTCGACGTCACGACCGGTGGCGCGCCCACCGGGTACGTCCTCTCCGAGACGAGCGGCACCTGGAGCGCCGCTACTGAGATCACCATGACGTCGACGTTGGGTTCCGGCGGGACGGGATTGAGCGCCGTTTCATGCAGTTCGCCCGGCAACTGCGCGGCCGAGGGCGCCGGGGTCTATCAGGACGCTGCGGTCCACGGCGGCGTGGCGTACATTCCGTTCGAAGTCAGTGAGACGGGCGGCACGTGGGGCACCCCCAGTCTCTTCCCGGGACTGGCCACCCTCAACGTGGGACTCATCGGGGTCCCGAGCGCGATCTCGTGCACCGCGACGGGCGACTGCAGTACCGGCGGCACCTACACCGACGCCCTCGGCAATGCCCAGGCGTTCGTCGCCGATGAGACCAAGGGCACGTGGGGGAACGCCGAAGAGGTCCCCGGCACCGCAACGCTCAACGTGGGCGCCGCGCTGGTGAATTCGATCTCGTGCACCTCTCCGGGTAACTGCGGAGCGAGCGGTGGCTACTCGACGGCCTCGCTCCCTGAGGACTTCGTCGTGAACGAGACGAATGGCTCGTGGGGGAACGCCGAGGAGGTCCCCGGCTTCGCCACGCTCGCCGTCGGTGGGTCGGCAGCGATCACCAACCCGATCTCGTGCAGTTCAGCGGGCAACTGCAGTTCGGGCGGAGGGTACATCGACTCGTTAGGTGCCTACCAGGCCTACGTCGTCACCGAGAAGGACGGCACGTGGGGAAATGCCACCGAATCCCCCGGCTCGGCCGCGTTGAACACCGGGGGCGGTGCGCAGATCATCGCGATCTCCTGCAGCGCCGACAGCGGCTGCGGCGCCGGTGGTTACTACGCCATCGGAACGCAGTTCCAGGCTCTCGTCACCGATATGGCACCGCTGTTCATTCCCCAAACGACACTCAGCCTCACGTCAACGCGCGGCAAGGTCGGCACCGCGCTTCGACTCACGACGTCGGGTGGCTCGGGCACCGGCGCCGTCACGTTCAGCGTGACGAACGGATCGGCGAAAGGTTGCGCGATCGCGGGAACCTCCCTCAAGGCAACGAGCGCCGGAACCTGTGTGGTCACCGCGACCAAGGCCGGCGACGTCACCTACTCGGCGGCCACGGCGACGACCTCGGTCGTGATGGCGGCGCTCGCACGGCCGGGCAACGTCACCGTGTCCTTCGCCGCCAACAGCAGCGCGCTCTCATCGGCGGACAAGAGCGCGTTGAGCGCGCTCTCCAAGAAGCTCGTCCAGGGCGCCTCGATCACCGTGACGGGCTCGGCCAAGGGCAACGCGAAGCTCGCGAAGGGCCGCGCCAGCGCCGTAGCGAGTTATCTGGCGGGCAAGGACCACACCCACGCGTCCGTCAAGACGGTGACGACGTCGAGTGCGAATACGGCGACGGTGGTCACGACGAAGCAGTAGTCGCGCGGCGATTCAGTGACGAGTGGACGTCAAGAGCTCGGAAACGTATCGATGAGAAACTGTCGAAAGCCCTTGGTGCCCACGGCGTGCTCGGGTGTCAGATTCGCCCCGTGACGAAATCCGGCAAACCCACGACCGGGAAGTGACAGTGGCGCGATGAGTCGACGGCGACCTCGAACGTCCAAGTAGGTGCGAGCGAGGTCCTCTGTCCGCAGTATCTCGGGTCCGCCCATGTCCGCCACGCGACCGCCCGGCGCGGCGCTCGCGAGTTCGATGAGTCTCGCGGCCACTTCAC
>JBEKQN010000263.1:0-2595 GCA_049519675.1 Acidimicrobiales bacterium | reverse complement strand
AAGTCCAGAAGCAGTGGTTTACAGGGTCCAAGACGGAACCATTGCGCCAGACGCATGCCGCTGCGCGGGAAATGCGCGCGCATGGCCAACTGTGCCGGAACCGAAGCGCACGATTGTCGCGCACGTTGCGAACCCGTTGCAGATGTATGCCGAGAAGTCAGGAGCCGGCCATGTTATCTCTCGCTGGATGGCTAAACCCCACTCGAATCATTGGGCTGATTGCCTACCTTTTATCCGCGATTTCTTGCGGCATCGCATGGGCCGGAAGCCGCGGGATTCCGCGCCAGCGAAAACTCGCCACGGTTCTTGCGGTGCTGGAGGCGGGGCTCTTTCTGGACATGGCGTTCAGCATCCGCTTACTGCTGCATGACATGCTGGCAGGCGACGCGAAGATGGAGAATCTGTATGCCCATCGAACACCCTTGCAGATTGCGGCGCTGGGTGCTTTGAGTGCGGCTGCGGCAACTGGAATGGGGCTGGCTTTTCAGCGTCTTCGCGGCAGCGCCGGTGGAATTATGGCCACCTGCGGCGCAATACTCTCTCTGTGTTGCTGGTGTGCCGAAGTCATTTCACTGCACGCCTTCGACACGGTGCTTTACTGCCAGGTTGGAGGTGTAATGCTGGTGAGCCTGTGCTGGGTCACATGCGCTCTGATGACCGGCCTGGGAATTCTGTGGGACTTTCGGGCCGCTCGCGCCGATGCTTAACCGAGTGCGTGTACTTCCCAGACGCCGCGGTCTCCCCTCACAGATTTTTGACAAAAAAGTCGGTGAGACGCTGAAATAGAATCAGGCGCGTCCCGCGATCCTCGAACATATTCCTGCGGTCTGGAAACAGCAATATGTCGGCATATTTCCCACTGTCCAAAAGCTCATCAAGCAGGAGCAGGGAGTTTTCCAGATGAGTTGTTTCGTCCAATGTAGCCTGTGCGAGCAGGAGCGGCGCGCGGAGGTTGCGCGCATTCTCTAGGGGAGAAGACGATAGCCATCCGTCCTGATTTCGCTTCGGATCCTCCAGGTAACGCTCGGCGAAAACCGCGTCATAGAGATGCCAGTCTGAAATCGCAGAACCTGCAAAACCCGCTTTGAAAAGCAATGGGCGGTCAAGCATGCCATGAAGCGCCAGAAATCCTCCGTATCCCCATCCGCAGATTCCAATGCGCGTTTTATCGACCCAGGGTTGCGAGCGCAGATACATAACTCCGTCCCGCAGGTCCGCCATTTCCGCAGCGGATAGCCGCAAATGCAAAGGTTCCTCAGACAAGTGGCCATATCCGGCGGAGCCTCGGTTATCTGCAGCGAATACGATATAACCGTTTTGCGCCATCAGAGAGAACCAGAGAGAAATATCGCCGCCCCAGGCATCGCGCACGATTTGCTCGCCAGGTCCGCCAGCGACGTAAAGGATCACCGGGTATTTGCGTGCGGCATTAAAGTCCGGAGGCTTCATCATCCAGACATTCATATCTTTGCCTATGTGTGTCTTTAAGGTAAGGAACTCGATGGTGCTTAGCTGATTCGCTGCCAGATCGTCCTGGGTTTTGGCGCTGAGGCTTGCAATCCTGCTTCCGTCGGTTCGCAGAAGCTGTTGCGAAGGTGGAGTGGTACGAGTAGACCAAGCGTCTACCAAAGCATCGCCAGAGGGCGAGATCAGCGGGTCGTGAGTACCCTTCTCCCGCGTGATTTGCGTTAAGCCTGATCCATCCAGATGCGCGCTATAAAGTTGGCGCTCGAGTGGGCTGGCTTTGGTCGACGTAAAGTAAATAACACCCGCAGCTTCGTCGGCCCCCACCAGTGAAGTAACTTCCCAGTCCCCCTGGGTAAGTTGGACGGGATCGCCACCTGAGAGGTCGTAGAGATACAGATGGCGGTAACCTGAGCGTTCGCTGGACCAGAGAAAATGGCGAGAGTCTTTAAGAAAGCGCAGTTCGTTTCCCAGATTGATCCAATAGGCGTCCTTTTCCGTAAGGATCACGCGCGCTTTGCCTGTGCCCGCGTCCGCAAGGAGAAGATCAAGAGTCTTCTGGTCGCGGGTTAGACGTTCGATTGCCAGGTGCTTGCCGTCTGGCAACCACTCCACCCTGGGGATGTATGCGTTCGCTTCACTGCCGAGGTCGATCTGGAGCGGCTTGCGGCCAGACACCGTTTGCACGAATAGGCGAACGATGGGAATGGCTCCGCCAGGTTTGGGATAGGCTATCGATTGCTCATCGCCATCGGCACTGCGCAGGGTGTATTTGGCGACTGCGCGATCGTCCGTCTCGATCCAGGCGATGGAGGACGAATCCGGTGACCACCAATACGCCGACTGCAATCCCATTTCGTGAAGATATACCCAGTCTGGTTCGCCCTCTCGCAGATCGCTGCTTCCCGCAGGCGCAAAGGTATGAGCGATGTTGGTTGCGGCATTTGCCAGCCAAAGGGTATGGCCATCGAGAAAGCTGACGAAACGGCCGTCTGGGCTGATCTGCGGATTACTGAGATCTGTTTGATCTGTTTCGAATGGCCGGGAAGTATGAGCGTCGAGGTCAAACCATGCGAGTGAAGAGCCAGTGGAAAGCAACAGTGCGCGCCCGCCCGGGGCCCAGGCATAGCT
>JBEKQN010000262.1:0-4695 GCA_049519675.1 Acidimicrobiales bacterium | reverse complement strand
CGAAAAAGCGTAGACCGTTATTGGGGCCCCAACGAGAATTTTGTTCTCGTTAGCCGATTGATCGAGCCACGATCTTTAGTCCGACAGCTGCGGCCAGTTGATCGAGAGCGGCGGTGACGGATCGATAGAGCTTGTCGAGTTGAGTCAGCCGTTCTTCCGACATGAGTCGATCTCCACGATACGGATGGAGGAGGCCTGCGGCAAGGGGCGCGTAGATCTTGTCAAACAGTTTGAGGAACAGCAGACAGATGCGATAGCCGTTTGGCAGGAGATGATAGCGGCGGGAATGTGGGAGCTTTTCAACCAGGCCTTTGGCGCGGAGCTTTGATAATTCATACCGGACTGAGGCGAGCGGGCATTTCTCAACAGGGATGTCGAGGGCTTCGGCCACTCCGGCCTGCAATTCTGCCGTGGTGAAGGTATCGCCGGCGGCGACATGAGAGAAGCGCACCAAGGAACTCATCACGGCCAATTGCCGGGGATGGTCCAGTTTGAGTCCAGGAACCCGCTTGCCATTAGGAAGCACGGTCGGCTGGGCGAGGCTCCGTAGTTCGCCGCGATCGAGGAAGGTCTCCAGGATATCCTGCTGGACTTCTTGGTAGCGCGTGGTGATGCCTTGCAGTTTCTCACGCAGTGGAACCAAGTTCTCGACGCCCTTGTTGATGTCGTAATCCTTCTTCACATTGTTGGTCGCGGCTTCGATACGGAGTATGTCGTGGTCTCGCACATAATGTTTGGCGAAGCCGTTCTTGTAGTAGCTCCTCATCACCGGGTTTCCCAGATGCATGTCCTCGATCTCGGTTTGCAGTTTGCCTTGGTATCGCTTATTGATCCGCCGGCCGAATATGACGGTCAGCTTGTCAGGTCTGCCGATATTCCGATTGGCGTCCAACAGTCGGTCCCCCAGTTCATCCAGCGCCGCGCGGCGGCGGAAGATCAGGTTCTCGCAGTATTCTACTTGTGCAAAGAACAACTGGCGCCAGCAGCCCGCCTCTCGACGTTCCTCGGCATGAAAGAAAGGAATTAACCGGTTGATCCATTTATGCCCACACTTGGTGAGATCTTCCGCCGTTAGGGAATCGGCCATCTTCTGCAGGGCCGCCGGGTCGCTGCATTGGCGGAAGGCATTTTTACTTTGTTCAAAGCGGATACCGGCTTGCGTCATCTTGTGAGCCAGCCAGTGGTGCTGGTTCAAGCAGATCCGAGTGGAGAAAGGGAAGTAAGGGCAAACTCGAACGAACATCTGTCCCCATTCGGCGTCCTGCGATACTTGGTCTCCAGGCGCCACTTGTCTGCGGCGCCGACGGACGTCATTATGCCGGCTGGTTCGCGCGCCTTGACGATTACCGCAACCTGATCCGGTTGCGCCTTGCGAAGATACGGCTCGACGAAGTCGTCGCGGCGGCCTTCCGGCGGATCCAAGACTTCCACGCCCCACTCCCGTGCGCTGCGCGTGACCCAGGTCTGGTAATCATTGGCAACATCGCGCAGAACTTTTCGCGTGACGGGATAAATACTCCGGTGGACATAGAAGAATCCTTGCGCCCTAGCTCCGTCCAGGAAAGACTGAATGCAGCCATTTAGCAGAAGGCGATCGAAGCAGCCGTAGCTGAACTTAATGCTATTCTTGTGGTGCTCGAAAAAGGCGTTCATGGGACCTCCAGTGTGGTCAGATACCTGGAGCATACTCCCATGGACGCCCCTGCTTGTCTATGTCAACGCCTCGACCTGCCGCGCGAACTTTTTCAGACCTGCTGGTATGGCGCAAGGCACATGAGTTCGTGCTTGCCGTCTACAAGTTCACGGCGGACTTTCCCAAACCAGAAACTTACGGCTTGGTGGTGCAGATGCGGCGAGCAGCCGTGTCCATCCCAGCCAATATCGCCGAGGGATTTCGGCGGCGGGGACAAGCCGACAAGGCTCGCTTCATGAATATGGCTGAAGGCTCCGTCGAAGAATGCCGCTACTACCTGATTCTCGCCAAGGACCTCGGCTACGGTGATACCGCAACCCTCAACAACATTCTGGAAGAAGTCAGCCGGATGCTGAACGCGTACGCCGCCGCCATTCTGACTTCTGGCTCCTGACTCCTGACTCCCATATCCCGTAGGGATATCACCTGGATTTCTCATCATAACGACGCGGCGTTGAGCGTAAGTGACAGACAGGGCGCGGGTTAGGAGTGTTGTGCGGGGGCCTTTGCTGAGGACAGTGTGTTTTCTGGGGGTGGGCGAGCATTCCAGGTCAGCCGGTCTTCTCCGCCTGCTTGGCCAGTTGGGCTAACGCGGTTCGCGACAAGCGCTCCAACCTGGTCAGAACGGTCTTAAGTTTACGGTGTTGCCTAGTGGCAGCCTGATAGAGGGGTGCTGCTTGGGGGCTGAGTTTGACGTTGACAGTCTTGCCCGCAACCTTATAGGTCCATTCGAAGTAAGGTCCGTGACGCTGGGCAGGATCGCGGTGGCAGGCGCACTGCGGCTTGCCGCACTTCATCATCCGCTTCAAGACGGTGCCCTTCAGGAAATAGTCAAGTTGGAGGAGTTCTTGCCGGGCCAGGTTGAAGCGCTGGGTGGCTTGGAGGGACGGAGTGGATGGTTTACGCGAGGGCATGGTTTATACAGGTTCTCACGAATTATCTCCTACTGTATAAGTACCGTAGAAGACAAAGAAAAGCAAAACATTATTGTTGATTGATGTTACCTTCGCCTTGCGCCCGGCGTCTCATCGGCATGGGATTGGTGATCACGCCGCTGGAGACTCCGAAACGATTCAACCCCCTGGATCAGCCGTTAGGAACGCCGCAGAAATTGGGAGGACGGGAACTGGTCTGGCGCTTCGATGGAGGCGACATCACCTCCGACGGAGGCGCGTTGTTGTTGAAGAAACTGGAGGAGCAGACGGGAATAGTACGGCGCTTCGCCGCTTGCTTCACGGATTACCGTAGCGCCGAGCGGATTGAGCATCCACTGCTCGATCTGATCAAACAGCGCGTGTTCGGCTTGGCTCTCGGCTATGAGGATCTCAATGACCACGATGATTTGCGCCGCGATCCCATGCTGGCCGTGGCGCTGAGCAAGGATGACCCGAAAGGTGAACAGCGGCGGCGTGCCCAAGACCGTGGCAAGGCGTTGGCGGGCAAAAGCACGCTCAACCGTCTGGAGTTGACGGCGCCGGACTACGACGGAAGTCCTCGACAGCAGAACTCCAACAAACCGGAGACCCGGAAGATCGTGGTCGACCCGGAGAGCATCGATGCTTTATTTGTGGACTCGTTCTTGGAAGCGCACTCACAAGCTCCCGATAAAATCATTTTGGATTTGGACGCCACCGACGACATTCTATACGGCAATCAGGAAGGGCGCTTCTACCACGGCTATTATCACGACTACTGCTATCTGCCGCTGTACGTGTTTAGCGGAAAGCACCTGCTGTGCTCACGCTTGAGGACTTCCAACATTGATGCGTCGGCCGATTCGGTAGAGGAGTTGGAGCCGATCGTGGCGCGCATTCGGCAACGCTGGCCGGCAGTGAAGATTCAGTTGCGCGGCGACGCGGGCTTCTGCCGGGAGAAACTGATGGCGTGGTGCGAACGCGAGGGCATTGACTACATTTTCGGACTGGCGCAGAATCCGCGTTTGAAGAAACAGATCGAAGCGCAACTGGCGCAAGTGGAGAAGCAATATCAGGAGACCCAGGCGCCCGCCCGCGTCTTCAGCGAATTCTTCTATTCCACAAAGGACACCTGGAGCCGGGAGCGCCGGGTCGTCGCCAAGGCGGAGCACCTGGACAAAGGAGCCAATCCTCGATTCGTAGTGACTTCGTTGACCGCAGAGCAAATGCCGGCGCAGGAACTGTACGAGAAAGGGTATTGCGCCCGCGGAGACTGTCCGGAAAATCGCATCAAGGAGCAGCAGTTGGATCTGTTTGCTGATCGTACCAGCACCGGCAAGATGTGGTCCAATCAACTGCGGCTGTACTTCTCTTCGATAACTTATGTTCTGATGCAGAGGCTGCGTATGGCATTGGCTGGCACCAAGTTGGAGAACGCGCAATGCGGAACCATCCGATCGAAGTTGCTGAAGATCGGAGCGCAGGTCCGGGTGACCGTGCGCAAGATCTGGATCTCACTTTCCAGCGCTTATCCTTACTCGGCAATGTTCACTGAAGTGCTCGCCACTCTTGAACTCGGTCGCTCCGCAACGTAGATATCCCAACTACATCCGCCCCTATCCCAAAGATCATGTCGCGCCGAACACTGACGGCGGAGTGTGTCCATCCCCATCCTCCACGAACCGCCAAGACTAATCCATTAGCCTTCAGGGCAGCATTTGAAGGCTTCCACTATTCTTGTACCCTCTGACTATTCCCCGGGAGCCCACTTTCTTGATCCACCTGGCCACCACGGAGGGGCGAGGTTCGGCTAGCAACTACTAACATCGTATTGATGAGAAATCCAGGCTAGAGATCCAGTAACTGATTGTTTCTGAGAATTGCCGGCCCCTCAAAACCATGGTTTCCAACCACCTCTCCGTCTGCAACAAGTTGATTACCACAGAGTGCACAGCACTCTGCAACAAGTTGATTACCACAGAGTGCACAGCACCAGGAGTTACCTCAACTGATCGCTAAGCGAACCGGCTTGCCGGCGCGACTGAGCATTTCCACGAGTGTATCGATGGTGAACTTGGCCGTTTTCTT
>JBEKQN010000261.1:0-2561 GCA_049519675.1 Acidimicrobiales bacterium | reverse complement strand
AAGGTGATGTGCCAGCGCCGCCAGAACTCGGCTACGTTGACGGCGAGATAGGGCTGGCGGAAGTTCTCCGGCAGACGGATGCCGAGCAGCAAAGCCGCGCCGATGGCAATGTCGGTGTAGCCGGAGAAGTCAAAGAAGAGTTGCAGCGCGAAGGCGTAGACGCCGACGAGGGTCTCCACGCTGGAGTAGAGCGCTGGAGTGTCGAAGACGCGGCCCACCAGATTGTTGGCCAGGTAGTCGGCGATGAGCAGCTTCTTTACCAGTCCGATGGCGATGAGCAGAAGGGCGCGGCCGCCATCTTCCCTGGTGAAGGCAAAGGGCTTGGCAAGCTGGTCGAGCAGCTTGCCCTGGCGCGGAATGGGCCCCGCCGTCATGGATGGGAAAAACAGGGCGGAGGCCAGATAGCCCAGGTAATTGCGCGTGGGCTGGATCTCACCCAGATAGAGATCGATGGTGTAGGTGAGCGACTGAAAACAGTAGAAGGAAAGGCTCAGCGTGAACAGCCATGCGAAGCGCCCGCCAGTGAAAAGCGGAACCAGCTTGAGCCCCACCAGGAGGCCCAGGTTGATGGCCAGCGAGACCCCGAGCAACAGGCGGCGGATGGCCGGGCGCTGTGATCGTCCGAATCCGAGACCGACCAGGAAGTCTGCGGTTGCGGCCAGGGGCAGGGCCAAATAGATCAGGCTGAAGCGGGCCAGGAAAAACAGGTTTGCTGCAGTCAGTACCGCCAACTGGAGCCGCCGCGATCCGGCAGCTGCCCAGTAGAGCAGGCACACCGCAACCAGAAATACAAAGAAAGGAGCCGCGCTAACCAGCATGGAGGAGTTCCAGACAATCTTCCGTGACCCGTGGCGCTGAGGTCAAGCGCTGCCTGAGTCCTATTTTCATGGTCAGGCCTTTGAAGCGAAGAGGAACCTGCTCGCTTTCAGGAAGATGGCAACGGGAACACAGTTGATTACGCCGTTCTGGCGCAGGAAGGTTGGCGGCGGGAAGGAATTCCTGGCAACTCGCTGTAGTTTCATATATTGGTACTCTCTGCCTGGTAACCTTTTGTAAAGCATTGATTTAAGGATGGTTCATATAATCTGCAAGGTTTTGAAAATATTGGAGGGGGTAGGGGGTATTAATTTTTTGGTAACGGGGTACGGACCGGGCTCTTCCTGACGGCCAACAGTGAAAGAGTGAAAAAGTAAAAGAGTGAAAAAGTGAAAGAGTGAAGAGTGGTCAGTCAAGCCTTGCTCCGCCGATCATTTTCATTGTGCGCCAGGTGTGGGTAATTTTCTGCACGGCGGGATCGCGGGGCCGTCGGTCGGGGCTACGGTTTCCCAGGTTCCAAACCAACTTCCAGTAAGTTGTTTAGAATCATCCTTCGGCCAACACCGGTTTGTTGCTCAGAGTCGAGACCTGGGTACCGGCGTTTGGGGTTATTATGGCGATGATTGGGGAATGAATTGGGCGGCAAGGCCGAGGAGGGACGATGAACCGGGAGTGGCACAAGCAACACAAGATGCCGAGCGGGGCCACCGAGAAAGAGCGGATTGAGTGGCACCGTGAGCACGCGAGGAACTGCGGATGCAGGCCGGCCCCCAAGGAGCTTCTGGCAAAGATCGAGAAGCAGGGATCCGAGAAAACGGGACAAGGGACGGCCTGAATGAACCCAGCTTCCTGATCCTCCTAGGTGGCGGGGGAGGGTTTGGCGGTGTAGATGGCCAGGCCAAGGCATAGGGCAATGAGGATCTCGACAACGACGGGCGCCTGGAAAAAGTAGAACGAGGAGTTGACGGCGAGGGCAAGATACGCGACAACAAATGTTGCCACGATAGGACGAATTCTCAGGGCATGAGTTTTCGCCAGCGAACCAAGCTGCCAGAAGACGATCGCTTCAATGGTCATGGAGATGGTAGCGCCAAGGCCCATGCCCCGGTAGAAGTCGGCGTAGGTTCGAACCAGTCCCATGACCAGAAATTGGTTGGATTGCATGGCTGCGAAGGCCACTGCGGCGGCGCCCGGATCAGGTTTGGAAAAGACGCCGCCGATGGTGTGCAGAATCGCATGAATGAGCGTGAGCACAGATGCGATGCGTAGGAAGATCGTGGGCTTCATGCTTATTGTTCTCCGTTTGCCGCTTTGGCGTAGAGCGCCAGAATGTCGACCCAGGCGCCGGGTCCGTCGAAGATGGCCCGCAACTGCTCATAGCCCTCGCCATGGCGCTCCAACTTGCTGTGCTCCAACTCGACAAGGGTCGTTCCTGGCCCCTCGGCCGTGAACTTAATCTCGACTTCACTGGCTTTGGCCATGTCCGGATCGCAGACCCAATCTGGCGAATCGTGTCCCGGACCAACATGCCATGAGAAGGTGACACGATGCGGCGGATCCCACGCCAGCACCGTGCCCCAATCGTTCAGGTTGCCTGCGGCGTCTCTCTCGTACCACCGGCCCCCGACACGCGGCTCGACAAAGATCGCCTCAAAGGGGGTCTTGCCGATATGGTGCGTCGCTGGCCACCATGTCTCCATTTGTTCGACGAAGACAGAGAAGGCGCGCTCGATGGGAGCCTGGAC
>JBEKQN010000260.1:0-2553 GCA_049519675.1 Acidimicrobiales bacterium | reverse complement strand
GGAGTCACCATGATTGTGCAAGACCGGGCATTCAATACGGAGAATGCGACCTGAACGTTTCCACCTGGCGCCGGAAGGGCGGCGGGAGTGACGTGGAATTTGCGAACTACCGGCGGAGCCCCTGACGCCAACACAGGAGTGCTCACGGCGACACTGGTAAGGATCACCGCGAATATGGCAAGTAAGCGATTGCGGTGCAGGAGACCTCGATCCAAGGGCATCGTTTCCTCCAAGAAGTGCCTAATCGACCGAGAATAGTCTCAAATGGTCTCGTGAGACCTTCACAGCTATCGATGTCAACAACCGCCATAACCATCACCAGAAGGCTGGTATGGACAAGTCTTGGATAGCGTTACCTGTAGCACATAGCCGTTGTGCAGCGTTCTGAAGTGAAGTCTCAGCGATCTCCTGACCATCATCCACCAAAGTTCGAGCATAGATTCCAAGTTCGTCTTGGATCCACGTCCCTGCAACACTGTTTGCGCCAAACTCCGTAATCCAGTCGTCGTTGGGGATGTTGGACAAGGCATCGCCCGCGGTGTTCGATACCCAGCTTGAAAGGTTAGAAGAACAAACCGGTATGGCTGCGTCAGCGAGAGATGAATAGGACTCGGGATTGCCGTTGACAGTCTCGTAATATAGAATGGTGCCCCCGAGAAAGTCTTGAGCAAATTCAAGAGGCCCGGAAAACTCCGCTTCAGTTTGCTCGTTCCCCGAGGTGAATGCAATCCAGCCGTGGCCACTCAAGACTGGCACAATGTTGTCAGGATAACTTGAGCCATCGCCGATGAGGTTCGCGGCTTTTAGAACTTTGTCAAAGTTCGAATTAATCGACGCATATTCGAAGTCGACATCGTCGACGCGGCACGTAATGTCAAACGTGGAATGCGCCCCTCCACTTGATGGGTGATAAGCGACTGATGATTCGCTGCCCTCTTGACAGAATTTTGCGAGGCGGGTTTGTATTACTTGTCCTTGACGCTGAAGGGGTGCCCTGTTTGATGCTATAAAAATTCCAAGTGTGACTCCGAGTAGGAGGATGACCAACAACGGAATAGTTAACTTTCTCCAATTCCATTTACGCCTCGTCTTCAATAGTGCATTCTCCATCAGCGCGGAATCACTCCGCAACTAACTCCTAGATTGATGAAAGGGAACGCCATCGGTTCGTTGATGGCGGTGCCTTCTTTTGTACTAATCATGTTTCGGGTGATTCCTCTGCTCATGAAATTCCCAATTTGCAGACATTGCGTTGACTGCTAACCGGATTCCAGCATGTGCAAAATTAGCCGCATGCATACACGTTGTTTGAACTCACCATCGTGTCAGGGACTCCATCAGGATTGGCCGTCTCAATCTGACTACCAAGGAAAAACATCTCAATTTCATGAAGAAACGGTATTTCTTCGGTTGCTAAACCCTTACCCATATTGGCCATTGTGCGCGGTGCGCATATGTTGACAACTAAGTTCGGAGCTACTTCAAGAAATGGAACGCTATTCCCCGAAACTGAAGCGAAGACCTCATCCATTTTCACTTGTGACGAAATGAAAGTTTTCTCTGATCCGAAATTGAATGTCAGGGTAATTGGGGATGCGGCCGTACCCGTTGCAGTGAAACTCGCGGTGTCACCATCCCATTGAATTGGGCTCACGACCACTTTAGTTTGTAGATTTCCTTCAATCACCTCGCGCGTACTGATGACGTTTTCCCGAAACACTTCAGAGGGGCTGGGAGAACCACTCGTCTCCAATTGTTGACAGGTTGTGTTCGGCATTATTTTCGGGCACCCCTCTTCAAGTGGGCCAGTTCCTGTGACTAGCGTCCATTTACCCTTGCTGAATTTCGCAAAAGACGAAAACGTGTTATCAGATGCTTCGGACTTGTTCTTTGGAGTGACGGTATACATTGCCCAAGGACTTGGAGATTTTGCGTTGTCAATTGATATGGTTGCGGATTTCTCCGTCACTCCAGAAGATTTATCTGCCGCAAATACTATTTTGATCAGTGCGGAGTCCTCACTTTTAATATTTGTACCAGCTGAAGCAGGACCCACCATTACGAAACAAAGATTGAGAATCACCACGAGGACAGTCACGCGCTGAATAAAGGCACCAGACAAAGGTATCTCCGTCATTGAGACACCATAGTGCAAGGGGTGCCAGATTCGAATTGGTTCTAGATCGTCGCGCTATCAATTTGTGGCGCCATTTGCCAGACGGATCGTGTCGACTGCAGTTTCTAGTTGACCAGCCAACTCCATCAAATCCCAAAGCTCAATCCCTTCGGCATAACTAGCGAATTCGATGAGGCAATCGGCAACACCGCTTACCATTCTGCTTGCTATATATAGACGTTCTTGATTTGACTGCATTGTGCCCCAATGGTCGCGGCGACAGGTTCATTCGCCAATCAAAGTGTCAATCAAATCCCTAGTGAACCTGGAAAGATCCCCCTGAACTGAGCCACTAGTAATGCGAGTCCTGACGCTCCAGAATGGAGCATGGAGGAGAGCATGAAACGAAGGCATCACACCCCCGAACAGGTGATCCG
>JBEKQN010000259.1:0-2835 GCA_049519675.1 Acidimicrobiales bacterium | reverse complement strand
GGCGCCATCCTGATCCTGGCACTGGTCTACATCGTGGTGGTGAGCGTAATTGTCCTCGCCATGAGCTCGTGGGCCACCAATGACCTGAAGAACACCACGGTTTTCACCAACGTCAATTCGACTAATTACGCAGCCACCAGCGCCACCGACGTAGCCATCCAGAGCATTCGCTATAACCCGATACCATCGTCCACTCCGGGCGGGGGCTCTCCTACGCCCTACGCGGAATGTTGGGTGCCAACCAGCGGAACCGTGTCGCAATTGACGGTGGACAATGTCAATATCGAGGAATGGTGCAGCACCACCGAGAATCTCGCGAGCCCCCAAACGAGGGTGGTAACGCTTGACGCTTGTGTGGGTTCCGGAGCTGCCTCGGTGTGTAGCAGCCCCTGGCTGGTCGCGGTCGTCGCGTTCAATGACTACCCTCCGGGTGGCCAGCCACTGCTCCCAACCCAATGCAACCTCATGGCTCAAAAGACGTGTGGCGAAGGCGTGACGATCCAAAGCTGGACGTGGAATTGATTGTCGAGAGGGTTGGATCCCTAACTCAAGGTCTCGGTCGCTGAGTAAATAACCATTCTGCAGTACCTGGCGTGAATGATCCGTCGGTCCATTCCCAAGCATTGGGCCCTTTCGATTCGACGGAGACCTCGGCGCCATGCGTGTTTTCCATTCGTCGCCTGCGTGCAGAGGAGAATAACGAACGAATGTACGCTTTTTTATTTGGTGTTTGAGCGCTCACAACTGCATTGATTTCTCTTGGAATCCTTCGTTCAATCCTGTACGCGACTCTTGATTTGATGGGAATTGAAATCCATTCTTTTCGACGATAGAGAGCGTGTTCTGGCCAATGCATAAATAAGTGGATGAGCCGCCGCGGGGACAAGGGTCAGTTCACCCACTTGGCCCCCAAGAGGCAGCATGGCCGAAAGGACTTCGAGACAAGGGTAGTCCAAGACGACACCAACCTGCCGGCTTCACCTCTCCCGGTCACTTGCGTGGGTGGTCGAGCCGGGCTTCCAAGTGATTGAACCGCCGTGGTCTCCCAGCGTCGCGAACGGCGATACTAACTCGTCGCACATCTCTTCTAATGTCCATCAGTTAATCGCGAAATAACGGATCATTAGGTTCAGTTCAAGCTTCGAATTCGAGGGCGATTGACCTTCTATGGTGGAGTGTTCATCGACGCGATTTGGCATGAAATATCAACCTTGCGATGAGTCCTTCCGAAACGCTTTTTGAGAATGCCCTTTTATCAGGGGCTTTACTCCTTCAATACACAATGTCGAGAACTACAAAATCCGGCCCCATCACCCACTTTGAGCCATGTTTGTGCAAATATTGCTTTTGCAGGTGAAGGAGTCTTCTAAACTTTTGACGGAAAGATTCGTGATTTTTATCGCAAATCAGGCAGTGAAATGAAATAAAGGGGGGCGGATCCGAGTGTCGGCTGGCCCATTGACGAAAGGCAATAAACATGATTCAGACTTACCGAAGGATTAAGTTACAAAGGGCCGAAGAGGGGGCCGAAGAGGGCTTTACCTTGATCGAACTCCTCATCGTGATCGTCGTACTCGGAATCCTTGCCGCAGTCGTCATCTTCGCCCTCGGTGGTATCACTGGAAAGAGCGCAATCGCGGCCTGCCAGGCGGACGGTGCCACGGTATCGACGGCCTTGTCGGCGTTTAACGCGCAGAATCCCGGGTTGGCGGCGTCGGTGAATTCCGCTTCGCTGACCTCTACGGCTTCGACCTCAAAATGCCCGGGGGGCCCGGGGGACCATTTAACTCGGCGGGTACTTGTTCGTGCGCCAAGTTACGCTACTTGTTCTATTTTGGGGTAAACTCCACGTGCCCGGCCATTGGGCCGGCCACTTCGAGTTAACCCCCTATGGTCGGAGGTGACACTATGAGCCCAGAACACACCGCTATGGATCAATGGCTGGGGATCCTTTGGGATCAGGGCGGAAGCGACCTATTGTTGGCGGGCGGCTCTCCTCCGCGAATACGGGTGAATGGCCGGTTGCGGCCTATTGAAGGTGCACCCCCTCTGTCCGGTGACGAGATTGATGCCATGGCCCGACCTTTGCTGACCCCGGGTCAGATCGAGATCTTCAAGGAAGAACTGGACGTTGACTTCTCGTTCTCGTACCTGGATCGAGCCCGCATCCGCGGCAGCATCTTCACCCAACGGGGTCAAACCGCCCTCGCTCTCAGGTTGATTCCGTCGGAGATTCCCAGTTTTGATGATCTTGGCTTGCCGTTGGCGGCCGAGATGATCTCGGAGTTGCCCCGAGGCTTCGTCCTGGTTACGGGGCCAACCGGTTCCGGTAAATCCACCACCCTGGCCTCAATCGTGGATCGCATTAATACCAAACGGGCCTGTCATATCTTGACCATCGAGGACCCGGTTGAATACGTGCACAACCACAAGATGTCCGCGGTCAGCCAGCGCGAGGTCGGCCTCGACAGCCCGTCGTTCGACCGGGCCTTACGTTCGGCCCTCCGCGAAGACCCCGATGTCCTGCTGATCGGCGAGATGCGCGACATTGACTCGATCCAAATTGCGCTTACCATGGCCGAAACTGGCCACCTCGTCTTTGCCACCCTGCACACCAACGACGCACCGCAGGCGATTGACCGAATAATTGACGTTTTCCCGGCCTGGCGCCAGGAGCAGACGAGGGTCCAGCTGGCATCGTCGCTGAGCGCGATCATCGCGCAGAGGCTCATTCCAAGGATTGGCGGCGGCATGGTTGCCGCCTACGAAGTGCTTATTGCAACAAATCCAGTGCGTAATCTCATCCGTGAGGGCAGGTCGAATCAGATCTCGAAT
>JBEKQN010000258.1:0-2630 GCA_049519675.1 Acidimicrobiales bacterium | reverse complement strand
GCAGAGGCGGAAGGCGTCGCGCTCTTGTGCTGTGAGGCGCTCGCACTCGACGGTACGGAGTACGCGCGCGGATACCTTCAACACTGGCTGCGGAACGACGCGCTAACTGATGCAATGGCGCAGCGGATCATTGCGACGGCACAGCAAATTCTCAGCGCGGGCACGTTGGACCGCGACCTGGATGGACCACGCGGAGTCCACGAAGACGGAATGGCGGCGCGTGCGTTGATCCGTTCGTGAACTGAAACCGTACTTACCATGAACACCACCACTTCCCAAGAACACCCTGTATTATCAGCATGATAGCCCGAGGCAGCCGTTCGCAGTCTGGTAACTGTCTCTAGAATAAGCCCTCGTCGCGCGCAAAAATGGAAATGTGCCAGGAATCTATTCTGCGCATAGTTCTTTATTTTTGAGGATTGTCAAAATGCACCAAATCACCGAAATTTCTAAAACGCTTGGAGAAATGCCGGTTGCCGCGCTGGTCGCCCTCGTCATGCTGGCGGGGTTTGGATTATCCGCGTATGCGATTTTTGCGGTGGTGAAGATTAGCAGAAGGCGCGGTCGTGATTAGCCAGTGGGTGCGCTTCCCGTCCGCCTGGATCGATGATAACGGACTGGCGAAGTTATCTTGGAAGCCGGGCGGAGCTGGATCGGACAACACTGCGGCATTGATGACGCTCACCGCGATCGCGCACGCTGCCGATCAGAAGACCGGCGTTGCCCGGCTGACGTATGACGAATTGTGTGGGTTGACTGGTCTGAGCCGCGCAAAAGTCTCTAAAGGGCTTGGCGCCTTAGAGCGGATCGCGGTGATCGACACTGGACCCGATGGTGGTTCACGGAGTCACTGGGCGAAGCTACCGGCGAGGAGCATGTACTCTGCTGCGGGCAGAATTGCTGCGTTCGCTGATTTCCAACTCCGCAGGATGGTAGAACTCGATGCGCTCAAGCTATTCTTCCTCTTTGTTGCACGGCGAGGCCGAACGACGAACGTCGCGCATATTGGCTACGAGAAGATTGAAGAGTACACTGCCGTTAAGCGCATAAGAATCAAAACCGCGATCAGCTTTCTTGCGTCACTGGAATTGATCTGCGTCGAACACATCCCGAGCAGCACGAACGCGCACGGTGTCTCAAATGCCTACCGTATTGTTGGCCTGGATGGATACAACCACATGGGCACACGAGGCCGAGGAATGACGGAGATCGACTATGAACAGTAAGGAGGCAGGAACTGCCGCTTAAAGGTCTGAGCAAACGCTAGGACGCCGTGACTCCGTTGTGACTCCATTCGCGGCCAAAATATCACTGCGTTAGGTGGAATCAGGCGTTCGGCGCAATCCTCTTGACTCCGTTTGATTCCAACCAACGATTTCTTCCAGGTGTTGTACGCAAGCAAAGAATACGAAGGCCTGTTAAGCGCAACTTGTTGTACGCAATCAGCTTCGACTAGAATTCCGTTCGTTCGGCGCATCATCACGTGGTCTCTTTTCTGGACGGTTGGTATCTTTTCGGGCGTGAACAGTTTCTTTTTCCGCCTTGGTGGAGCGGCGCTCAAATCGCGAGGAATTGTTACGAGTATGATCGTCCAGATTCTTTTTGGGCGTCTCGCTTGGAGGACAACGGAAAGTTCGTCGCGGGGGAGCACGAGGGCGACGCTGACGAAAGTACTTGCAAACGGCGTACTTTATATTGAGGAAGTGTTGCTTGCAGGCCCACGGCACTGCTAATTTGATTTTCAGGAGTGGACTTTAATGGTGGGGACGCTGATTGTTGACGAGCCGAAGTGCCTTCGGGACCAGACGCAGTGCGACGCTCGCCGCGCGCTGCTCGGAAGTCCGACCCTGCGCGAACTGACTGCTTTCGTCCAACGCCTTCGGAGCGACATCGGCGGTGACGTCCCGGATTTTGATCCCCTTGATGGCGGAACGACCGCCGAGTGCCTGTTTCTCCTTGAGGCGCCCGGCCCGCGCGCGGTGCAGACTGGGTTCGTCTCACGCAATAATCCCGACGAGACCGCGAAGAACTGGCACGACCTCAACCGGCTTGCCGGTATTGATCGTCGTCGGACGCTCACGTGGAATATCGTTCCCTGGTACATCGGCGAGAACTCCCGCATCCGGCCCGCGACGCAGGACGATATCAACCGCGGACTGCCGTATCTCCAGGAACTCCTCGGGCTGCTGCCAAACCTCCACGTTGTCGTGCTTGTCGGCCGTAAGGCGGGTTGTGCGCAATCCCGCATACGCGAGTGGGCAGGCCACGTTGAGATCATTGAGTTACCGCACCCAAGCCCGACTTTCGTCAACCGAGCGCCACCCCACCGTGATCTCATTCTCCAAAAGCTCTTGACTGTGCGCGAGCGACTCGATGTAACGCGTTGATAATACAGCTGATCGCTCACGCGCCAAGCGCGATTTGTGCCTGGCTGTGAGTTCTAAAGTCGTCCAGTGTGGGGAGGCAAATCGCATCGCATTCATTTCAATAAGCGCTCGGCCGTGCCAAAGAACTAAATCGTTTGTTTTCAGGTCTGAATCCTCGCTGGCCCGCGCGTGGAATCACCGGGGTCTGGTCGGTTTCAGATGCGATTGGCGTCTGGAAACCTCGCTGGAGCGCTCCTATCGTAA
>JBEKQN010000257.1:1798-2668 GCA_049519675.1 Acidimicrobiales bacterium | reverse complement strand
CCCGGCGCGCGCGGCGGAAGTGTCTCCAGAGAAACTCCAGCAAGCCCCCTCCGGTACTGTCTTAAATCTGCGTTGACGCGGAGCAGGCCGAAATCCAGTTGAGGAGTTCGGCCTGTGGTTGAGAGTCCCGTAATCCCAGTGACCATCCCTTGCCCTAGTTGCGGCAAGAAAGCCCTCGTAGTCAATGGTGCAGTAGCTACGTGGATACAGGTCCCGGAATCCCATTGCGCTTGCGGTTACGTCGGGCCTATCGAGTGGACGAATCCCCGTATTCAAGGCGCATCACCGGCGCATGTAGATTAGGGAAGATGACGCCAGAGAAGCCCAGGTGACAAAATGGGCAATCTGCTCGATAGTTGATAACGTCCGCATTGCTGGACTCAATAATCACGTTCATTTGGGTTCCGCACTTTTCGCAATTTTCATTCATTGGATTTGATCTCCTAGAGAACGCCAGTTTGCATTAAACTGCGCCTCTTTGGTAGCATCCAATTGACAGACGACCGTCAAAAGGAAATGTTAAGGGTAATGGACGTGGTGAGTGTCCCTTGACAACTGAGCAACACGAGGGCGCGGGCTGTCACCCGCGCCTTTCGCTTGTTTAGAAGTTTACCAGAAAAACAATTGAGTTATCTAGTAGCTATCAATTCCGCAATCGTCCAAACGTGGTCAGTAATTCCAGACTCCATCGCGGGTGTAACTCGCAGTGTCAAGTGTATTCTGCAAAAGTTATAATATGCAAACCATAGAGAATAGGCAGCTTGCATGTTCTCCCATTTCTTGCTAAATCCATTCGTTAGCCGAGTCATACGCCTCATGCCCATGCGGATACTTAAATTCACGCGCTCAATATGCGACGTGCATATCTTG
>JBEKQN010000257.1:0-1787 GCA_049519675.1 Acidimicrobiales bacterium | reverse complement strand
AATAGCATCTACCACTTCGGCTGGGCTGTAACGCTGTTCCCCGTCACGGGGTGCGCCGTAGACCTTCACGAGCTGAGCGAAGTCTACGCGGTCACGGAGCAGCATCTTGACGGCTGAAATATACGGCGGGAATCCATCGCTTGTAAGCTGGAAACGATCTTTGGAAGTGGCATAGGCCAGTTTGCCGATAAAGGCATCCGTGGCCTTGGCTGTGCGTTTTCCCAAGTGATAGGCGAGAATCAGTTTCGTGCTGCGCTCGATTCCGACAAAACAGTAGGCATCTCCAGTCGGATCGTCTTTTTCACTTGGTAGCTTGTGACCTTCTTTCTTTTGGACGAATCCCCATATTTCATCTACTTCCACGTCTTCAACAGGAAGGTTGACGATTTTCTCCACCATGAGCGTTTCGCAGCGGTCCCCGGCCTTGACCAGTAGCGACATAATCGTATTGCGGTCAAGATCGGTAATCCGCTCTGTGGACCGGATGGAATTTCCTTCAAGCAATAGGCGAAGCGCCAGGACTGCTTTCTCTTGCGGGATGTACATGGAATCGAGAACGCGGGAATGTGCCTCAGTGTAGGTTTTCTTGCACTGTGAGCAGCGGAAACGGCGGAGACCGTTCCGATGTTTCCCGAAGCGCTGGCAATCGACCTTGCACGACTGACAGATCATCGTGAGAGCGGATTGTTTTTCATTCATCATGCGTTGCTAATACTACTAGCGGTAGCTGTTTGTCAACGCGAATAGGATAAAAATACTCTCTAACGCTTTACTACTCTAAAGGGACACTCCCCCCGCTTTTGCGGGGGCGTCCCCCGCCTCTAGTCTTTCTCCGTGCGGCCATATTCCGATAATGCTCGACTCCGTGCCTCTTGGCCGTCACAGCCCCGCCCTTGCTTCCCAGCAATGCGGCAGGAGTAGTAGCCTTTGACTCTTTCAATAGATCGTCACAGAGAGCTAACGCTGTACTCAGTATCTCTCTACACGCTCCTGTACGGTTCTCCGGCAGGGCAGGAGCGGTCGCCAGGATTAAATCTGTCTGCTCCAGCATGTTCTTGAGTGCGCCGAGTTCTTGGATATTCGTTCCCATATCCCATCAACGATAAGGCAACTAAAGATAAATTGCAAGCGGTAGCTGTTTTAAGTGGAGGGCAGGAGACTATAATTGCGCGATTGGAGGATGGTATGTATTTTATTCGCGCTCTATCTCGCAACGGTGAGCCTCACCCCATTTGGCTCCCGCCTCCCATCCAATGCGAAACATCTCCCAGTCAAAGCCCGTGGAGGCTGGGTGATCGTTCTCTAAATGTTGCATGTCTTTCATGCAAGCATGTGTCTGAGTATTCGGAACCCAACTGCCGTTGGGAGCCTGCTCAAAGCACGGCCCAACTGGAAACGTGCAGAAATACGGCAATCTATCTACTCTCTGTCCCATGCGGTTTAGGGCCGTCTGTGCATCTGATAAACATTCTCTTAGTAGCGAAAAAGGGCTTGACCCCATCGGAAGGTAATGAGATTGCAGATAGCCTATTCGCCATGGGAGTAGTCTGTGAAAATGAACATAGAACGACTTTCCAATTAGCCGAAAAATTGCCAAGAGCCTTGAATGTGTATCCGGCTTTTTGGGAGTCACGGGTGTAGTAGACATTGCATCAACGCGATTTTCAGACATGACCGCCCCCTCCCGCATCTCCCGCCCCACCCTGTACCATATTTATTGACCGCTGCCCTCAGGCGCAGGAACCCATCCCATGCCCGCCAAGAAAAAATCCGCCAAGGTTCTCCGC
>JBEKQN010000256.1:0-2596 GCA_049519675.1 Acidimicrobiales bacterium | reverse complement strand
CTGTAAAGACTCACCACCCGTGTCTCAAAGTGGCTCCGGGACCTATGCGACACTTTTCCTCCTTGGTTTGCCGTTCGGCATGGCCAGAGCTCCGAACTCTTTGGAGCGATCGTGACGTGCCTTGTGGGTTCGAACCAAATCACCGTCAACGGTGATTTGGACTGTATCGCCCGCAATGCGCACGCCCGCGACACGGCCTTTGTAGTTGTTGCCCACCCGATAGGCGGTGCCGGCGAAGCTGACCGCGCCCTGGTTATCGACGGTGCGAAGCACCTCGTCGCCGAGAGTGGGACGCGCTGCCTTGGGCTGATCGGTGAACTTCGCGTCATCTTCGGGTAGGTGACGCCTCGCGTGGGTGGCGATCAAGACTCCGTGGTGATGCACGCTGAGTAGGCCCTTGTCGAGTGAGACGTCCACGGTCTCGCCCACGTAGGCCTTGCCCACGTGATAGCGGTAATGCAGCACGACGATCCGACCTTTGTCATCGACCACACGCGCGAGGGTCTTAGTGGGAGCAGGCGTGGTCTCAGCGACGTCACCATCAAGCACCTTCATCGTGTCGCGCGCGGCGAGCTCGAATCGCTTGCTTGGTGCGACGTCGCCCAGCGATTGATGCGGGCGACGGGTGTTGTAATCACGGACCCAGTTGTCCAGCGCGACCTGGGTCGCTTCGAGCGTGTCGAAAGTGTGTAGATCGAAGAACTCTCGTCGCATCGTTCGATGCAGTCGCTCCACCTTGCCCGTCGTGGTCGGTGAGTAGGGGGCGGTGAGTCGGTGCTTGATCCCGTTGTTAAGACAGATCCGATCAAAGAGCACGACGGCGGGTTTGGCCTGATGTTTGCCGGTAAAGACGCGACCATTGTCCGTGAGAATCTCCTCAGGCACGCCGTGTCGGTTGAGCGCGAGCAACAACGCGTCACAGACCGGCTTGGCGGTCGCCCGACGAACGAGCTTCGCCGAGACGCAGAACCTCGAGTGATCGTCAATGCCGGTCACGCAGTGCAACTGGGTGCCATCAGTGAGGTAGATCCGACTCACCACGTCCATCTGCCAGAGTTCCATTGACTTGGAGCGCTCCCAACGTTTGTAACTAGCGGCCGAACGTTTGCGCTGGGTGGGCACGATGAGTTGGTGGCGCAGAAGGGCGCGGTAGATCGACGAGCGAGCGGGGGCGTGCTCGAACTCCTCGCGTAACTTCGTCGCGAGAGTGCGTGGGCCCCAGCCCGGGTGGCTTCGTCGAAGCGACACGAGTCGTGCCTCGATGACCGGGTCCATCTGGGTGGGTGACGTGTCGGGCTTGGACGAATGGGTCGCGAGTTCCTCGAGGCCGCCGTTGGCGTAACGGGTCAACCAGCGATGCAGCGTCCGGCGGTCAACGCCGTAACGAGAGGCGACGTCGGTGATCGTGGCACCGGTGTCGAGCACCTCGCGCACGGCCTGGTAGCGCTGCTCAACCATTGATAACTCCACCAGCATTGCGACCTCCCACTTGTCTGAACTGAAGCCCAGACAAGACGAGAACGACGCTGAAAGGTGGAGTTAGCGGGACAGAGGTCCCGGAGCCACTGTGACAGCGGTCTCGGAGCCGGGCCGAGTAGTGAGACAGAGGTCCCGGAGCCAAAGTGAGACATACGTCCCGGACTTTTACAGTAGGCCCCTGAGGCACTCAGTGGAGACGATGGGGATCGAACCCACGACCTCAGGCTTGCAAAGCCCGCGCTCTACCAACTGAGCTACGTCCCCGGGAGACTCATCCTAACAACGTTGACGTGGACGTCAGTGCGAACGGCTCGTCGCGCCCAAGGCCAGATCTCTCCACCGCTCAAACCTCAACTCGCCGCGACGACTCGACCAACTTCGACCGCCTTCTTCAACTCCCCGTAGTCCTTTGCGTTCCTCTTCAGGTAGCTGCGTGCGAACTCGGCCATCGCCTCGTCGAATCGCAAACCCTTGCCGAGGTAGCCAGCGATCTGCGCCGACGATCCCGAGCGAGCGTGCGCTCGGGCCAGAGTCCACGCGCAAACCCGTCCGTAGGAGACGAGCAGTGGTTCGTTCAACTGCTCGACGTTCACCGACGCCTTGTTGTCGTAGAGCTGGCGGACGTAGAAGCTGCGTCGCTTCTTCAACGGACCAATCGACTGCCAACCCAGCAGCACGTCCGAGGTCGCCTGAATGAGGCGTTGGCCACGAACCACCCGCTCACCTGGCGCGATGGACGACGTGAGACCCCTGGCCTCGGTTATCACCGACGTCGTGGCCTCTTTGATCTGTAACAAGAGAGGATCATGCTCGTCTCGTCCCGTGAGTAGGGCGACGAGACACTCAGTGCCCACCGATCCCACCCCGACCACGTGACGGGCTACGTCGCGGACCACGTACTGACCAAGGAGGACCTGTCGGTCGCTACTCAACGTCTTGACGTAGTCGCGCACGATCTCGTAGGCATCGGCGTTGGTCATCGCACCGTCCTCCGAGGGATCGAGAGGCGTGAAGCGAGGTGGAATGTTGCGGATGGTCGCACCATTCTTCGTATACGCAACAACTTTGGCGAAGGCGGCGGTCGTGTCGGTATCCCTGACGTGACGAAAGATGTAGT
>JBEKQN010000255.1:0-3615 GCA_049519675.1 Acidimicrobiales bacterium | reverse complement strand
TGTCCTGACTGGCGGAGATTGGAATGACGCCTTCACTTGGCACCGTGCCCACGGCCGGCTTTATACCGGCGACACCCTTGAGTGAAGCGGGGCAGGTGATGGAGCCGTCCGTTTCGGTTCCTACGGCGAGGGGCGCGAGTCGCGCCGCGAGTGCCGCTCCCGAGCCAGATGACGAACCGCCGGCGCATCGATCGAGTCGAAAGGGATTCGACGTCAGACCGCCAACGGCGGACCAGCCGCTCGTGGAAAAGGGGGAGCGCATGTTGGCCCACTGCGAGAGATTGGTCGAACCAAGCACGATGAGCCCGGCCGCGCGCAGTCGTGACACGAGCGGCGCATCCTTGGTGACGGGTCGTCCCACGAGCGACGTCGATCCGGCAGTGCCGGGCAGTCCAACAATCTCCACGTTGTCCTTGACCAGAATTGGCACGCCGTGGAGTCGGCTGCGAATCGTGCCCTGCATCCGTTCGGTGTCACATCGTCGCGCCGATTCGAGGGCATCGGGTGCCACTGCGAGGACGCTCCGCAGCGCGATGGCGGTGTCGGGGGCGTCGATGAGGGCAATCCGTTCGAGCAGCGCCGTCACGATCTGCACTGACGTGGTCTCTCCCGATTCGAGGAGTGCCACCAGTTCGCGCGCTGTCAAGTTGCAGAGCTCCAGATTGGACGTTGCCATTGGCCCCCCTTTCGGTCGAGGCTGAGATTAACACTGGATGATGGAGTGACACTCCTGCGTGCGGCGCCGTGAACCCAAAACGTCACGAGTCATCCAAGTAAGGTTTTCGAATGGTCAAATTGGACATGAAGACCCCCGACGAACTAGCCCAGTGGCTTCCAGAAATGTGGGAGCACTACGTGAGTGAGCGAATCAAAGCCGGTGAAGATCCCCAAACTGCTCGTATGGGTTCGGAGGCTCAGCAACAGCAACTGTTTCCCGATGGCCACCCTGCTGACGGTCAGTTCGTGATGAACGTGCGTGTTGACGAGGACGTCGTGGGCACGCTGTGGATGGGTCAGCCCTTTTCGGGCGCCGGGGACAGTTGGTTCGTCTTCGATGTCGAGATCGCCAAGGAGCACCGAGGTCGCGGCTACGGAAGGGCCGCCATGGAGGCGGCAGAGGAATGGACCCGCGGGCGCGGCGGAACCCGCGTGGCGCTCAACGTGTTCGGTCCGAATCTGACCGCACGATCGTTGTACGACTCGCTCGGCTACGAAGTGCTCGCCACGGCGATGTTCAAGGATCTCTGATTCGGCCCAAGGCGGCCGCAGTGGTACCTAAGGTCTGGTGCGTGATGGGAATTGAAGCCTGATGAGTGTGTTCCTTGGCGCCCTCGATCAGACATGGGAGCCGTTCGTCCTGATTCTTGGTCTGATATTCATCGGACACACCGCAGCGCTCGACGGGCTCTTCGAGGCTCTGGGCGCTCGACTCGCGAACCTTCCCGGTGGTGGGGTGACGCTCTTCGTTTCGATGATGATGCTCGTTGCCATCGTGACGGCGACGCTGAATCTCGACACGTCGGTCGTTTTCTTGACGCCCATCCTGTTGAACGCCGCGCGCCAGAGTGGCGTTGATGAGCGCGCTTTCCTCTACGGATCGATATTCATGGCGAACGCGGCGTCACTGTTGCTGTTGGGATCGAACCTCACCAACATTCTGGTGTTCACTGGAAGAAGTGTTCGCGGCGTGGCGTTTACCCAAACGATGCTGGCGGCCTGGTTGACGTCCGTTCTCCTCACAACGCTCGTCGTTGCGGCATGTTGGTACTTCGAAATCCCGCATTACCCGTATTCATCGTGGGAGCCATCGCGGAATGCGTCGAGATCCTGGCGCTTCGGCGCGGGAGCGTTGGCGAATCGGTGAAGATTGCCAATCTTCCACTTCTCTCGACGCTCTTCGCACTGGCGCTCGGCGTGGCGTCGATTGCGCGAGTCTGGAACTATCCCGCCCACGTGATGTCGATCGCGGGAACATGGGCGACGGGTTTCATCGGTGCCGGTTCGGCAAACGTGATCAACAATCTGCCCGCCGCGGCCCTCCTGTCCTCGAAGTTGCCGGCTCATCCCTACCAGCTACTACTGGGACTTGACCTCGGGCCGAATCTCTGTGTGATCGGTGCGATGTCGTCACTGCTCTGGCTGCGAATCGCGAGACAACACGACGCCGCCCCGTCCGCGTGGACCTTTAGCCAGATCGGCGTCATCGTGACCGCCCTCACGCTTGCGGTCGCCCTCGCCGTGACGTAAGAACTACTTGGTCATCGCTTGCGACAGACGAGTTCGCCCTTCCCCACCGTGGCGATCATCGAGTCGACGCGCTCGTCGTTGAGAGCAAAGTTCAACATTGGTTCAAGGTCGTCAAAATGACTGGTCGCGTTGTCCGCGACCAGCACCCCGCCGGGAACGAGTTTTGGGATGACGGCGTCGTAACAGGACCGGTACACGTCCTTCTCCGCGTCGAGGAAGCAGAAGCCAATCTGGTCGAACTCATCCGCGTGCGTAAGGAAGTCACCCTCGACGAGTGTCACGACGTCGGTCACGCCGGCTTGAGCAAAGGTGTCGCGGGCCAGCCGCACTTTCTCTGGAAGGACCTCGAAGGTTGTGAGGGTCCGACCATTCAAGCGACACGCCTGGGCGAGCCAGAGGGCTGAGTACCCCGCGCTGGTGCCGATTTCAATCATGGCTCCGGGAGGTGACGATGCGGCCCACAGCGCGATGAATCGCCCGGTGTCCGGTGTGATCTGGCGCAGTCGTTCGAGATGCGGCGTGCCGTCGTCGCGGTCCTTGGCATCGCGATGTTCTAAGTCACGCATGATGGCTCGGACGTCATTGGGAATGTTGTTGAACACGTTCGCTCCTGACTCAGAAGCCAACCTATCCGCGCAACTTCGCGACGTCCAGCAAATCTCGCAAAAGCACAGAACTACGAGAATGAAGCGATCGTCGCTCTCAGCACATCGTCCCATGGTGTCGGTTCAAGGCCAAACGTTGCTCGCGTTTCGGTGTCATCGATCACAAAGGGGGACGTGAATTGGTAGAGAGTGGTCGGCAGTTCGCGTATGTCGGTGCTGAACAGTCCACCGATGCGCAGCACCGTCATCGGTATCTTCATCATCTTCACCTTCGCCGCGCCGGCCAGCGTGGCGATGTCGTTCGTCGCTTGTCGTACGGAGCGTGGGGGATTGGCGGGTGCGTGCCAGGCGCGTCCCCACGACCGGTCATCTTGCGCGCAGGTAATGAGCGTGCGCGCAACGTCCGCGGTGTAATTCCAACTGTGAGCTGCGTCGACGTTGCCAATGACCTGGCAGCTCTTTCCCGCCATGATGCGCGGTACCAGCATGTTGAGGTAACTCTGGGCCATGGGCCCCACGTAATCCGACGCCCTCACTTCCGTCGCTCGGATCCGCCCTTCGTCGTGCGCCTGTTTTGCCTGGCGCCACATCGTCGCGCGCACTTGAGCCTTCTCGTACTTCGCGTCCAGCGGGTCGTGTGGTGTCATCGGTCCGGTCGGTTCACCGTAGGCGTAGAGATTGCCCAACGTCACGAGGCCGCTGCCGGTCGACTCCGCGGCGCCCAGCAGCGCATCGCTGATGGGCGGCCAGTCAGTTGGCCAGC
>JBEKQN010000254.1:974-2973 GCA_049519675.1 Acidimicrobiales bacterium | reverse complement strand
GTAGTTCTGGGCTCGGAAATGTTCGTTCACGCCACCACCTTAGGCGTCGGGTGATTCGTCCAATTCGCCGTCGTCGTCGGATTCATCGGCGATTGGTTGTGATTGGTCGACGCGCAACATCGCGGGGTCAATCGCCACGCCGCTCGGGTCAACGAAGGTCACGTTGTCGCTCAGCCACTTGGACGCCTTCATCTTGGCGACCTCGGAATTGAAGCTGATGACGCGTCCGGTGTCGTGCAAATTGGTACGGAGGAGATCGGCCGTCACGTCCATGGCGGCCGCGGTGGTTTCGAGTTCCTCGTCGATCTCCTCTGGCGTGGGCTCGAGCTTCTCAGCGACCACGAGCGCACGAAGGGCCAGGTCGACGCGCACCGCGCGCACCGCGTCGTTGCGGAGCGTCGCGAGGAGGTCGTCGGGCGACTGATTGGTCACTTGAAGAAACGTCTCGAGGTTCAGTTTCTGCTCTGAGAGACGGTGACCGAGGTCATGGAGTCGCTCGTTCGTCTCCGCGTCCACCAGGACATCGGGGACCGCCTCTTCGGCAATCAGTTCACTCAGTGCGACCAGCATCGCGTCACGCTGGGACATCTGGGCCTCGATGATCTTGCGTTGACGCATCTGGGTGAGGATGGTCTCGCGCATCTCTTCGTGAGTCGACCACTCCGTGTTCTCGGCCACCCACTCGTCGGTGAGTGCAGGCAGGACGCGCTCTTGGACCTGCTTCAACTTCATCTCGTACGTCGCGACGACGCCGTCACCAACGGAGCCGTTCATCTTCAACTCTTCGCCGGCCTTGAGTCCGAGGATCAACTCGTCGACACCCTCCGTAATCGATCCGGTGCCCACCGTGTACATGAAGTCGCTCATGTCGAGGGGCTCGGCTTCGCTGGCAACTTGCTGTACGTGGATGTCCATCGTCACGAGGTCGCCCGTCACGATCGGACGGTCGACGGGATTGAGGACCGCATCGGTCTCGAGGAATCGATTGATCTGGGCGTCGACCTCTTCGTCGTTAACGACGGGCGAGGGAATGGTCACGCGAAGGTCTCGCTGGCCCTTAATCGAGAGCACCGGGCGCACTTCGACCTCGGCCTCGAAGGTCAGTTGTCCCTCCTCCTCACCGGCCGTGATGTTGATGTCGGGTTGGCCAATGGGGTCGATGAGTGACTCCGCGACGGCGCGGGCGTAGAAGTCGGGCATCGACTCACGAATCGCCTCAGAACGAAGGACCGCCGGTCCGCCGATGTTGGCAATGAGGACGTTCTTCGGGACCTTGCCCTTGCGGAATCCCTTGACACTCACCTGCTTGGCCAGTGTCGTAGCGGCGGTGTCAATCGCCGCATCCATTTCCTCGTCGTCGATCTCGACGTTGAGCATGACCCGGTTGTTGTCTAAAGAGGTGGTGGTGGCGCGCATAGGAGAGACCATCCTACCGGACCGTCAAGAAATCCCACTAAATCATGATGGTGAGCGCGTCCGCGAAGGACCTCGCCAACGCACGATCCCCGCGCACATCAGTAGCGGACGCTGCGAGAAACGCCTCCGCGCTGATGCGCCCGGCGGCCCGGCGCCAAAAGAGCGCCACCGGCGTCGTGAGTTCGAGATTCGGTGTCTCCGCAGACGCCACGGACGGTACCGCGCGACCCTCCTTCACGGTGATAAACGCCGTACGGGCCAGTCGGCCACTCAAGTTCACTTGGATCAAGGTTCCTTCGCCGGCCTTCATCTTCTTGCCAACGACGTACGGTAACGCAGCTTCGAAGCGATTGATGACGATCTCCTCACCCGGTCCATGGTCGTCCTCGGGCGCCAGCAGCGCATCGCGAATGTCCTGGAGGTGGATCCAACTGTCGAGGACCCGCGTCTCTTGAAAACGGTGGTAGGGCCGTTCGCCTTCGGGACTCCAGCCGACCTTTTCCCACCCCTCATCACTGAGGGCTCTCAGTGCGGCGAGTGACAGAGCGCTCTGTTCTCGAAATTCGTCGAGCACCGTGGGTCC
>JBEKQN010000254.1:0-963 GCA_049519675.1 Acidimicrobiales bacterium | reverse complement strand
GCCTCATTGAACTCACCGACCGGATTGTGGACGTGATCGGGCCAGTCGCCGTGGAATTCGGGCACCGGCGCGCCGCGCAGCATCATTTCGAAACCGACGAGGTGACTCAGTACGTCTTTGACGCTCCATCCGGGGCACGGCGTCATTGCGTCATAACTCGTCGCCGGTAGCGGACGAAGCAGTTTGTCAATCGACGTCCACGTTTCGTCCAACGCATCGATGATCCATTCGTAGGCCATAGCCGCCTCCATTGGTCTCAAGCGAAGCCTACGAAACCGCGGGACCGCGGTGGCCCATTTCGTGGGATGTGTAACGATGGTGGGCACGGGGCGTAGCGCAGCTTGGTTAGCGCGCCTGGTTTGGGACCAGGAGGTCCCGGGTTCGAATCCCGGCGCCCCGACGAAGTGACCTTGACCGAAAAACGCGGTCAAGGTCAAAGAAGAGCTAGTGCGATAGGACGACGTGCCTTCTACTGCGCCGTCTTCAGTCCCAGACCGTGGCACACGTTCACCCCGTTATTGAGTGCCTGAATCATCGCGTTTGTGTTCTGCGCACGAGCGGCTTTGACGTAGGCGCGGACTACCGCTTCCAGGGACGCGTCGTCCGTCTTTTGTAGTGCGCGCAGGGTTGAGGTCTGTACGGAGACGGCCACAAAACTGCCGGAGTCTGGCGGCGGTATCGACGTGACACCAATGAGTTTGCACGCGGTCACCTCAAGTTGACGTTGGTTGGTTGGAGCACCCTGTGGCGACGTCGACGAGCCACAGGCTGCCAATAGCAAGCCGCCTACCGCGATGAACGCGATGCCTCGATTCGCGTGAAACGCCATTACACCGCACTCTATTCTGACACCGCATTTGCGCGATTGACATCAAATTGCGTCGCACTAGCCGTTGTCCGACTATCGAATTGTTCGCAACCTTGCCCACTACCAATGATCCTCAATCTGCAGAGACCGTGACG
>JBEKQN010000253.1:0-2516 GCA_049519675.1 Acidimicrobiales bacterium | reverse complement strand
CGGATCCGGTCTTGAACGTCGAGATCATGTTGGTGTAGTCGCTCGTGAGGTCGGTGTAGGCGCCACCGTCGACGAAGGTCCACGGCGTCCCCTTCTCGGCGCCGACGATCGCGTTGAGCGTCGGGGGCCACGCGGCACGGAAGGCGTTGCCGTCCGAGTCGTTGGGGAACATGCCGGCGTAGACCTGATTCGCGTTGGTCTGCTTGAGCACCTTGTTCCACATGGGTAAGAAGCACTCCACGAACTCGGGGACCCCGAAGAAGAACATGCTGCAGAACTCCGGTGGCGTGCCCACCGCGTTGCCGGCAGCGCCAATGGAGTTGCCGGTAAAACCACCCCACCACGCTTCCCACGGGCAGACCGTCGAAAGGCACGGAACGCCCGCACCCTCGCACACCGCGCTGACGGGAATGGTGGTCTCGGGTGCGGAGCTCGTGACGATCAAGTCCACACCACTCGACTGGATCAGTTCGGTCGCCACCTGGCCCGCGATGGATGGGTCGGACTGGCTGTCCTTGACGATGATCTCAATCTTGTACTTCGTCTTGCCGATCGTGATGCCTTTGGCAAACTGGCTCGACGCCCGAACGAGACTGAGCACGAACTTGTCCGGTCCCGCGAAGTCTGCCAACGAACCCGTCGACGGCGTCACGTAGCCGATCTTGATCGTTCCCGACTTCGTGGCGGCAGCGGCCGACGACGCTTGCGCGAGCGCGGCGACGCCTCCCACCAACGCGGTCGCGCCGAGCGCTTTCAGACCGAGCCGTCGTCCGAACTCGACGCTCCCCCAACCTGGAATGGTCTGCTCGCGCTCACCACTACTAACGGATTCTTCATTCCCCATTTAGTGCCCCCTAGATCTTGCTTTGGTGTTTGTATCACAATACGACGGGCCCTCTCCCAAAAACAGGCAACTGCACCATCGAATTATTCTCATTTTCAAACACTGCGTTCGCTATGCGGTCACTCAATTTCGACGAGTCAACTCCTCTTCGCCCAGTTGGACCAACAAGTGACGCGCGGCCAGTCCCCCTCGATCAATCTTCACGCTGACTTCGGTCATCTCGCGTCCGGAGTCCACACGCCCTTGGATGATCGTGAGCGCGTCGACGTCTTCCTGTACGACCCCGATCTGCATCTCTTCCAGCGCCGCGTCGATCGCGGAATCGCCGACGCAGAAATCACGAGAGAGCGCCCAGAAGTCGTAGACCGAATTCTCGGTCGATGGTGTCAGTCCGTAAAAAATTTTCAGGTGGAATGCGTGATCGTCGGTGCCATCTGGTAGCGGCGGCTGCGCCACCGGCGCAATCCGGGAGTTCAATTTGTAGAAGCTCGGGGGAAAGTACTCGATGTCCTGCCACCGGTCGATCGTGCCCGAGAGTCCGGTCGTCGAGGCGTAGAAGGGCGGACACTCGACGTTGGCCATGTGTCGATAGACGTTGACCACGCGGGTCTCATCATCGACCTCAACCTCGATGGGGGTCGAAGCGACCTCCGGCGTGCCGATGGAGCTGTTGTGGAGAAACGTCTCGTGCGAGAGATCGAGAAGGTTGTCGACGAGGAGGGAAAACGACGCGTCGATCTTGGCGACGCCCGATACCACCGACCAGTCAGTTGATGGCTCTAACCAGGGCGTTTCGGGGAGCAGGTCGTGATCGGGTTCACCGTGACCCATCCAAATCCACGTCCAGCAGCCCTTTTCCACGACGGCGTACGTGCGTACCGCCAGTTTGGTGGGAATTCGATCCTGGCCCGGCACGGCGACGCAGAGTCCTTCGCAGTCGTAGGTGAAGCCATGGTAGCCGCAGACGAGGACGTCACCGACCACGGTGCCGAGGGACAGTGGGTAGCCGCGGTGGGGACACTGATCCGCGAGCGCCACCACGCGTCCACTTCGATTGCGGTACAGCGCGACGGGTTCGCCGAGAATGGTTCGCGCAATCGGTCGTTCGGAGAGTTCCGACGAAAGCGCTGCGACGTACCAGTGCTGGTGAAGAAACATGTTCCTCCTGGGATCGCGCCACGAACGGCGCGCAATGGTTTCGTGCCGACACCGCCGACCTCGCGAAATCTAACGCCGGTGTGCTAAGACGTCAAGACACCGCAACCTAATCGGGGGAACCATGGCACTGTTAGACGACGCCGGATGGCATTCGAAGATATTTCTTGGCGAGTGGATCAAGGGTGGCGCGGGCGATGCACCCGTGATCGAACCGGCCACCGGCGATGAACTCGGTCGAACCGGTCGCGCATCGGTGGACGACGTCGCCGCAGCCTCGTCGCGCGGCGCCGTCGCGCAGCGCGAATGGGCGTCGCTCCCCTACAGCGCTCGTGCGGCCGTGCTCCGCAAGGCCGGTGACCTCTTCACCCAACACGGCGAGGAGATCGCCGACTGGATCGTTCGTGAGTCTGGCGGCATAGGTCCGAAGGCCGGCCTCGAGGTGCACACCGCCGCTGAGGAGTGCTACGAGGCGGCGGCGATCGCGTCGCACCCCACCGGTGAGCTTCTGCGAAGC
>JBEKQN010000252.1:0-2534 GCA_049519675.1 Acidimicrobiales bacterium | reverse complement strand
CTGGGCGTTCACGTTCGACACGTCCTTGCCGTCAACCAAGACCCGTCCGCTATCGGGACGCTCGAAGCCCGCGAGAACACGCAGCGCCGTCGTCTTGCCGCAGCCCGAAGGACCGAGGAACGCAATGAACTCCCCGGGTTCGATGGACAGCGTGAGCCCGTCGAGCGCTCGAACCTTGCCGTAGGTGCGCACGAGGCCCTCGAGGCGCACGCTGGCCCCGCCGGTTGAAGCGCTTGGAGGCGACACACCCGGTTGCGGTGAATCCTTAACGTCGGTCACTGGGTGCCAACCTTTCTACGTTTACGAGATTGTGATCGATCAAGTGCCACAATCAGCGACAGCAGTAGCCACGTGCCGACGAGCAGGGCCATCGCCGCGGCCAGCGTGACGTGGGCGTCGGATTGCTGAAACTGGGCAATCCACACCGGCATCGTCGTCCAGCCGTCCAAATTGGCCATCGTGTATTCGCCAAACACCAGGGCCAACGTGAGCGCGGTCGCCGACAGCAGCGCGGCGCGCAGATTGGGCATGATGACGCTCCACAGGGTTCGAATCCACGACCCGCCGAGCGAGCGTGAAGCCTCAACCAGAGTGCGAAGGTCAATGGCACTCAAGCCCGCGTCGAGGGACCTATAGACGAACGGCATGGCGAGCACCACGTAGAAAATGCTGAGCAGGTACGGCGACTCCTTAAGAAACAGCGGCGCCGAACCCAGAACGCCGACGATGAGCACGATTGGCGGAACAACAATCGGCAAGATCGTAACGAAATCCATCACTGGGCGGAATTTGGGCAATCTCAAATGAACAAAGATCGCCGTCGGGACCATCAAGATAAGTTCAACCAGGGCCGTAAACAGTGCGAGGCGCATTGACAAGAAAAAGGCGCCCGAGAAGCCCTGCTCTGAGGGCAAGGTCGTGAACGCCCAGAACGAGAATTTTCCGGAATCATTCTGCAACGCGAACTTGAATCCGGCATAGAGCGGAGCCAGGAAGAACAGGGCCGCGATGACCAGAACGACCAGCCGCCACACTCGGAACTTCTTGCGACGACGGCGTCCTACGGGTGTCTCGCCGGGCCCGACTTCCTCGTTTTCGAAAAAGTACGACTCGCCTACCGTAACCACTTTGAGGCCTTTCTTCGGGCGAGTCCGTAGAAGAGCATCGTGATGGAAAGCACGATGAGCATGCCCAGCGCAATGGCGAATCCGATGTTGGCCTCGCCCGCAATGGCGTTGCCCGACACGGTGTCACCAATTTGGATGGGCGACAGGGTCACCGTGCCGAGGGTGAGCGTTTGCGCGGTGGCGTACGCGGCGAAACTGCTGCCGAACAATAAGAGCACCCCTCCGAGTATGGAGGGCATGAGCACCGGAATGCCGACGTGGCGCCAGTAGCGCCAGTTCGACGCGCCCATGTTTTGCGCGGCCTCGCGCCACGATTGGCGCAACCCGCCGAGTGCCGGTGTTATCACCAGCACCATCAGTGGAAGCTGGAAATAGAAATAGACAAGCGCGACACCGTAAAAGTTATAGAGGTCGAATCCGTGGTTCCACGGATTGAGTCCGATGTGATTGAGCAACACGGTGATGACACCCGTGCCCTCGCCGAGGGCGGCGATGAAAATGAACGTGAGATTGATGCCACCAAAGTTGGCGAGCACCGCCGATGCGGTGGCGACCATCCTTTTTAGGACGGCGCTGTTTGACGTCACGATGGCGTAGGCGAGGAAGACGCCGAGAATCCCTGGGATTATCGCCGTGATGGCCGACAGCAGAAGACTGTTTTCGAAGCCTTTCAGATAGATGCCGTGGACCAGCAAATCCAGGTTGCTGAACGTGAACTTTCCTTGAAAGGTGAGGAACGCGTTGCGAATGATGTACACGATCGGTACACCAAGCCCGACGCCGGTGTAGATGAAAAACGGGGCCATCGCGAGCGTCGGCAGCGCGGCTCGACGAAGTCGACCCTTGCGTCGGCCCGTTTCGAGGGGCAAGACCTCGGACCCGGGTACCGAAGTACCCGGGTCCGAAATCAACGTCTGGCTTTGAGGTTCGCTATCGGTCACTGAGGACTACGGACCGGTCGTAACCTCGGTTGGCCACGTGCTCGTGACGGTGGTCTCAGCAGCCGTTATTTGCGCCGGTGTGGGGACGTTCGTCGATCCCTTTGGCACCGGGGGCAACGCTGCTTCGTACGTCTTGTTGACAGTGCCGTTGGTAATCATCGCCGCCAGCTCCGCAGGTCGAGCCTCACCCTGTAGCCACAGGTTCTGGCCGGCTACTGAGTAGAGGTACTCCTCCCAGAGGCGAGCCGCCGCGGGGTCTGGAGCGTTCTTGTTGATGGCCTGCGTGTAGTACTCGGCAAACAGCGCATCACTCGGGACAACAACCTTCCAGCCCTGGATGGACGCAGATATCTCCGAAGCCTGGAGGTAGTCCCACCAGATGACGATGTTGGTAGCGCCAGACTGAATCGTCGACGGTCCCGCAACCGTGGGTACGAAGTAACCCGCCTTGTTCAGGCTCGCGAAG
>JBEKQN010000251.1:0-2535 GCA_049519675.1 Acidimicrobiales bacterium | reverse complement strand
ATGGACGCCACCGAGTGAGACTCGCACGAACTTACGGCCAAGCGCGTTCGCGATCGATTGACCGAGCGAGGTCTTGCCGACTCCGGGGGGTCCGACGAGCGCGAGAATTGCGCCGCTGCCTCGTCCGTCGACCGGCGCCAGGTCCCGTTCCGCCTGCAGCTTCTTCACCGCCAGGTGCTCGAGGATTCTCTCCTTCACGTCGTCGAGTCCGTCGTGATCGGCGTCCAAGATCCGTTGCGCCTCGGGGATCTCCAGGCGATCAACTGATTCGACGCCCCAGGGGATCTCCAGGATCGTGTCGAGCCACGTACGAATCCAGCCCGTCTCAGGGCTCTGATCGCTCGTGCGCTCCAACTTGTCGATCTCTCGAAGTATGGCGCTGCGCACGTGCTCGGGTAGGTCGCGCTCGGCGATCTTGGCCCGGTAGTCATCGGGGTCGACGTCGTCGCCGTCGCCCAGTTGGCCGAGCTCTTTCTTGATTGCCTCAAGTTGGCGGCGCAGTAGAAACTCACGCTGCGTCTTCTCCATGCCTTCTTCGACGTCGCTCTTGATGCGCTCGCGTAGCGTCAGGTCGGCCAACGTGTCGCGCGCCCATCCCAGTACCAGTCGCAGTCGGGCTTCGACATCGACGGTTTCAAGGACTTCAACTTTTTGGGAGAGCGTGAGGTCGGGCGAGTACCCAGCGACGTCGGCGAGGCGTCCGGGCTCGGTGATCTCGCGCAACTGCGCGGCGACCTGACGTGCGCCGCGGCTGAGCAGGATGTTCTCGAGCACGGCGCGGTACTCACGGGCGAGCTCAATCACGCCCACCGTCGCTTCGCCATCGTCGAGGGGTTCAACCTCAACCCACAGGGCGGCACCGGTCCCGGGAACCCCTGTGCCGATGGTGGCGCGCTGATCACCGCGAACGGCAATCGCTTCGAGACCTCCCGGCAGCGAGCCCTCCTCCATCACTTCGGAGATAACGCCGATGCTGGCGTATCGACCCTCAATGTGCGGAACGAGCAGAAGTCGGCCGCCGGCGGAGCGGGCGGCCTCAACCGCAACACGGGCCTCGTCGGATTCGAGGGCCATCGTGAACACCATGCCGGGCAGTACTACCCCGGACTTGAGCGGCAGAAGTGGCAGAGTCACATTTTCATTTACCATCGCATTCCCATTTCTACTGACCGGATTCCCCTGACGAACAGTGGTGACGCCAGGCGAATCCCCTCCACTCGGGCCAATGCAAGGACCGACATTGGAAGCCGAACCATGGTTCGGGACGTCAAGCATACCGGCACCTTCGGAAAGTCTGGCACTCTCGGCTTGTGAGTGCTAACGGCTTGAAATGGCCCGAAAACCTTCGGATTGAGGGTACGGCGAATGTTGAGCGCGGATCAGCACGTGGATCCGCACAGCGGTCAGATCCGCGGCGCATCGAGAGAGGTAGTGCCCTAAACTCGCGCTCAATTTATTTTGCATGAACGAGGTGGTGGTGGAGAGGGGTTCGCGTGGCACTAGCAGCGGGGTCAGACGCCCCAGATTTTGCGCTACTCGCAACACCAGATCAGAGGGTCTCGTTGTCCGAGTTCCATGGGCCCGTCGTCCTCATTTTTTACCCTGCCGACTGGAGCCCCGTGTGCAGCGATGAACTCTCGATGTTCAGCGCCGCCCACAAGCTGTTTCAGGCCCGGGGCGCGCAGTTACTGGGTATTTCAGTCGACGGTCCGTGGTGCCACGAGGTCTTCAAAGAACAGCGCAACGTGGCGTTCCCACTGCTTGCCGATTGCAACCCGAAGGGTGAGGTCGCCAAGACCTATGGCGTATATCGAGAAAGTGACGGCACGTCGGAGCGAGCGCTCTTCGTTATTGACTCGAGTGGCAAGATCGTGTGGTCAGAAGTGTCGCCCGTCGGCGTCAATCCCGGCGCGGACGGCGCACTACGTGCGGTGGAGGCATTGTCATGAGCGAACGAGCCGAGCTTTCAATTCCGGTAGGACCCGATGACCACTCCGTTGGGCCACTGGACGCCAAACTCACGGTCGTCGAATACGGCGACTACCAGTGTCCCTACTGCGGTCAGGCGTTCCCGATCGTAGAGAAACTGCGTACGACATTCGCCGACTCAATGCGCTTCATCTTCCGGAATCTGCCGCTGACTGACGTGCACCCGCACGCCGAGGCTGCCGCGGAGGCCGCCGAGGCGGTTGGGTTGCAAGGAAAGTTTTGGGAGATGCATGACGCCCTGTTCGAGAATCAAAAAGACCTGAGCGACGAGGCTCTTCGCCGCTACATCGCTGACGCCGGTGGAGACGTCAACCAAGCGACAAAGGACATCGCCGGTGGCGGCCCACGTCAACGGGTCGAAGCGGATTTTGAAGGCGCTATCCGTAGTGGTGCGAACGGGACGCCGACGTTCTTCGTGAATGGTGAGCGCTATGACGGTTCGTGGCAGTATGAACCGTTCTCAGATTTCCTCGCGAATCTGCTGGACGGCTGACATTGTTGTGATCTTCATGAAGAAGATGAGGCATTGGTCGCTTCTGACCAACA
>JBEKQN010000250.1:0-2589 GCA_049519675.1 Acidimicrobiales bacterium | reverse complement strand
AAGAAATCGTGGACGAAGACGTGGCGCGCGCGTTGGTCGCCTTCGCGCGCTCCGAGCGCGGCACGCAGATTGTGCTTGGGGCCAGTCGTCCCAGGTCGACACTGCACTTCACCGGCGGGGTTGTAGAGAAGGTGCTTCGCCAAGCCCGCGACCTTGACGTGCACATCATCGCCGTCGGGGGAGAGCGACCAGCGAAGGTTCGCCGTCGCCGTCAGAAGCGTGAATACTCGTGGCCCCGGGTCGCGGCAGCACTCGTCGTCACGTTGATATCCATGCCATTGGTCACCTGGGCCATGACCGAGATACGTTCGAGCCTCTCGCAGTCGACCGTATTCCTGGTCTATCTGCTATTCGTGTTGGCGCTCACGACCTGGGCTGGTGCGTTGGCTGGCATCGTCGCCGCGCTCGTCGCCTCGCTTCTCGAGAATTACTATTTTGTGCTGCCGCTGCACACGCTGCAGGTCGCCCGGCCCGATGACGTGGTGTCGATCATCGCCTTCTTTCTCTTCGCGATTGGCGCGAGCATCGTAGTCAATCAATTTGCCCTACGTTCCAAGGAAGCCGAGCGCGCCAGAGTGGAAGCGCAGGTGTTGGCGCGCGCGGCCGCGACAATGGCGACGTCGAGCGAAGACCTGTTGCCACTGTTTGATTCGCTGCGATCCATCTTTGCCATTCCCGGCATCGCGTTATTGGTCCGTCATGACGGCGAATGGTCAGTCGACCTGAAGGGCGGTGAACCGTTCGATACGTCGTCGGCCAACTCTCGATTTGTCATCGACGACGATCACACGCTCCTGCTCTCAGGCGAGGCACTCGACAATCAAGATCGACAACTGATCACCGTGTTCTTAGAACGAGTGTCGGCCGGACTTCGTTCACAGGCAGCACTTCGCGACGAGCAGCAGCGACGCGCGCTCGAGCAGGCGCAGGTCCTTCGCGACGGGTTGCTGCACGCGTTGTCACACGAACTCAGTGCCCCGCTCGCGTCCATTGAGGCCAATGTTGCGTCCCTGTTAGAGATCGACACTGCGTGGTCGCCTGTCGCTCGCAGGGCGGTACTGGTCGGATTCGAGCATGACGTGCGGCGCATGACTCGTTTGGTGGCCAATCTGGTTGACCTGCGACGTCTCGAGTCCGGCCTGTTGAGCGTGCACGTTGATGACGTTGACCTGAGTGAGCTCATCGACCGGATTCTCGCGAGCCTTGACCTGGAGGAGCACATCTTTGACGTCGACGTGCCGGAAAGCCTGCCGCTACTCATGACCGATCGCGCGCTGTTAAAGCGAGTCATTGTCAACGTCGTGGGAAATGCCATTCGCTTTAGCCCTCGCGACCGGCCGATTCGAATAAGTGCGTGCCTGTCGGGGCCACTGGTGCAGATTCTCGTCATTGACCGCGGGCCGGGAATAGGCGAGGCGCAGCGCGCGACACTGATTGCGTCTTCGAGTGAACTGTACGAGGAGCCCACTGAGGCGGGGATTGCACTCACGGCGTCCGCCGGCTTCCTGCGACCCCTCGGCGGTCAGCTGCGATTCGAAGACACGCCTGGCGGCGGGCTCACCGTGTGCATTGAGCTGTTGCACGACATGACCGATAGCGCCACATTAAACGCTCGAGCGTGACCACGAAGTGCGCGCACGACTGCGCCGCGCGCATTTCCACATTGTGAGTTCGTGCCACCATACGGATGCCGCAACTCGTTAAACACCTTCGAATTACCGCGCTTTCACATCAGCGTCACGCAAACTTAATTCTAGAAAATTAATTCTTTTTGGAATCTGCCAATCGACATGCGCGCCGCGTCGCGAGCGGATAGTCTGGCCCAGAATCACCACTCCGGCGGTTCGAAATCAGGGAGGTTGTACTAGTGGCATATCGAAAGTTCAAAGCGGCGTTGTTGGCCGCGGCGACTATGTCCAGCGTGGTGGCGGTGGGCATCTCCGCGGGCACTTCGTCGGCTGGAGCATCGTCGTCCGTCAACTGGGCGAAGGTAACGCACCTCACCAAGACGGGGCCCACTTCGATGGCGGCATTGATCAAGGCCGCAAAGAAGGAAGGTCGGCTCAACGTCATAGCGTTACCCGACAACTGGGCGAACTATGGCGCGATCATCAAGGACTTCAAGGCGAAGTACCACATCAACATCAGCGACCAGAACCCTGAAGGTTCTAGCGCCGAGGAGATCACCGCGATGACCGATGACCGGGGCCGTTCTGACGACCCCGACGTCATTGACGTGGGCACGAACTTCGCGGTCACCGCAAGGACGTCCGGCCAGTTGGCCCCCTACAAGGTGCAAACCTGGAGTGAGATCCCTTCGAACTTGAAGGACCCAGCGGGTTACTGGTTTGACGACTACGGCGGCTACGTGGCCATTGGTTGCAACACTGCAACCGTGACGACGTGTCCCACCTCGTTCGCTCAGATCTTGAGCGCACCGGCGTCGGCCGGCTACAAGGTCGGTCTTAACAACAGTCCGCTGTCGGCCAGTGCCGCGCTTGCGGGTGTGTGGGCCGCGGCGATTGCGAACGGTGGATCTTTGAGCAACATCGCTCCTGGGGTCACCTACTTCGCGAGCCTGAACAAGGC
>JBEKQN010000249.1:0-2599 GCA_049519675.1 Acidimicrobiales bacterium | reverse complement strand
GAAGGCCGTGTTGTTGCTCGGAGGCAACGTGCTCGGAAACGTGATCGACGTGGACCTCGCGACAAAGGCGCTCGACGTCGCAAAGGTGGTCGTGGTCTCGGGACACGGCGGTTCGACGCTGGCCTACGCCGACGTGGTGTTGCCCGCCGCGGTCCAGCACGAACGCATCGGCACCGTCACCAACATTGAAGGCCGTGTGACGGCGGTGAACGCAAAGATTGTCCCGCCGGGGTCGGCCTGGCCCGACGTTGCGATCGCCTCTGAACTGGCCGAAGAGTTTGGACAGAGTCTCGGCTTGGCGTCGGTGGAAGAGACGGCGAAGGCGATCGAAGAGACGACCGGGTATCCGGCGCTGTCGGTACTCAATGACGGGTCGTGCGATGGCGTGATGTTCGGGCGCGCCGCCACCGCTCCATCGCGACTCCCCCTCGACCCGATGGCCTTTCCTGGCATCCGCTCGGCGTTCAGCGTCGGACTCGGTTCTCGAGCCGGCACCATCGTCGAGACTGGTATTGCGACGACTTCGTCAACCACGAGCGCGAACCTCAGTGACGTGGCGGCTGGTCGTGGCGTGGACGTTCCGTTAGCCGACGCCTATTCCTTGCGCGTCAACGTGAGCCGACGGCTCTACGACCGGGGCAACGCCATGCTCGCCTCGCCGGCGTTGGAAAATCTCATTGACACCACTCGGGTTGGTCTTAATCACTTTGACCTCGACCGTCTCGGCGTCACGACCGGTGACGTGGTGTCGGTCACGGGTGCGCACGGATCGGTGTCGCTGCCGGTCGTGTTGGACGACGGCGTGCCGCGAGGATGCGCGGAGCTCGCCTTCGCCACGGTCGATGCCGATGGTGTCAATGTCTTAGCGCTGCTCGTCGACCATGCCAGCGTGATAACGCAAGTTCGATTGGAGACGCGGTGAGCTACTTGCTCGGCTCCGTCGACCCACTCTTTCATCACGGCGTCAACGGACTCTTCGGCGTGATCGTGCTGATTGTCCTGATTAAGGTGCTCGTCGGCTTTGGCGCTTTGATGGGCGCCGTCACCCTGATGATCTGGTTCGAGCGCAAGGCAATATCGGACATGCAGAGTCGCATCGGTCCCCAGCGCTGGGGACCCTTCGGGATGTTCCAGACCTTGGCCGACGGACTGAAACTGATCCTCAAGGAAGACCTCATCCCCGAGCAGGCCGACCGTTTTGTCTTTAAGCTCGCGCCCTACCTCGTAGTGGTGCCCGCGCTCATCACGTTCTCCATAGTTCCCATCGGTGGCACGTTGCACATCGCGGGCCACGTTGTCATGTTGCAGATCGCCAATCCTCCAATGGGCATCCTCCTGATGCTCGCGATGTCGGGCATCTCGGTCTACGGCGTCATGTTGGCCGGCTGGTCGTCGGGATCGAAGTACCCGTTGCTGTCCTCGGTGCGCGCGAGCGCGCAGATGATCAGTTACGAGGCGGCGCTCGGCATGACGATCGTCACCATTGTGTTGGCGACCGGTTCGCTCTCGACGCACAACATCGTCGACGCGCAGTCGGGCGGCATCTGGCACTGGAACCTCATCCGCCTCGGTGTCATTCCCTTCGTGGTGTTCATCATCGCGATCACCGCGGAACTCAACCGGCCTCCCTTCGACGTCGTCGAGGGTGAAAGCGAGCTGGTCGGCGGATTCCACACGGAGTACTCCTCGATCCGCTTCGGACTTTTCTACTTGGCGGAATTCATGAACACGATCACCATGTCCGCAATCATCGTGACGCTCTTTCTTGGCGGCCCGGCCGGCTGGGTGCCCAATGTGGCCCACTTACGCTGGTTGTTCCCGATCGTCTGGTTCTTGGCCAAGACCGTGACGTTCGCGTTCTGTTACGTGTGGTTCCGGGCCGCGCTGCCGCGGTTCCGCTACGACCAATTGATGGATATGGGCTGGAAGAAACTCATACCGCTCAGCCTGGGCTGGGTGTTGATTGTCGCCGGCTTCCTCATTCGCCCGGCGTGGGGATTCCTGATGATCGCGGTCGTGCTGCTCGCCTGGATACTGCTCACTCGAGCCTTTGACCTCGGCTACACGCGCGAGCGCGGTGACGAGTCGGTGTTGCGAACGGTGGGACGACGCCCACTGCCTGGCGAGGTCCTTCGCGCGACGACGGACGAGGAGGAGTAGTGGCCAACTTCTTCACGTTCTTTGGCGGCTTCAAACTGACCTTGCAACACCTCAGCCGTCCAACGGTGACCACGAGTTATCCGCAGGCCAAGCGACCCAAGCAGCCACGCCAGCACGGCCGACACGTGCTCAGTCGCTACGAGGACGGTATGGAGAAGTGCATTGGTTGTGAACTCTGCGCCGGCGCCTGTCCCGTTGATTGCATCTACGTGCGCGGACTGGACAACCCGCCTGACCATCCCGTGAGCCCCGGCGAGCGCTACGGCTACATCTACGAGATCAACTACCTGCGCTGCATCCATTGCGACCTGTGCGTTGAGGCCTGTCCGACCCAGGCCATCACTGAATCCAAGATGTTCGAATTCTCATTCACCAATCGTGCCGACGCCATCTACACCAAGGCTGAACTCTTAGTGGACGATCAGGGCATCCCGCAACG
>JBEKQN010000248.1:0-2611 GCA_049519675.1 Acidimicrobiales bacterium | reverse complement strand
GACCTCCGGGGCGATGCTCATGCAGACGGCGTTGCTGGTGCACAGGTCGTAATCCACGCTGACTTTCATGAGTGCTCCTTACTTTGGTACATCCATCGTACTTGGCACCACGATCGCCACTCGATGGCGAGGGGCGAAGCGCCGTCGCGCTTTTTGTACACTACGAAGACCGCGTAAAGGACGACAATGAACAAGCGCTCACTCGGCTCCCTCAAAGTCTCGCAAGTCGGCATTGGTTGCAACAACTTCGGCGTGCGTTTGGATTACAACGCCACCCTCGAGGTGGTCGAGAGCGCGCTCGACGCCGGGATCAACTTCTTCGACACGGCCGACATCTACGGGGCCACCAACTCCGAGGTGTTCCTCGGACGCGCGCTCGGTGCGCGGCGCGGTCACGTCGTGATCGCCACGAAATTCGGCATGCCCATCGACGACGATCACTACGGCGCGGCGCCGCACTACGTGCGTGAGGCCTGCGACAGCTCGCTCGCTCGCCTCGGCACCGACTACATCGACCTCTACCAACTTCACGCCCCCGACGACCGGGTGCCGATCGGCGACACGCTTGGCGCGTTGCGTGAGCTCGTCGAGGCGGGGAAGGTGAGGGAGATCGGCTGCTCGAATCTCACGGCGACCCAGTTACGGGAAGCCCGCGACGCCGCCGGCGACGGCCCGTCGTTCGTGTCGGTCCAGAACCAGTACTCGTTGCTCGCGCGCGACCCCGAACGTGACGGCGTGCTCGAGGCCTGCGATCAACTGGGTCTCGCCTTCCTGCCGTACTACCCGCTCGCCAACGGTCTGCTCACGGGCAAGGTACATCCCGGCGAGCCGCTGATGCCGGGCACGCGCCTCGCGAAGATGCCGGCCGATCGCAGCGCGCACTGGCTGGGCGAACCGCTCCAGGCCCAGGTCGCCACGTTGATCGACTATTCGACGAAGGCTGACATTCCCCTGTTGACGCTGGCCTTTTCGTGGCTGCTGAGCCACCGCCAGATTGGTTCGGTCATCGCCGGCGCGTCGAGCGCCGCTCAGGTGAGGGCCAACGCCAACGCGGCGCAAACCCTCAGCGACGAGCAGATCGCCACGCTCGACGCCCTGACCGCCTGATCGTCACCAACACAGTCGTCGTTACGAGGCCTTCACGGTCGCGACGACCTTGGTGAGGGTGTCCTTGGCGTCGCCGAAAACGAGGAGGGTCTTGGGATTGTAGAGCAACTCGTTCTCGATGCCGGCGAAGCCGGGACGCATCGAGCGCTTAAGGAAGATGACGTTCTCGGCGAGGTCGGCCCGGATGATCGGCATCCCGTAGATGGGCGAGGACTTGTCGTCCATCGCGGCGGGGTTGACCGTGTCGTTGGCCCCCACCACCAGCGCCACGTCCGCCGTCTGCAGTTCGGTGTTCGCCTCGTCCATCTCCACAAGCTGTTCGTAGGGCACGTTGGCCTCAGCGAGCAGCACGTTCATGTGCCCGGGCATGCGTCCGGCCACCGGGTGGATCGCGTAGAAGACCTCGATGCCCTTCTCCTCGAGTAGCTCGCCCAGTTCGCGCAGCACGTGCTGGCCCTGCGCCACGGCCAGGCCGTAGCCCGGGATGATGACCACCCGGCTGGCGTAGGAGAGCAGCACACCGATGTCCTCGGGTGTGCCCGAGCGCACTGATCGACCGTCTTCGCGTTCGGTGGCGCCGCTGGCGGTGATGTTCGAGCCGAAGGCGCTGAACAGGACATTGGAGAGGCTTCGTCCCATGGCCTTGCTCATCAGTCGCGTGAGCAAGATACCCGAGGCGCCGACGAGCGTGCCCGCGACGATCAAGAGGTTCGACCCGAGCGTGAACCCCGACGCCGCGACGGCCAGACCCGTGAAGGCGTTGAGCAGGGAGATGAGCACCGGCACGTCCGCTCCGCCGATCGGCAGCACGAAGGCCACGCCGAGGATGAAGGCGAGCGCCAGGAGGATCCATATGAGGACCGTCGATCCGCTGACCAGGATGGTCACGATGAGCACCAGTGCCGCCGCGCCCAGGATGGCGTTAAAGATCTGCTGGCCGGGGTAGGTGACGGGTCGGCCCGTCATCAGCTCCTGCAGCTTCGCGAACGCGATGGCTGAACCGGCGAAGGAGACCGTGCCGATCAGCACGCCCAGCAGCACTTCGAGGGTGACGTAGGTCGCGGGGTGGGAAGACTTGATGTGGACGAACTCGGTGATCGACACCAGGGCCGCCGCGCCACCGCCGACGCCATTGAAGATCGCCACCAGCTGCGGCATGGCCGTCATCTTCACGAACCGCGCGACCGGCACCGCGACGATCGCGCCGATGAAGATGCCGAGCAGGATGAGCCACACGTGATAGAGCGCGTGTCCGTCGACGTACTTGAAGAACGTCGCGACGACCGCCAGCAGCATGCCCGCCGCCGCGACCATGTTGCCCTTGCGCGCGTGCTTGGGGCTGCCGAGGCCCTTCAGGGCGACCAGGAACGTCGTCGCCGAGATCAGGTAGATGAGGTCGATGAGCGTTTCGCGACTCATTCGGTCACCTCTTCCGGCTTGGCCTTGCGGGCCTGAGGCTTGGACTTGAACATCTCGAGCATGCGGTCGGTGACGACGAAGCCGC
>JBEKQN010000247.1:0-2617 GCA_049519675.1 Acidimicrobiales bacterium | reverse complement strand
CGTCACGCTGGGATGACGTCGAGCTCCCGACCGACATGGTGCGGTAGTAACACGTCCGGTACCCATTGAACGAGTGAATGATGTCGAAAAATGCCTGTTCACCAGGACGAATAATTCGGTCCGTGAAGTTGTGCGGGTGGGGATTGCACCGCTCCCCCGAGACCGCGTTGATGGCCTCTACCTGATCAGAACCCATTTCGTAGAGTCGCTTGTTGGCGAGGGCGACGATCTCATTTTCCCTGACCCCGGGCTTCAGCGCCTCGAAGATGTCTTGGTACACGCCGTCCACCATCGCGGCCGCTTGCGACAGCAACACGATTTCATCAGGGGATTTGATCTGTCGAGCATCGAGCATCAACTGCTGGGCGTCATGAATATCCACGCCGGCCTTGTGCATCTCGAAGAGGAACGGCAGCTCGATGATGTCAATACCTATGGGCTGGCCGGCGAGACCCTGATCGGCCAAGATCGCCACGATCTCCTTGACCGCCGATTCGAACAGACCGGCCCGGGGCGCGATCGCCCCTCGAAGTCCGAGCATTCCCGCACGACAGTTATCCGGTTCAAGCCACGGCGCAAAGAGTTTGTGGTGGCGAGCAGCGGAACCGAAGTCCCACACGATCGGCTCCCCGGTACGGGTGAGGAGGCAGTAGCGCGTCATCTTGTCGCCCAACGCGCCGCCGATCCACGTGCCCGACACGTAGCGAATGTTGTAGAAGTCAAAGAGGAGGACGGCGGAGAGGTCGCTCGACGCGAGGGCTTCGCGCGCCCGAGCGAGTCGGTAGTTGCGCAGACGCTCAAAGTCAACGCGCGACTCGAAGTCGACGCCCATATGACCCGGCGTGTTCATCGTCGGCCCGAATCCCTCTCTCACGACTGCCCCAATCCGTCATCGACCGCGATGTTCTCTGCTTCGAGCTTCATGCCCGCTCCGCGAGCTGCTTCGAGGAGCAGCACCGCGAAGTCCTCTTCGATGTAGCCGGCGCCGATGGCACTCTTCACGATCTCGGTGCAGAGTGAGGAGAGCGGCATCGGTACGTTGAGATCATGCGCCTGGGCCATACCCAGGTCGAAGTCCTTGCGCAATAACGTCGGTGTGAACGTCGCCTTGAAGTCGAGATTCACGAAGGCCGGCGTCTTGTACCGGGTGAACATCGAACCCATCACGGAGTCATTCAAGAAGGCGAGCCAGTCACTGCGTTTGATGCCGCCACTCTCTGCGAGGACGGTAATCTCCGCCATTGCCTGCGCGACGATGCCGAGCATCATGTTGTGGCAGATCTTTACGAGTCGCGCCACTTCCCCATCCCCGACGTACGTGACACCGTTGCCGAGCTGCTCGAAGTACGGCCGCACCACTTCGAAGGCGTCGGTGGTGCCCGAGACCGCGAGGGTGAGTAGACCGGCGGCGACGACCTTGGGGTTCCCGCTCACCGGAGCGGCGAGGAACGACGTGTCGCGCAGTGCGCACGACTGACGGACTTCGTGTGACGTGTCACTCGACACGGTCGAGCAGTCGACGATGATCCCTGGGGCGTGTTCGGGATCGCTCAAGAGACCCAGTGGTCCCGAGATCACTTCAATGAGGTCATCGTTGGCCGACACCATGATGAAGACGATGTCACAACCGGCGAGGTCACGCGGGCGCTCGGCGACTTTGGCACCGAGCGCGGCGAGGCTCTGCGTTTTCGCGAGTGTCCGGTTCGTTACCGTCACGTCATTACCGGCGAGGACGAGCCTGCTCGCCATCGCGGTGCCCATCCGACCGCAACCAATCCAACCAATACGTCGTGTGGCCTCACTCATGGCCCATCCTCTCCCGATCCCGGTCCACTCGATGGTGGCGCGATCGAACCGCCCAAGTACAGCGCCCCAATCTCAGGGTTGTTCAGTACCTCAGCGCCGGTACCGCGTAATCGAACCGTTCCATTCTCCAGCACCACCCCATCGTGGCTCATTTTGAGTGCCTGGCGGGCATTTTGTTCCACGAGCAGGACAGTGCGGCCAACCGCGTTCATCTTTCGAATCGTCTCAAACACCAGCCGAAGGGTCTTGGGGTCGAGGCCCATCGAAGGCTCATCGAGGACGACGAGCTCCGGATCGAGCATGAGGCAACGTGCGAACTCAACGAGTCGTTGTTGTCCGCCCGAGAGGCTCCCGGCTTTGTCCTTCGCTCGTTCGCCAACGATTGGAAAGACCTCACGGATGTGCTCCATCCGCTGGGCGATCACCTTCTTGTCCTTCACCAGGAACGCACCGAGTTCCACGTTCTCCATTACCGTCATCTCGCGAAAGAGGCTGTGCTGTTGGGGAACCTGCACGACGCCCAATTGGAGGATCTCCTTCGGCGTCAGACCAACGAGTCCGCGGCCCTTGAACCAGATCTCACCGAGGCGGGGCTTCACGAGACCACTGACCGTCTTGAGCAACGTCGACTTGCCAGAACCGTTGGGACCGACGATGCACGTGACACCACCTTGGCTCACATCGAAGTCGACGCCCTTGAGCACGTCGCCCCCGCCGTAGCCGGCGACGACGCCCTCGAAGCGTAAGAACACGTCGGTATCGCTCACGCCAGCTCCGACTCTTCGTCGTCCCCGCCGCCCAGGTAGGCGTC
>JBEKQN010000246.1:0-2618 GCA_049519675.1 Acidimicrobiales bacterium | reverse complement strand
GTGCACGCGTTCGGGTTGTGTGCGGATTTCCTGCTGAACGTGTTTCCCGGTTCGGCGCGACTGTTCGCGATTGCTGACTGGGCGCACGAACTGCCCCTCACGTCATCGTGCTGGTGTGGTGCGAAAGGTCGCTGCAACGCAAGGATCGTAAGTGGCGTGGTGGCGCGCGAGGGCAACCAGTTCGTCACCGGTGACGTCGTTCGCGGAGTGGTGCACTACCAGGTGTTGTGTCGCAAGCACTACCGAGTCGGACAACTCGGTCCGATCTGATAAGAGTCGCTCGCTAGAAGAACGCGGCACACAAGTCGTAGAGTTCGCGCGGGACCTTACGTTGGCCGGTTGCGACCGTCGAGAGCGGCGCGAGTTCGACCTGGTTGCCCTGGACGACCGGGATCATGCCGAATTTGCCCGCGACCACCGCGTCGTAGGCGGCGGCCCCCACGCGCGTGGCCCATATCCGGTCGTAGGCGCTCGGGCTCCCACCGCGCTGCAAGTGCCCCAGTACCGTCGTGCGAACCTCGAAGCCGCCGTGGGCGTCGATTTGTGAGGAGACGAATTGACCGACGCCTCTCGTCGCGAGCCGCACGCCACCGATGCCTTCGGTGGAGACCTCGTCCTCTACGGCACAGCCAAGAGTTTCGAGGTTGATGCCTTCGGCGACCACGACGATCGAGAACGCGTTGTTCGAACTGCGCCGCTTCACGAGGTGCGCGATGATCTGGTCCATCGTGAGGGGGAACTCGGGAATGACAATGAGGTCCGCGCCGCCCGCGAGTCCGCCCATCGCCGCGACCCAGCCAGTCGCGCGACCCATGGTCTCGACGACCATCACGCGGTGGTGTGACGCCGCGGTGGTGTACAGCCGGTCGAGGGACTCGGCGACGATACTCACCGCGGTGTCAAAGCCAATGCAGTAGTCCGTGCCCACCAAGTCGTTATCGAGCGTCTTGGGCACGCCGATGACCGGGGCCCCGCGCTCGGCGAGCCAGTTGGCGATGCGCTGGGTGCCGTCGCCACCAATGGCGACGAGCGCGTCGAGGTGCTGTCCGAGTGCGTCGAGGACGCGTTCGCGCCCACCCTTGGGGTCATCGAGGTTGTAGCGCGCCGTGCCGAGCAGGGTGCCACCCATTCCGACGATGCCGCTCAGTTCTTCGGGGGCGAGACTCCGGCCCGAGTAGTCGCCCGCGAGGCCAGCCCAACCGTTAGCGATACCTATTAATTCGTGGCCGTCGCGAAAGGCCATCATGCCCAGTCCGCGAATCGCCGCATTTAGGCCCGGTGCGTCGCCGCCAGCGGTAAGAACACCTATACGCATCAAAGGCCGCCTAACGAGATTGTTCCCCCACGGGTACTTTAGGTCAGATTCGTGGCATCCCCTCAGTCCAGTGACCATCGACCTCGCGAATCGGTGGAGCGTTAATAATTGACCGATGGACGTGTTTCAAACCTTCACGAAGCCCGAAGGATCGCCCGTCGACGCCGAGTGTTCGAATCGTTTCGCGATTTTCGAGGAATGTCCGCTCTGTGGCGCCACGCTCGGGGCCGAGCACGCCCACTTCCGATGTGGCTCGTGCGGGTGGCGCGACAGCTGCTGCGACTGAATTTCCCTTAAATCGCAAGGTTTCAGAACTTCCTCAACATTTCACTTTGAACCTTCGCGCGTGTCACCTCCCGTTCACTTTCCATTCCTAAGTTCTGGCGTGGCAAAAAGATTCGCTCACGGCGTAGGTCGTTCGCAGTTCACTTAGCCACCAACGAATCACTTTCTTTAGGAGGAAAGTTCAGAATGAATAAGACACTCAGGTCAATCACGGCAGCAGCGCTCGCCGTTGGTGGTCTGCTCGCGGTGGTCAGTCTGCCCGCCGGTGCCGCAGCCAAGCCTCATAAGTACAAGCCGCACACCTGCTACGAGTTGACCGCAACGGCACTGAAGTCCACGCGGGTGACCACGAAGGCTTGCCCAAGGGGTTACACCCCGACCAAGCCGAGCCTTCAGGGCACGGGCTTGCCAGGTGACCCGGACCTCAACGTTCCCGCCTCGGCCTCATTGGCGATCAATGGCTCTTCCTTTGACGCACCCGAAGTAGGCGCGACGACGAGTGGCGCGAGCGCGTACAGCGCCGGTGGCAAGGTCTCGTTCAGTTCCTACCCGGCCGCAGGCTCAGGTACCGGACGCACGGACATCACCAATGGTTCGGTCAACATCGGCTTCTCCGACCAGCCCATGACGCCCACCGCGGGCACGCTGCCCAGTGGCGCTACTGAAGCCAACTACGCGCAAGTCCCCTACATCTTGGGTGGGGCCGTCATTGGCTACAACCTGGGTGCGGGTTTTGACAACGTGAAGTTGACCGCCGCGGAAATCGCCGGGATCTACAACGGCACGATCACGCAGTGGTCGGACCCGACGATCGTGGCGACCAACGGTGGTGCGAGTTCGGGCCTCGGCAAGGCACTCGCCGGCCTCGGCACTAACAACGAGGCTCGCAACACGATCAAGGTCATCTACCGCGGCGCGAGCTCTGGTACGACCTACGCCTTCACCGACTGGTTGCACCAGGCCGGCAACGCGACCCAAACCGCGAGTGGCAACGTCATGGAAGGCACCGGCGCAGCGT
>JBEKQN010000245.1:0-4009 GCA_049519675.1 Acidimicrobiales bacterium | reverse complement strand
CTCCAAGCTCGTGACTCTGGTCAGTCCATCTACGCCCCCGATCAACTTGGCGGGGCGCACGCCTTCGCTGTCGGCGCCGCGGTCTATCGAGGCGGTCAACATCCCGCGACCGAGCAGGCCCGTCGAAAGGATCTGATCGGCTGGACCGGTACGTCGATCACCCCGAGCAAGATCCTCGCCGTCGCTCTCTCCGGTCACCCGGGAACTGCGGTGGCGTTCCACTACCGGGGCGGCGGTTCCAACGTCACCTTCAAGGCTGGCGTCCGACCTCGGGACGCCATTTCGAGAACGATCGACCAACACAACGGTTGGCACGTACAGGTGTATTTCCCCAGCGTGGCGACCGGCGTGTTTGGTGTAGGACAGGCAACCCTCCTGTTTCTTGGCGGTGTCCTGCTCAGCGCACTGATCGCACTCCTCATCTTTGTCCTCGGCACGAGTCGCTCTCGGGCAATGCACCTCGTGAAGGAGCGCACCGATCAACTCCAACACTTGGCGTTGCACGATTCACTCACGGGACTACCCAATAGAGCGCTGATCCTGGACCGCATCGACCGCATGCTGGCGAGAGGGCGACGTGAACATCACGACGTTGCTGCATTCTTCCTGGACCTCGACAATTTCAAGGACATCAACGACACACTCGGCCACCGCGCTGGCGACCAACTCCTGGTGAGCGTTGGCGTACGACTTCAGAGCGCCGTCCGAGAGACTGACACGGTGGGGCGTCTCGGTGGGGACGAGTTCGTCGTCCTGGCCGAGGGCGTCTCGCTCGAGGCGGGCGTCGACGTCGTAGCCGAACGACTCCTGGACGTGCTCGCCACACCTTTCATCATCGCCGCGAGCACTGCGCCGCTCAACGTCAATGCCAGCATTGGTATCGCCGAAGGTGACCGCGCGACCCCCGAAGAGTTGCTCCAAGACGCCGACATTGCGCTCTATCAGGCCAAGGCCCGTGGCAAGCAGCAGGCCGTGAAGTTCGTCAAGTCAATGCAGGAGTCGGTCGACAATCACCGCGCACTCGAAGTCGACCTTCGCGGCGCGCTCGAGGGAAACCAGTTCTTCTTGATGTATCAACCGACCGTCGAACTCTCAACGGGTGCCTTCACTGGCGTCGAGGCGTTACTGCGCTGGGCACAACCTCAACGTGGCGTCGTCCAACCAAATGACTTCATCCCCGCGCTCGAGTCGAGTGGCCAGATCGTCCCGGTGGGTGCGTGGGTTATCCATGAGGCCTGCCGACAAGGCGCCCTATGGCAGAGTCGCGGCCATAACTTCGCCGTGTCGGTGAACATCGCCGCCAAGCAACTCGAGCGCGACAGTCTCGTGACCGACGTGCAAGAAGCCATTGCGGTCACCGGCTTCGATCCCCATCACCTCATTCTCGAATTGACCGAGACGGCTCTCATGCATGACTCGGGTTCCACCCTCGCACGCATGATGCTGCTCAAGGCACTCGGTGTTCGCATCGCGATCGACGACTTTGGAACGGGTTACTCCTCCCTCGCCTACCTGCGACAGTTCCCTATCGACATCTTGAAGATCGACCGATCCTTTGTTTCGGGAATCGCCGATTCACGCGAGTCCGCCGCGTTAGTCCACACGCTCGTCCAGTTGGGCAAGGTCTTAGGCATCGAGACCATCGCTGAAGGAGTGGAGACGAACCATCAGCGCACTCAACTCGAGACCGAGAGGGTCGATAGCGGACAGGGATTCCTGTTTGCTCGACCTCTCTCGGTCAAAGATCTGGACCAATTACTCGATGACTCATCGGGTAGGCCGGAGTGGCTCAGCACGACGTTGCGAAGCCACGACACATAAATTGTGGGCCGTCGCCCAATGGCCTCGGCCAACCCGCTCGGACCCAACGATTGATTGACCGAATAAATCAAATACATCCGCGCCGCGGCTGCAGGCATCAATGGTCGCCCCTTGCCCGAGACTCGGTGCACGAATCACGTCCGTTCCGATGGTTTGAGCGTTAGCGCCGCCAGAAAAAAAGATGCGTCACACCGCTCGGGCTCGGTACCTTTTCCAAGTAGAAACGGTCGGCGAGATCGTCAGGACTGTCCCACATCCTTTCACCGCGCTCAAGCTTGATTGGCGCCACCGCGAAATGCATCTGGTCGATGAGATCGGCGTCGAGAAACTCGCGCACCGTGGCCACGCCACCGCCGAGGCGCACGTCCTTGCCGTCGGCCGCCTGGAACGCCTGCGCGAGTGCGTCGTGCGGCGAGGCATTGACGAAGTTGAAGGTGGTGTCTCCCAAGGTGATTGAGGGGCGCACGTGGTGTGTAAGAACGAACACCGGCGTATGGAAGGGCGTGTCGTCGCCCCACCACCCTTCCCATTCATAGTTTTCCCACGGTCCGCGTTGGGGGCCAAATTTGTTTCGCCCCATGATTTCAGCACCGATGTTCCGAGTGAAATCGCGAGTGCAGTAATCGTCGAAACCGTAGGTCCCCCCAGGATCGGTTCGGTTGACCCAGTGCGCGGTCGCACCCGCCCAGGAGAAGAGATCGGCCGGGTTCGCGTGACCGAACGGGTGCTCAAGACTCTGCCCGACGCCGGAGCCGTAGCCATCGCTCGACACCATGAAATTGTGCACGCGGACCGCCTGGNNNNACCGGGTGAAGTCTCACCACTGGCGTCACATTATGGCTCCGCGTAGACACCCACTCTTCGCACCCGATCAACTATGGGCCTAGGTCCGTCGGGCGATTACCCATCACAGGGACAGGCTCCATGAGCGGAGTGATATTCGCCCTGAGCCATTGACTACATCTGGACAAAATATAAACAACGCCTCCATCTGACATGCCGTTTCATCAGGTACGACGCACGTGCCAAGACAATGACGCCGATTCTCTCGACTTAATGTTCAATTTCCAGTGATATTTTTTCATATGGGGACTTGGTTTTTGGCGCGGTGAAATGCACCACGACACGCAATTTCCAGTAGCCCGATGTTGGAAAACGGAAAGGAGGTGGGGCCATGGTCACAACCCTTCCCGCGCCAACGGGACGCGAGGATTTTCAATCAGTCGCGTCGAGTCTCGAGTTTCTCGACTCTCTCAATACCGGGCTCATGCTCTTTGCCGTCGACGGCAGACTCGTCGACTGTAATCAAGCGGCCGCTGACCTCTGCGGTCTCAACATCGATCACATCACAGAGTGGCGCCTGGGCGATTTCCGATACCAATTGTCTGAAGACGGAACGGAGCTCGCGCCCTCAGAAACACCGGCCTCCAAGACATTGCGAACCGGAGCGCCCTGTTTGGACGTCGTCTGCGCGCTTCGTCTGCCTAACGGTGTTCGTCAGTGGCTCAAGGTAAATTCTTGGCCCTTCACACGTGATAATTCGCTGGCGGGGGTCGTTGTCTCCCTCGAGGACTTCACCTTGGCTCGACGGTCCGCGCATTTGCTCGCGCTCCACAAGGATGTCATGCAATCCGTAGTTGAAACGAGAGACGAGACGGTCGCACTGCAAACGTTCTGCGACTCCATTGTGAAGCAATTGGACTTCGATTCGGCATGGATTGGTATGAGTTCCCGGTCAATCGACCACGGAGTTGAGGTCATTTGCGCGTCTGGTCGAGTGGACACAGTCAATGCCTCTTTGATTTCAACCTCCACCAATGTTGAAGAAGGAAACGGATTCGTGGGCACGGCGCTGCGAAGTGGAACTACCCGCAGGGAAAATCAGCTCTTGCTCAGTGAGAAGGATGCTCCGTGGCGAGCCGTCAACGCAAGGGCCGGTTTCAACTCGGGGTTGGCGATTCCTATGAAAGTGTTTGACCGTCAAGCAGTCCTCTGCATTCTCGATTCCCAGGTCTTCGCGTTTGACGATGAAACCGTGGAGCAGTTGCAAACCATGGCCAACGAAATTCAGTACGGCATTGCGCACCTGGACGCCGTCCGACAGCTCCATGAATCATTGGCCGGGACGTTGGCGGCCCTTAGAAATATGACGGAGATTCGCGATCCCTACACGGCGGGCCACCAAGGC
>JBEKQN010000244.1:0-2645 GCA_049519675.1 Acidimicrobiales bacterium | reverse complement strand
TCGGCCAAGAAGTCTCTGGCTGATATCGCCGCACTCTTTGACTCGATCTACGTCTCCTTCTACAAAGGGTTGGGCGGCATTTCTGGAAGTTGTGTCATTGCCGATCGCGACGTCATTGACGAAGTCTCGCTGTGGCGGACCCGTCATGGTGGCCGTCCCTACATGCTCTGGCCCTATGCGGCCTCGGCATTGACGGTGTTGCGCGAGCGTCCAGGTGACATGGCTGCCTACTACCGTCGCGCGCGCGCCCTGGCAAAGCAACTACGAGAAATCGAAGAAATCGATGTTCTCCCCGACGAAGTGCGCAGTCCAATGATGCATCTGCGTTTCGCCGAAACGGTAGAGGTCATGGAGTCGCGGGTGCGCGAGATCGTCGCGCGCGATCAGATATGGACCTTCGCCCGACCCTTCATTTCCGAAGGCACTCATCTTCAACGATACGAATACCAAGTTGGTCGGGCCAGCATGAAGCTCAGCCTGGACGAAATGGTGACGGTATTCCGTGAACTCGCTGGCGCGAAAAGATTACGGCGGTAGCGTTCCTGTCTCCCGGCAGCGTGGTCGTTGGTGGGCTCCCGAGTCTCATGGTCACCTGTTGGGCAAGCCCGTGGGACTATGAAGCAGGATCTTTTTGTTGAGCGGCTTTTGTTAGCTCCTCGCGAGCCGCTACGGCGATGTCCGCGCCCGTGTTCGCGTGTCCGTTGATGCCCCACCCGCCTTCGGGCGATTCGGTGATGAGCACCCATGTTCTTTCGACCAGGTTCGGGTCGCTGGCCGCTGCGGCGACGATATCGGTCAGTTCCCTGACCACTCCAAGTTGCTTGTCGCGGTCCAAGACTCCGACTGGTGTGAGCACCTGCACTCGTACGTAGTTCGTGTCTCCCGCCGCGTTCGAGATGGCTCCTTCGGGAAGATCATGAATGAATGCCGCCGTGTTGTTCTTGAAGAGGGAGATCGGCGGCACCTTTTCCCAGCGCATCACGGCGTTCGCGAGATCGGCAGCGAGAGCGTGCTGGTCAGGGAAGGTTCCTTCGGTGGAGTACACGTCGATCATTGGCATTACTTTTCCCCTTCGTTCAGTATGATGGCTGTCATAGTCAGCGGGCTCAGCGTACACTATGACGCTCGTCATAGTCAATTGAGGAGGGCATGACGAACGACAGTCGAGGCAAGATGGTGCAAAGCGCCGCCGCTTTGATTGGATCGCAGGGACTGAACGCCACGTCGTTCACCGACGTACTGGCCCTCAGCGGCGCTCCTCGTGGTTCGATCTACTTTCACTTCCCCGGGGGCAAGAGAGAGTTGGCCGAAGATGCGATTCGTTGGACCTCGGAGCAGGTACTTGCGCACATGCAGGCGTCCACCGCGAGCACGGGAGCGGACGTGCTGCGCCACTTCGTCGCTCTCTTCCAACACGTCGCTGAAGCCTCTGATGGTGCCGCCGGTTGTGCGGTCGCTGGGGTGACAGTTGACGTCGCCGCCAGCGACGATGAACTCTTGGTACTTGCCCGAGAGGTGTTCCACTCGTGGGTGGCACTCCTGGCGGAGCAGCTAAAGAATGTGGGCATTTCGAAAAGGCGAGCAGAGGGGATTGCCACCATCAGCGTCGCGAGCGTTGAAGGTGGACTCATTCTCTGTAGGGCCGAAGGTGGGCCAGGGCCATTAAACGAAATCGCCAAGCAGTTGCTGCTGCTTGTCGAACCGTAAACGCGGGTCTCGTTTCAACTGGCTCAGGCGACCGCCGAGAATTCGCTTTCTTCAGTGATGATGGATTCGCGCCTGAGCGCTGTGTCCAGCACGTCGGAGATCGTGGCGGCCAGGTGAAACGTCATGGCCTTACGAACCTCTTCGGGGACGTCTTCGAGGTCGGGTCCATTGCGTTCCGGCAGGATCACTTCTGTCAACCCGGCGCGGTGCGCGGCCAATACCTTTTGTTTGACTCCGCCAATGGGAAGCACGCGACCCTGCAGCGTCACCTCGCCGGTCATGCCGACCACGGGCCGAACGGCCTCGCCTCGCAACAGACTGACGAGGGCCGTCGTCATGGTCACGCCCGCCGAGGGACCGTCCTTAGGAACGGCGCCCGCCGGCACGTGGAGGTGGAAACGCCTGCCGGTGAAGGACTTCGGATCGATTCCCAACTCCTCGACGTGGCTGCGCACGTAAGACATGGCGATCTCCGCCGACTCCTTCATGACGTCACCTAACTGACCGGTGAGCGTCAGACCTTCGGGACCTTCGGACACGCTCGCTTCGACGAACAGCACGTCGCCGCCGGCGCCGGTCACAGCCAGACCCGTTGCCACTCCGGGCACGCTGGTGCGATCCGCTGATTCGAAGTAGAAGCGTGGTCGACCGAGCCATTCGTGCACCGTGGCCGTGTCGACGGCAATCGGTGCCTCGCGTTCGCCGGCGGCCAATCTCGTCGCCGCCTTGCGAAGCAGTCGTCCGATCTCGCGTTCCAGATTGCGAACGCCCGCTTCACGCGTGTAGTCGGCCACGATGCTGCGAATAGCTTCGTCGTCGATCGTGACCTCATCTTCGCGCAGCGCCGCTCGGGCGAGTTGGCGGCCGAGCAGGTGGTGACGAGCGATCGACACCTTCTCTGACTCGGTGTAGCCGTCCAGTCGGATTACTTCCATACG
>JBEKQN010000243.1:0-3437 GCA_049519675.1 Acidimicrobiales bacterium | reverse complement strand
CGGTCCGCTGTCGACGTAGTACATGGTGCGCCGGTCATTGCTCCATCCAATACCGTTGGAGATCGTGACATTGGACAAGACCGTCTGCACCCCGCAGGACTCGTGGAAGCGGTAGAGACTTCCCCTCCCGACTTGCGCGCTGAAAGCCATCGAACCGATCCAGAATCTCCCCCATGGATCGGCCGTCCCATCGTTCATCCGCACTTCTGGAGCCCGTTGCGCTTCGGGACTCGCCAGTTCCCTCCGTTCGCCAGATTCGTCGAGCTGGTAGATCGACTGGTCGAGCGCCACAATCCAACCTTTGGTTCGGTCCGCCAGTGGCGCGACGGCGGTCACCCAGCCGGGCAACTGGTACGTCCGTTGGATTTCGAGGTTGTTGGCATCTGCGCGCGCGCGAAAGAATCGTCCCGTCGGGACGTCAAGCCAGTACAGCTCTTTTCGAACGTCGTCCCACCGACAGCACTCGCCGAGCTCGAAGAGCTCGGAGTTGCACGGCGTAGCTACGAACTCGTCCACGGCGCGTCTCCTCCCACGGTGATCTCCACCCACCAGGACGTTGCTTCTCCTGGCTCAAAGTAACGAATTGATTTGCCGCCGTACGCTCGAGCGAGATCATCAAAGAAACCGTTGGTCGGCTCTAAGGCGGCCACGGATCCCTGGGTATAGCGCCCACGATCCAGCCAGATGCCGAGATACGGCGCGAACTGGTTGTCCCAGGACAACGTCAAGAATGATCCAGAGAGGTCGATGATGCTCGCCGCGTTCGCTTCTTCGTCGGGTTTGAGATAGATCATCCGATCTGCGCCGTCCAATACGTCACGTTCAACTTGCAAATTGCCCAACCAATCAACTTCGTGCACCGCGGCCGCGTCCGAGGTGTCGAGCACGGACTTGAATTCGCGGGCAAACGTGACGCGCGAGCCAACGTGCATTTCAAATTGCGGGTGCAGCGCCCACAGCAGGGGCACGGAGACATCTGCGTCAACGACGCACTCGTACTCACAACGCAGCGTGGCGTCGGTGACGCGCAAACGACGATCGAATGTGTAGTTAAATCGATCGCTCGAAACCCGCTGGTGCAACGCAGACGGGGAGCTGTCCATCACGTCCCACTCGAGTTGCCAGAGTTCCCCGTGGTCGGGTACCGGAGCCCCTTGAAAGGGTTCAGTCGGGAACAGACAGGGATCGACCGTGGGAAACATCTCGTCCCATCCATAGTGATTGGTATCCGTGAACGTCGAACCGTACGGCAACTCAGAGCCTTTCGCGCCGCCTCGGGCCTGGCGCAACCACTCGCGATTATCGTGACGACTCAGCACACTCGTCACGCGAGCGCCCCGACGCGCACGCACCGCCACGCGGAGCGCATCGCTCGAAATCTCAATGATTTCATCGCGGTCAAGTGCGAGTGACATATGTAGTTACTTCGCCATCTCATAGGGCAAGTACTGCCCGTCGCGCTGGTAGTTTGCTGCGGCGGCGTCGAACGCGCTTTCGTCGATCGCTACGCCGAGCCCTGGGACCGACGGTGTCCCCCACGTTGGTCCGTCGACGATGGGCAGTCGCTCGCTCACGACGTCGCCCACCATGTGCGCCGCCGTCTGCTGGTTGCCTGCGACTATTGAGGGCAAGGTCAACATCACGTGCTGGGCCGCCGTCGCGGCAATACCTAATTCACCGTGCGTGTGCTTGCAGACCTGCCCCCCGTGTTCGTAGACGAGATAGCCGAGGCGCTGGAACCCACGCAGAGAACCGACCCAGTAGGGACTGAAGCAGTACACGTCGGCGACTCGCGCTTCAATTCGCTCGCGAGCCTGCTCCTCGGTCCACAGTCCCTCGTTGGCCGCAACCGGTGTGGTGACAAACTGACGCAGATCGCGAAGCAGGTCTCGCGGCACTTGGCGTACCGGCTGTTCGACAAAGTCGAGGTGCACGTCCTGAAGTTCTGTCAATTGACGTCTCGCCTGCGCCATGTTCCACGAACCGTTGGCATCGATTCGCAGGCGATGGTCGTCACTGATGAAGGAGCGAACCGCGCGTACGCGCTCGACGTCAGCGTCGTCGTCGAGACCGACCTTCATGTAGAACGTCGTGTATCCGCGATCAAGTCCGACCTGCGCGTACGCCAGCAGGTCGTCGAGATCGTCACCGCTCAAGTACCAGAAGTAATCCACACTCTCGCGTAACGCTCCGCCCAAAAGCGCGTGCACGGGAACACCGGCCTGTTTGCCGCAGAGATCCATCATCGCCATGTCCAGTCCGGCCCAGGCAAAGTTCCCCGTTGGCTCTCGGAACTGCCAGAGCCCCCGGTGCCAGGCTTCGCGTTTCATCCCTTCACCCCGCCAGGGATCGTTGCCCAGGACGAACGGCGTCATGGCGCGCGCGCTGGCAAGCACCGATTCCATATCGGCACCACTGCAGGCTTCACCCCAGCCAACCAGTCCATTGTCCGTTTCGAGGCGCACGACACCGGCCGTCACGCCATCGCGCTGTACCTGGGAACTGACTTCACGATGCACGTAGGCAACATTGACCGCGGTGATCTCTGCGCTGACGATCTTCACGGCCACAGAAAGAGCGCCAGGTTGGCGACCTCCTCGGGTTGGCCCAGTCGGTTGAGCGGATGGGTGCCGGCCATCAGTTCCATCTGGTGTTCGGGGTCGGCGGCGGCTTGGGCTTCGCGACGAACCATCGGCGTGTCGATTGTCCCGGGCACGATGCCGTTCACGCGCACGCCGTACGGCGCGCCTTCCAGCGCGAGGGAACGAACCAGTGCGTGCGCCCCGCCCTTGGACGCGGCGTAGGCACCCGAGTCGGGCACGGTCGCCAGCGCGTGGGGCGACGACGTGACCACGATCGTGCCAAACCTTCTCTCGCACATCGTCAGCATCGCGGCGCGCGTCACCAAGAAGACACCCGTCAGGTTCACGTCGACCACGTGTTGCCACTGCGCCAAGGTCGTATTTCGCACGTCCTTCGTCCATTCAATGCCGGCGTTAGCGTGCACCACATCGAGCGACCCGAACGTTGACTCAACCCAACTGAAGACACGAGTGACGTCGTCCTCACTGCTCACGTCGCAGTGCTGGTACTGGACGCGACCGCCTTCATCGTTGAGCGTCTTGACCAGTGACCAGCCAATTTCGTCAGCCACGTCGGTGATGACGACGTTGGCCCCGGCGCGGGCGAAACCCGCAGCCGAGGCGGACCCGATGCCCGTCGATCCACCGGCGATGACCACGGTCTTGTCGCTAAAGAATTCACTCCACATCACTCGCCTCCAACTTGGCTCTCGGTCGTGCCACTCGAACGTAGTGCGGTTACTAGTCGCGCTAGAACCACGTCGGCCTCTCCGGGCACCAACGTGTCGGGCGTGACGAAGAAGTTGTGCTGTCCACCGGCCAAGACCGCGACTCGGGGTTCACCATTGAACAGTT
>JBEKQN010000242.1:0-2702 GCA_049519675.1 Acidimicrobiales bacterium | reverse complement strand
CGATGTCAGGAATCGTTTCCTTTTGTGTAATGCCGGTAATTTTCTCCACCACGTCAGAGACCGACTCCAGGTGCTGGATGTTGACCGTGGTAATCACGTTGATGCCGGCGTCCAGCAGTGCTTCTACATCCTGCCAACGCTTTTCATTGATGCTGCCGGGGACGTTGGTGTGGGCCAGTTCGTCCACCAGCGCGACTTGAGGATGGCGCGCGAGAATCGCCTCTAAGTCCATCTCTTCTAGTAGCGCGCCTCGATACTCCCGAGCGACTCTCGGGATGACTTCCAAGTCACGAATCTTCTCGATGGTCGAGGTACGCCCGTGGGTCTCGACCAAGCCCACCACCACGTCGGTACCGCGTTCGCGGCGGCGCCAGCCCTCGTCCAGCATGTGAAAGGTCTTGCCCACGCCGGGCGCTGAGCCTAAATAGACGCGAAGTTCACCACGTGACATAGTCGTAGTTTTCTACGCGCGCGCCACGTGGGGTGACCTTTCCCCGCTGGCACCTCGTCCAACGAGGAAAGGTCGACAATGACGTGCTCGTCGAGGCCTCCGTCACACCTCGCCGCTGGGCCGATGATAGGGAGCTAGTGCAACTTGGCAAGCGCCTCGTTTAATTGCAACACGTCGATGTAGCTCGCACCCATGAATCCCCACTGCGCACCGTGCGACTCGCGAGTGATCAGGGCCTGGAGTTTGGCCGGGGAGATGCCCGTCGCCTTCGCAATCATGGGGATCTGCACGGTCGCGTCCAACGGCGAGATGTCTGGGTCGTACCCGCTGCCCGACGTGGTCACTAGGTCCGGCGTGGGGTTGACGCCCAACTTGTGCCAGTACGCGACCAAAAGTTTCGTGTCGGCCAATAGGACCTTGGAACGTGGTCCGAGGTTGGTCGCCGCCGACTCGCCGGACACGCCATTGGCGACGAGGGGGTTGTCGCCTCCGGAGATGTCTTCCTTCGCGTTGGCCGCGTAGGGACCGGTGTCGTCGGGGCGACCGTGGAAGACACAACTGCCCAGGGCATGACCCGGGCACTTCGTGTCGGACCAATTCTGGCCAATGAGCGTGGATCCCTTGGCCGTAATGGAGCCATCTGCTTGGTACTTAAAGAGCAGCTGAGAGAGCCCCGTGCCAGCGAAGGCGTAGATGAAGCCAAAAAATACGAGGCAGATGACTGCCATTATCAGCGAGCGGCGTAGGTGGACGATCATTTCAGACTCTCTTTAGTAGGCGTGCAGCGCGACGAGGATGAGGTCGATGAGCTTGATGAAGATGAACGGCACAATGATGCCACCGACTCCGTAAATCAGGACATTGCGGCGCAAAATCGCCGTCGAGTTGGCCGCTCGGAATTTAACCCCGCGCAGCGCCAAGGGAATGAGCGCCACGATCACCAAGGCGTTAAAGATGACCGCTGACAGCACGGCACTCTGGGGGCTGTGCAGTTTCATCACGTTGAGGGCTTGGAGGTGGTCACCGTAGGCAAAGGCAAAGAGCGCCGGAATGATGGCGAAATACTTAGCGATGTCGTTAGCGATCGAAAACGTGGTGAGCGAGCCTCGGGTTATCAGCAGTTGCTTACCAATCTCGACGATGTCGAGCAGCTTGGTGGGGTTCGAATCGAGGTCCACCATGTTGCCAGCCTCTTTGGCCGCCGTCGTGCCCGTATTCATGGCCACGCCCACATCGGCCTGCGCGAGCGCCGGAGCGTCATTCGTGCCGTCACCGGTCATGGCGACCAACTTGCCGCCTTCCTGCTCCTTCTTAATGAGCGCCATCTTGGCTTCGGGTGTGGCTTCGGCGAGGAAGTCGTCGACACCCGCCTCCTGGGCAATGGCGGCCGCGGTGAGCGGGTTGTCACCGGTGATCATCACGGTGCGAATACCCATCTGACGCATCTCATCAAACTTTTCGCGAATGCCCTGCTTGACGACGTCTTTCAATTCAATGACGCCCAAGATGTTCGGCCCATCGGCGACCACCAACGGTGTCGAGCCTTCGCGCGAGACGCGCTCAACAATGGCGTCAAGGTCACTGGGTACGGTGCCGTCCTGTTCGCTCACCCACCGCTTGACTGAATCACCGGCACCCTTGCGGATCTGGCGAGAGCCAATGTCGAGGCCCGACATGCGCGTCGTCGCGGTGAAGGGCACGAACACGTGATCGGACTCAAGTGAACGCTCGCGGATGTCGAAGAGTTCCTTCGCGAGCACGACAATGGACCGACCCTCGGGGGTCTCGTCGGCCAATGACGCCAGCTGGGCGACGTCGGCAACTTCTTGCTCCGTGTGACCACTTACAGGATAAAACGTGGACGCCATCCGGTTACCCAGGGTGATGGTGCCCGTCTTGTCGAGTAGCAGCGTCTGCACGTCGCCGGCCGCCTCGACGGCCCGCCCACTCATGGCGAGCACGTTGCGCTGGACCAGACGGTCCATGCCGGCAATGCCAATGGCCGACAACAAGGCACCGATGGTCGTGGGAATAAGGCACACCAGCAGCGCCACGAGCACCACGACTGACACGCTGCCGTGCGCAAAGTTGGCGAAGGGCACCAGCGTTACGACCACTGGCAAGAAAACAATCGTCAGCACCGCGAGCAGTATCGTGAGGGCAATCTCGTTGGGGGTCTTCTGACGGTTCGCCCCTTCGACGAGCGTGATCATGCGGTCGATGAAGGTATGTCCGCGTTCGGCGGTGATGC
>JBEKQN010000241.1:0-2723 GCA_049519675.1 Acidimicrobiales bacterium | reverse complement strand
GTTCGACAGTACCGAGCGATTGTCTTCTTGCCCTATATCTTGCCCGCGACCGCCATGGGCCTGTCGTTCTCGTACCTGCTCCAGGGCAAAGGTGTCCTTGACGGCTTACTTCACTCGCTGCACCTTTCGTTTCTGATCCACGACTGGCTGGGTTCTCCTAGCTGGGTCATCTTCAGCATCGGTGGCGTCATTGTCTGGCAGCAGTTCGGCTTTGGTGTCGTGGTCTTTTCGGCCGCCCTGCTCTCGGTGCCGGGTGAGACAGTAGAAGCGGCGCGAATTGATGGCGCGAGTTGGTGGGTTATCCAGCGCCGCATCCTCATCCCCCAGATCCGTCGGATCATTGAATTCTTCGTGATCCTCCAGGCCATCATCGTGCTGTCGTCGGTCTTCACCTACGTGTACGTCTTGACCGGGGGAGGGCCGGCGTACTCCTCGAGCGTGATGGAGTTCTTCATCTACCAGAACGGCTTCGAGAACGGCTCGATCGGCATCGCCAGCGCGGCGGCGGTTGTCTTGCTCGCTATTGCCAGCGTCTTCATTGCCTTCTACATCTGGGTGCGCGTGCGCGCGACGAAACAGGACGCCTGATGCAACACGTCCGCAACGTCATGCGTCAACTGTTGCTCGTGGTCATCTCCATCGTGTCGCTCTACCCGGTGTGGTTCATGCTGTCGACGGCACTCAAGTCAACGAAGTACTACACGCTCGACCCGACCGGTTTTCCCTACCACGTCACGTTCTCCAACTTCTCGGCGGTCTTCCACAACTGGCCGATCCTGACCTGGATGCGCAACAGCCTCATCGTGACGATCGTCGCGGTGGGGGTGTCGACCGTGATCTCGATCATGGCGGCCTTCGCCATCGTCTTTGGCAAGGGTCGCGGGCGAGAGTCGCTCTTTCGCTCCAACATCGCGCTCATGGCCATACCGCCTGTGGCGCTGCTCATCCCGATGTACACGTTGATGGTGACGCTGGGTCTCATCAACCAACTGCCCTCCGTGATGATCTTCTATACGGGGCTATTGGTGCCGTTCTCGGTCTTCTTTTTCGTCAACTTCTTTCGCGAGATTCCCTTGGAGTTGGTCGAGGCCGCCTACATGGACGGCGCGCCGCACCGAAGGATTCTGCGCAAGATCATCGTGCCGCTCTCGGGCGCCTCGACCGTCACCCTGGTGATTGTCAACGCGATCTTCGTCTGGAACGAACTGCTCGTCGCCCTCGTGTTCCTGCAGTCCAATACGTCGCGCACCCTGATGGCCGGTCTGGCGCTCTACCAGGGCCGTTACGTCACCAACGAGCCCCTGTTGATGGCGGCGGCGTTCTTCTCGATCCTGCCGCTCGTGGTGCTCTATATATTCGGGCAGCGATTCTTCGTCCGCGGACTCACCGCGGGCATTGGCAAGTAATAGTTGTACGGCGCGCGGGAACCTGTGCGTCGCTAATGAAAAGGAGTAGGTAATGGCACGAATCGAAGGTCGCACCGACCAGGCACCCAAGCCGGTCGCGTCGTATTCGCAGGCAGTACGCGTGGGCACGGTGGTGTCCGTCGCCGGCCAGGGCGGCTTTGACCCGGCGACTGGTCAACTGGCCGGCCCGGACGTGGGTGAGCAGACCGCCCAGACCTTTAGGAACATCGAAGCGGCGCTGAAGTCGTGTGGCGCCACGCTCGACGACGTCGTTCGTATCGACGTGTTCCTCGCGGCGCTCTCGGACTTCGGCGCGATGAATGAGCGCTACGCAGAAGTATTTAGCGCGCCCTATCCCACACGCACCACGGTCGGCGTGGAGCTTCCTGCCGGCATGAAGGTCGAAATCACCGCACTGGCGGTGCTCGAAGGCACATGAGTCCCGACTACGACCCCTACGCCGCGCTGGGCGTGCGACGCGTCATCAACGCCGCGACGACGTTGACGGCGCTGGGCGGAACGGTGCTCGCTGACGAGGTCGTTGCAGCGATGGTCGGCGCGTCTAAGTCGTGCGTCTCGATCGATGAGCTGCAGATGGCCGCGTCCGCGCGATTGGCCCAGTTGACGCGTAACGAGGACGCGTACGTGACCTCGGGATGCGCGGCGGCGCTGGCACTCGCGGTGCTCGGCGCCATCACCAAGGGTCTACCGGAGCTGATTGCGCGCCTGCCCGACGACGAGACCCTGGCGCGCAACGTCGTCATCCATCGCGCGCACCGCATCCCTTACGACCGGGCGGTCGAACTGGGCGGGGGACATCTTGTCGAAATCGGTAACGTCATTCAGACCTTCACCTGGGAACTCGAGGCGGCTCTCGACGAGCGCGCGGTGGCCGTGGTGTGGGTTGCCGGAAGCCACTTGCCACGAACAACATTGACGCTCGACGAGACGGTCGCTATCGCGCACGCCCATGGCGTGCCGGTCATCGTCGACGCGGCGGCGCAGCTACCGCCGCTCGAGAACCTGTGGTACTTCACCAAGGAGTGCGGCGCGGACGTCGCGCTCTTCAGCGGCGGCAAAGCGCTGCAAGGACCCCAGGCCAGCGGACTGGTCGTGGGTTCCAGAAGGTGGATTGACCCGATGCGCGCCAACGCGTCGCCGTGGCAGCGACTGGCGAGAGCCATGAAGGTGGGCAAGGAAGAGATCTGTGGTCTGGTGGCGGCCGTCGAGCGTTACGTTGCTCTCGACCACGAGAAAATCACGCGTGTGCTCTTCGAAACGGTCGATGAGTGGGTTGTTGCCGTGAACGCGCTTGAT
>JBEKQN010000240.1:0-5202 GCA_049519675.1 Acidimicrobiales bacterium | reverse complement strand
AGATGGGCTGAGGGTTAGAAGCGGTTGCTAAGGAATCCATTCGACGCCATGTTTCCGTGTTGCGCAGTGACAGCACGATGCGCCGGTCTGTGAGCGAATCCGACGAAGTGCCAGACTGTCGAAATGATCGAACGAATGGAAGTTTCAAGAGCGATAGCCGCGACACCACGTGCGATATTTGCACTGCTCACTGAACCAGAAACGCACGTCGCCATCGATAGTTCTGGGATGCTGATGAGCTCATCGGGCCAGCGGGTCAGTCAAGAGGGCGACACCTTTGTCGTGCACATGGACCGAGAGGCGCTCAACGACTATCCACTGGGCCTCTATGACGTGAACGTGAGAATTGTTACCTTTGTGATCGACGAAGAGATCGCGTGGTTGATCGAAGGGAAATGGAACCTCGGGCACGTCTATGGCTACAGACTTGAGCCGATCGAAGGTGGCTCCCTCGTGACGTCGTACTACGACTGGTCCGGTATCGAACAGTCGTGGAGGGACGCGAATATCTTCCCGGTGATCCCCGAGAGTACGCTGCGCGCCACGCTCGGCATCCTGGCTCGTACCGTGGCCCCTGGGCGCCCACGTCCATTGACCGACGTCGGGGATGAGGTCACCAACTGAGGATGTGAGACGTAGGGAACTGATCGGCGGTCGTGACGTCTGCGCCGCAGTGAACCACGCCCACTGCGTTCGGCCACTTTCACGAGTTGGGGTGCGATGGACACTCTGTGCTGTGTTGGAATGTGTGAATGGAAGCGTTTACCAGAGCCTTGTTGGATCGAGCGAAGAGCCTCGTCGGAAGCGAATTGCTCGGTGTTCGCTACCACGACTCTCCCTCGGAAGCAACGGTGCAACTTCGTCGGGACTCTGGGGCGGCGCACACCGCCCACTACGGCGTCGATCTGATGTGCGATCACGGGGTCGTGGGCGTTACCTCGTCCGATGAGTTCACCGACGGCACGAACGAACTTTCTCTCGTCGAGGGACCGATTCGTGAGCGAGACGGCGAGGTCGAGATCGCGCAAATGAACAGCGAGTCACCTTGGAATGAATTGATTGGTCAAAGTATCGTGTCATCGAAGATTCATTGGGTTGACTCGCCCTTTGTCGTACTGTCCAAGCGCCGCAGGACCTTCAGCTCGCACCACTACGACGTCGACGGTGCAGTGCCCTTTTCTGGTCCCCAGGCGCCATTGGCGTTGGAAATCCACTTTGGCAACCGGGGTCGAGTCCTCCTCGTGTCGGGTGCATGGAAGAGCGTCGACGAACAGATCGTGGAAACGGGTACGGGGATATCAGTCCTGTGGGACGCCGCAACGTTCGCAACACTCGTTCCGAGAATTGCGAAGGAGCTCAAGAGGTCGTGGTGAGTTCATCGACCTACCCGTGCGGATCGGACCTCAGACCGGCCACGAATATCCGAATCGGGGACTCTGCGGTGCTGGACAGGGAGTCGCTTTGTACCGGCTATGACATAATCGCCCCATGACGAACGATGAATTGAACGAAGGACGACGATCGCTCGCTTCGCGACTTCGCAAGATTCTTGGGCCTATTGATCATCGCGCGCATGCGTCAAAGCAGTTCAAGATGCTCCTGAGTGAATCTGAGTTGACGAGGCATGGACTCACGTTTGACGGCGAGCAGTCGTGGACAATTGGTAACCGGGGATTTGCGGGACCTGAAATCGAGCGGGCTCGAGACCGAGGGAATCTCAACGTGTGGCGTCGCTTTGCGAACAAACCAGCGAAGACGTCCCTTTGGATTCAAATCGGCGAATTCGCGTCCGCATCCGACGCCACGTCCTTCGCACCACACCTATTCGATTCCGTTCTTCAACGACCCGGCGTCGCCACTGAGTTGATTGACGTCACTGAGAAAGTTGTCGTCGCGGGACTTTCGACCACGCTGACTGGCGACGAGCGCTCTCCGTATCATCAAGGATTTCGACGAACGCGTGTGATCGTGGGAACGATCGATCAGTGGATTATTTCGAGTGGCTTCTCATCGACCAACGAGGTGTGGTCGTGGGATGACGTCGCTTCCATAATGTCCGCCCAGGTCCAAAAAATAGGCGCCAAGTCCGCTTGAAGTCAAAGGTCGGTGCGTACAACGTGGGGCAAACCGCGCGGCGGCACCACACGCACACCGCAGAGTTCAGTGCGCCGATGCGGCCACTGCGACTCGTGCACTCGAGGGTTCGTTAGCGACGAGGGCGATGGTGTGCCATAGATGTTGGAGATCAAACGGTTTCGTGAGGTAGTCAACTGCGCCCGCAGCAAGGCAACTCGCGATGACGTCCGTGTGCGCCTCCGCCGACAACATCATGACGGGAATATCGCGGGTGAGGACGTTTGCGCGTAATTGAAGCAAGACGTCGAGTCCGTTCGTGTCGGGAAGTCGAAATTCCAGAAGGATCAGGTCCGGCAACAGATCCTTCGCGCGGTCCACACCACGTTGACCGTCACCGACCCGACAAGGTGCTAGTGCCGAAAGTCACACTCTGGTCGCCGGACCGAAGGCGGACGACGTGGACTGATACGAGATAACTGAGGGTATTGACTACTTGATGTGTCCCTCGCGCCATGTTGAGATCGCCAGCCACATCGCGACCACGCCGAGGAGAATCGTTGCGGTGGCGTCAGCCCAACTCCAACCCAACCAGCGTTCGAGAACGGTACCCACCAACGTGATGACGGCCAATAGTGCTCCGACGGCGGAAAGTTGACCGTCCGAGCGAAGGGCAGCACTGGAGATGCGACGAGCGACTTGCAACTTCCTGCTCGAAAGGACGAACAGGACAACGAACGACAGGCCAGCCAACACCGCGCCCGCCTCCGAAGATCCCCGCGAGCTATTGAGTAACAATCTGATTGCCCCTCCCAGAACTGCAGCGCTGCCAATGATGAGCAGGCCGATCAGGACGATCCGGTGAGACAGATTCTCGAGCCTCTCCGACAGCTGATCGTGCTGCAAGCCGCGAAGGAAGTGATAGCTGAGCGAGGCCGAGCCGACCGCATCGACCACGCTGACGGCGCCAAATGCGACGAGGACTGACGTTCGACTGCGAATACCGATGATGACGGCGAACACGCTCGAAACAAGCGTCCAGAGCATGCTCAGCATCGAGACGCGCAGTGCGGCGTTCATGTGGGGTCGGTGCACTGCGTCTGACATATCGCGTGGTCCCGGTTCGTTGTGCATGGTGATTGTCCGTGTCGACCAGGCGTCCCGGCACAACAAACTCATGAACTCCTAATCTTATAATCCGATTCAATCGAATCGCCCGGAATCGACAGTGCGTTACAAATCAGAAAGGATGAGTGAGTTCGCCTCTCGAGAATGGATCTGTCGTACGTGGTGCGAACCGTCGAAACCACACGTCAATACTTGATAGGTCCAGTACGCCTGGCGGTGAAGGTGACCCGGCCACTCGTGCACCCGTTGGCCTGAGCGACGAAGTACCCCGTGGCCGTGTCGTGTTTCGTGAGCGCGATGTGGCTGGTGAACGTCCCGGGAGAGAGACCCTGTCGCTGATTCACGATGCCATTGACCGGTACCACGCTCGGGCCAAGATCAACGCCGAACGATCCTCCCGCAGCGCCGCCAGGGCAGGTCGTTCCGACCAACAGTTCCACGTTGTTCGCACCGGACGCGTACAGACAGAGGTGGCCCGGTTTGCCGGTCACGCACGCATAGTCCGCCACGAACAACGTAAAGTGCTGACCTTGGCTGGTCGTACCCGAGTAAGTACCGATGCCGAACGTCGGCTGAGCCGCGTTCGCCGAACCGGCCGGCAGAAACGTCAAGAGGCCAAGGAGTACAAACGCTGACCGGAGAGGAACCTTGCGAGAACGTGTCAGAAATCGCATTCGGTTCATTCCTCCCCGTGATCGCCGTTCGACTCCAGAATTCAGGCAGAGCATAACGCACAGCCAAAAGCCCGACGAATCACTACTGTCACCTTTCGATGCGATCTTTGACGTTGTGGGCAGGTCGCAGTGCGCGGATGTACGTCTGTCGCTGGTGCGACCTTCGTAGTGGCCGCACTTACATCGGTTGCGCCCCGTTTCACTCTGACTGCCGCACCCGCACGGCCCTGAATGAAAAGCCATCGTGATCCACATCGCATTCGAAAGTGAAACGAACCGTTTGACCAGCGGACAGAGTCCGGCGACCGCAGACCTCAATCTGCGAATAATGGAACCAACAACCCCCGGGCGTATCAGGCGATTCAATGACGCCAAAACCCTCACGGTCGTCGTATTCGCCCACCACGCCGTCCACCCAAGAGAGCGGTTGTGTTCTGCACCTTTGCGGAATCCGCCTCACCAACGGAAGGACAACCGGCCACTTCACGGAGCATTTCATTTCAACGTTCTGCATCTGACGGCTGGCTCATCAACAACTGTGGGCTGGGATGAAAGGCCGCCCAGTTCGATTGATCGACGTCGGAACGAAAGGTTGAGTGCCCGACGTTCCAGTTCTGTAGCCTTTGACGGGCGAATTGGACCATGATGGCGTCTATCGGTCAGTCGTAGTCCTGTCCAACACGTTTCGAAGGGACAATTTTGTCGTTCGCTTACCACCGGCAACACAACACGTTCGTCTTCGCGATCGTAACCAGTGCTCTGCTCGTGACCGCTCTTTTCGCCGCAGCATCGGCCAGCGCAGCGACCAAGCACAACTCGTTGCCACGGACGTGTCGTCCGACGCAACTTCGCCCTTCCATGAGTCCACCGAAGGGAACGTACTCGGCGTCCTCCGGCTTCAGGGCAACCCTCTGGTTCGAGAACACTGGAACGACGTGCACGTTGGGAGTCGACAACGTCCCTGTGGAAGGTGTAAGTGGTCCATCGCACACTCCGGTTGGCATTGGCTCGGTGAGTGGGGCCGTCGCCTATCAACCGATCGTTCTTGATCACGGTGACCGGGCCTACGCCAGTGTGTCGATCAGCTCGGTCTCCACTGCGGCATTCAAGAAGATGGTGCGCGAGCACGGTAGTTCGTGCGCTCCAAAGTATGCCGACGCGATTGAAGTGGAATCGAACCCAGCGGTGCGTAGTGACTCGTGGCCATCGCACTACTTCGCCCTGGCGGAGCGGGTGCCGATCTGCACTCAGGACTACTTCAACGTCGCCACTGGTGTCATCCAAAAGCTCCTGACTCCCGCGCAGGCTCGCCAAGCTGCCTACAAGG
>JBEKQN010000239.1:0-2742 GCA_049519675.1 Acidimicrobiales bacterium | reverse complement strand
ATCCAAACAAACAAACCATAAACCAACCACATCCAAACAAAGCACCATCGTTCATCCTCACCTCGGACGCGTGGTGCGCCTCGGGACGCGCGAGTTCGCTGAGCGCGCCGGATTCGTCGAGGTGCGCGATCGACTGGTTCAGCGCGATGATCCAACCCCGCGATCGATCTTGGAACGGGGCGACGGCACTGAGGTAACCCTCAACTTGGTGGGCGCGAATGATCGTGAACCGCGGCGTCACGTGGGCACGGAAGTACGTCCCGGCGGGCACGTCGACCCACGAGAGTTCTGAGCGCACTTCGTCCCAACGACAACATTCGCCGAGTTCGTAGCGCTCACGCGAGAGCACCGTGGCCTCGTACTCTTGCACCCGAACCGCCTCTGGTCGACTGACACCCAGATTACGAAGTCCGCGTCACCCCTGCGGATCAGTCGGGAGCGTCCGAGTGCGGCTGCGCCGACCGTCCGTTCCACGCGTCAGCGGAGATCGAACACCGCGCTGGTACTAAACGAGGTCGCAACTCGTTCGTTCCAGCGGCGCGTTGCCGACGGCCGAGTCCGTCGAGTCGATGGTCACCGCCTCGACGAGGGCGGTTGACTCGAGCGGCGTTCGTTCCGTGAAGTCCGTGAGGGAGCGGGGACCCGAGGAACCTCAGGAGAGCGGGGAGCTGCCCCGACGGGCCACCGAGTCGATGGTCACCGCGGCGAGCAGGACTAATCCGGTCACCATATATACGGTGGGGGGACTCATGCTCAGCAACGCCATTCCGTTGTAGATCACCGCGATGATCAGTCCGCCGATCAGCGCGTGCACCATTTTGCCGCGACCACCGAACAGGCTCGTGCCGCCGATGACTGCGGCCGCGATCGAATAGAGAGTCAACGTCGGGTCGACACTGTCCGACAGTCCACCGAGACGCGACGAGTACAGCAGACCCGCGAGTCCCGCGACGAAACCAGTCGCGCAGAAGGCGAGGAAACGATATCGATTGACGTTCACGCCCGCGCGCCGAGCGGCCTCCTTGTTGCCACCTATGGCGTAGATGTAGCGTCCCGTCCTCGTCTTGGTCAAGATGAAGGTGCTGACCGCGAGCACGGCGAGATCGATGGGAATGGCGAAAGGCATTCCGTTCAATTGAACGAACGTCGAGCGATTCGTGTTGAACACCCAAACGAGACCGACGCCCACCACTGCCAGCAACACGATCTTCACCACGGTCACCAGCAGCGGCGTGGCTTCAAGTCCAGCGGCGCGGCGCTTCTGACCCGTTCTGATCATCAGATAGGCGAGCACGACGACGCAGACGACGATGAACAACCACGTCGCGAGCGGAGTTAGGTTTCCTCCGACCAGGTCGTAGAGCACCGACTCCTGAATCGAGATCGAGCCGCCGGTACCTTGATGGTCAACCAGGTAGATAACGATGCCTTGTAAGACCAACCAGCCCGACAACGTCACGATGAAGGATGGCAGCCGCAGACGAATCACGAGGGCTCCGTAGATGGCCCCTATGGCGGTCGTCAGCAATACCGCGGCGGGCAGGGCAATGAACCAGGACCAGTGGTACTGGTAGTCGACCAAGATCGTTCCCACGACACCGCCCAGGGCCGCGAGATAGCCGATTGAGAGGTCGATCTCGCCTAAGAGCAGCAGCCAGATCTCCGCCATGCCCAACAGCACGTAGACCGTTGCCTGGATGGAGAGATTCGTCAGATTCGACGCCGACAGGAAGGCCGAATTTCGGGTCTGGAAGTAGATAATCAGGATCAACAAGCCGACCACGATGGGTATCAAACCGCTGTCGCCGCTTCGTAATCGTTTGAACTGCACCAACAACTGGCCAGCGACCCCGGAGGCCTCGTTCGAGTGACTGACGGTAGAGATTTCCTCGGGGGGAGCAGACAACGTACTTACTACCTTTCGACTACTGAGCGGACGAGTAACGCGCGGGTACCCGACTCGACGCTCCGGTGGTGATCACTTCGACGGCACTCGCCGTGTCGTAGTTCGAGATCGGACCTTCGCTGACGAGTGAACCCAGGTACATGACGGCGATCCGGTCGGCCACGGCGAAGACGTCATTGAGATTGTGAGAGATGACGATCACGCCGATGCCGCGAGACGAGAGGGTCTTGATGAGTTCGAGAACCTGGCCGGTCTGGGTGACACCCAGCGCGGCGGTTGGTTCGTCCAAAATCACCAATTCGGACTGTCGCATGACGGCGCGCGCGACGGCCACCGCCTGACGCTGGCCGCCTGAGAGCGAGCCCACGAGTTGACGCACGGACTTGACCGTGGAGACCGAGAGGTCGTTGAGAAGTTTTCGGGTCTCGAGTTCCATCTTGATCTCGTCGAGAGTCCCACGTCGCATTTCCTCGCGCCCGAGGTACATGTTCTGGACGATGTCCAGGTTGTCGCAAAGGGCCAGGTCCTGATACACCGTCGCGATGCCTAGGTCGGTGGCGGTTCGAGGGGTGTGGATATGAACTTCCTGGCCCTTCCAGAAGATCTGTCCGGCAGTCGGCGCCCAGATACCGGCGACAGTCTTGATGAGCGTGGATTTGCCGGCTCCGTTGTCGCCGATGAGCGCGGTGACTTGGCCCGCCGGTACGTCGAGGTCGACGTTCTCCATGGCTCGAACGGCGCCGAAGTGCTTGGAGAGACCGCGCACCTTGAGCAGGGGCGGCCCCAGCGATGAACCAATTCCCGAGTCGCCAGACTCAGTTGATGAAGAGTCTGGC
>JBEKQN010000238.1:0-3751 GCA_049519675.1 Acidimicrobiales bacterium | reverse complement strand
GGAAAATCGGAAAACGACGATGCCCGAGGGATTATGAGTCCCCTGCTCTAACCACTGAGCTACGGCCCTTCGGTTAACACCGTCAACAACGGTGTGACAATGAAACCACAGAACGACCTTAATTGGCTCCCAGAGCAGGACTCGAACCTGCAACCTAGCGATTAACAGTCGCTTGCTCTGCCAATTGAGCTATCTGGGAATGCGTGAGGCAAGGCAACATTAGCACCCACTTGTGATTGCTATTGCTGGTCAAACCACGCTTGAAGACGTTGCGCCTCATCACTTTCGCGAACCGCACGACGGCATCGTTCAATCCGCTTTGTCATGCCCTGACGAGTAATGCCATTCTTACGTGCAATCTCGTCAAGCGACATCGTGTGAAACGTGTACTGCCAAAACGCATCAAAATCATCGCCACATAACCTTCGTAATGAATCAATGACCCACGTTGGCGCCTCCGCAACATCTACCGGCTGCTTGGTATCGGTCACATCATTGAACTCCGCTGGCTGAAACCTTCTCGACGCAAGTTCCCGATTCATCTGAATGACCTCGGTCGCCTTGGCGAGCGTGATGCCCAGCGAGTCCGCCACTTCATGCTTGGTCAATCTCTTCGGATTCGAAATTCGTTCCAACTTTCGCAACTTGAGTATGAGTCGCATCTCGCTGTCGCTCAATCCAGCCTGTTGCTGCACTGCCTGATTCACCAGCTTCATGATCCAGTAATTCGCGTACGTCGAGAATCTCGTCCCCTGTTCTGGGTCGAAGCGGCGAAGCGCGTTGACGAGGCCTTCTATTCCGGCCGCTTCGAGATCCTCGTTACCGAAGTGATAGCCGCGCTCCACAACCCTCGTGCGCACTAGTCCACACGTCGCCTGCAACAGCAATGACTCAGCCTCTTGGCCCTCTTGGCGCTGGCGAAGCAGCCGTCGTCGCTTAACCGAATCTGAGATGTTCCCCTTTGCTAAGGCCTCAGATGCTTCACGGCCGCGTTGGAGGCCGAGCGGCGAATCAGTCACGACAGGGACACGGGCGTTCGGGTGAGCAGCCAACTTCGTAGGTCCCGTTCGGCGACGTCGCCTTGCGAGGTTCCCAACAATTCCAGGCGTTCCTTCACGTCACGAATTGTGGCCATGGCGACATCGGGTGTGATCAATTCGTCGCGAAGTTCGCGCTCAATGTTCTTGAGTTCCTCGCCGACGGCGCTGCGGATCAATTGCGATACAACCGCGCTCACGTCATCGCTCGTGTAGTCGCGGTCTAGCTCGTCAACGACCAACTGACTGAGCACTTGGGCGGCGTCATCGTCGCCTCGTCGCTGCAGCTGGTCGATGACGTCAGATATTGGCTGGTCGGACGAGAGACCTTCAAAAATGTCACGTTGCACTTCATTCACGAAGTAGGCACTGATGAGTCGGTCCTTGACGTCGCTCGAGAAATGCACGCGGAGTCGTAGCGCCTCAAGACCGGGCCGCGGCATCGCCATTACCGGCCTGCGGACGGGTGGAGGAGCCTGACCATCGGGCGGCTCATTGGCGATCACTCGCTTCACACCATTCCGCGCCATTTCGGCGACTCGGGGCCTCATCATGCTCGCTTCTATGTGCAACTTGTCGGCAACGTCCATGATGTATTGATCGCGAACAAGTTCACTCGGATGCTCCGCCAACATTTCCATCGCCAGTTCGGCCGCTCGCGCCCGACCTTCGGCAGTTGCTTGATTGGCGCCGTCGAGCACTCGGTCCAATCGAAACCGCAAAAACGGAACCGCGCCACTAATCGCGGCGCGCAGGCCCTCAGGATCATTTTGTGCCAGGTCCGCAGGATCACTGCCCTTGGGCAAGCGAGCGACCAAGACGTCAACTTCGTACTGGCGCTCCCACTGGTACACCGACGCGGCCGCACTCTGTCCGGCGCCGTCGGCGTCGTAGGCGAGCACTATGCGCTGTGAGAAATTCTTCATGATTCGAAAATGGTCTTCCCCGAGTGCCGTGCCGCACGTCGCGACCGCGCGCGCCAAGCCAGCACTGAAAAACGCGATGACGTCCGTGTAGCCCTCACAGACGATGATTTCCCCGGATCGAATGACGTCGTCCTTCGCCCAATTGAGCGCGTAGAGCGTCTTACGCTTGGAATAGATAGTCGTCTCAGGACTGTTCTTGTACTTGGCTTCGACTCGTCCGTCAGAACGCGCCGGTGCCGACGGCATGATACGCCCGCCCACGGCAATGGCCTTACCGGATGTGTCAAAGATCGGAAAGATGATTCTCGCTCGTAGCGCGTCTTGGCGGCGGTCGCCCTTGTTGACAAAACCGAGCCCCGTGCCGAGTAATTGCTTTTCGTTCAGTTGCAACGCTTTCGATAGTGCGTCCCACTCGTCCGGCGCCCAGCCGAGCTTGAACTTACGGGCAACTTCGCCGTCAATGCCTCGAGACTTCAAGTACTCCCTGGCAGCGCGCGCGTCAGGCCCCGTGAGCAGTCGATCGTGGTACCACTCGACGGCCCGTTCCATGGTCGCCATATATTCCTGACGCTCCTTGCGAGCCGGCCCGGCGTTGGCGTCCTCGTGCAGCTCAATTCCGGCGCGGTCGGCCAACAACCGGACCGCTTCGACGAAATCCAAATGCTGCATCTCTCTCACGAACGTGATTTGATCGCCCGAGGCGCGACACCCGAAGCAGTAGTAACGTCCTTCTTCGGCATTTACGGAGAACGACGGGGTCTTTTCGCCATGAAAGGGACAGAGTCCCGTCCATCGCCGACCCGACTTCTTCAGCGCTACCTGCTCACTAATCAGGGCCACAATGTCAGTCGCCGCACGGACCTGTGCGATCTCGCTGTCTGATATTGCCATATACAGAAGGTACCGCCCTGAGGCGTTTTATAGGCGGTGCACCGGGAATTGTTCCGTAAACTAGCCGCCATGTCCGATTACGCCGTGGAGGCACTCGATATTGTCCGCACTTTCAAAGACGGCGAGGTCCGCGCGCTCGACGGCGTGACGTTGCGCGTCGCGCGAGGCGAGGTCTTCGGCCTGCTGGGTCCCAATGGTTCGGGCAAGACCACGATGATTCGCATCCTGTCGACGATCCTCAAGCCCACGTCGGGCACGGCGACGGTCAACGGCATTGATGTCGTGAAGCACCCGGACGCCGTGCGGCGCAGCATCGGTCTCGCCGGACAGTACGCCACGGTCGACGAGAACCTCACCGGATTCGAGAACCTGCGCATGATTGGCCTGCTCAATCACATGGACAAGTCATTGGTGGTCAAGCGTGCGCACGAATTACTCGAGCAGTTCGGACTCAGCGACGCCGCAAATCGCACGACAAAGACGTACTCCGGCGGCATGCGCCGTCGACTTGACCTGGGTGCCGCGCTGGTGGCCAGTCCCCCGCTGCTCTTTCTTGACGAGCCAACGACCGGGCTCGACCCCCAGAGCCGACAGGATCTCTGGGCCATCATCGAAGGGCTCGTCGAAGGCGGCGTTACGGTGCTGCTGACGACGCAGTATCTCGAAGAGGCGGACCGTCTCGCCAAGCAACTGGTCGTGCTCGATCACGGCAAGATCATCGCCGAGGGCACCTCCCAGGAGCTCAAGACGCGATTGGGAAACACTGTCCTGTCGGTCACGTTTGCGAACACCGACGACGCGTCGCGCGGCGTCGAGTTGATCCGCGAACTTTCACCAACGCCCGCCATCATCGAGGGCACCGTCGTGGACCTGACGGTCGATCGCGGTCCGGCGGTC
>JBEKQN010000237.1:0-2755 GCA_049519675.1 Acidimicrobiales bacterium | reverse complement strand
GAAAGTCCTGCTTGGCAAAGACGATGTAGATGGTTCCGAGCAACATGATGATGCCGTCGACACCGGCAGCGGCGAAACGAGGAATCTTCAGTCCGGCGGACAAGAGCGCGAGCCCGGACGAATAGATGTCCAGCACAGCTCCACCGACGAGTCCGAGCACTGCCACAATGATGAACGGCACGAGGAACCAGGTGGGCAGTTTGGTCGCGGTGGCGAGGGCGCCAATCGGATTTATTTCATCCATGGCGCTCGTGAGTGAGGCCGACGATCCGGCAAGCAAGAGGCCGAAGGCGACGAGTATCAACGGTGCGATTGAGCCTCCCAACGTCGTCCACCACACCACGCCTCGAGATGAGGCAGTTCGGGGAAGATATCTCGAGTAGTCGGCGGCGACGTTCACCCAGCCGAGCCCAAAACCCGTCATGACGAACACCAGGGCGCCGATCAACTCTTGAATGGAACCGCTATGAATATGACTCACCGCGTGCCAACTGACGTCTTTGAACGTGAGGGCGATGAAGGCGATCGTGAGTACGGCCGTCACCAAGGTGATCACGGTTTGCATGCGCATGATGAGATTGAATCCCATGACACCGCCGCCAATTATGAGCGCCGCGACGACGACCATCGCCACGACTTTGACGTCATCACCACTACTCCAACCGAGTTTGGAGAAGACAGCCGAGGTGGCCAGAACGGCGAGGACGCAAAGAAAGGTCTCCCAGCCAACGCACAGCAACCACGAGATTGCCGCTGGTAGACGACTACCGCGAACGCCGTAGACCGAGCGGCTAAGAATCATCGTTGGCGCCGAGGCTCGCTTACCCGCGAGAGAGATGACACCGCAGAGCAAGAAACTGATGACGATGCCGACGAACCCAACGATCAACGCTTGCCAGAACGAGATGCCGAAACCAAGGATGAATGCCCCGTAGGCGAGTCCGAGGACCGAGACATTGGCTCCGAACCACGGCCAGAAGAGCTCTCGCGGACTGCCCTTTCGTTCACTCTCCGTGATAACGTTGATGCCGTTCTCTTCGATGCGCAACACACTGGTGGCGCCCGCGCCTTGCATTTCTGAGACTTCGCTCACCGCGCCCCCTTGATGCGACGCCGCGCGTCGCTTTCGTAGATATTAGGCAAGCCGAGCGCAGTATTTGCCATGTCGTCATTCTTTCCTCGGATACCTGGCATCACTCATTAATGTGATCGCGTGAGCCCCACACCGCGTCTCTTCTGTCTTGACACCGTCATGATCGACGTCGTGTTAAGGATCGAAGAAGTGCCCAGGAGCGGAGGGGACGTTCTCGCATCGGAACACCTCACGACCGCGGGAGGGGGCTACAACGCCATGAGCGCGTGGACTCGGCAAGGGGTGCGCGCGGTCTACGCCGGCCGACTTGGCGAGGGGCCGTTCTCCTCGATCGCGCTTGCTGCCCTGGCCAGCGACGATATCTCGGCGCCCATCGAGATCGACTCGTCGCGCGACGTCGGCTTCTGCGTCGCAATGATCGACGCGACGGGGGAGCGCACCTTCATCACGTCACCGGGCTCCGAAGCGTCACTTCGCGAGGCGGACCTCGCCTCGCTGGACGTGCGTGGCGACGACTACGTGTTGGTGTCCGGCTACAACGTCATGTACCCGGGCCAGGCCGAGAGGGTCTTGCACTGGCTGGCCACACTCTCGGACGACACCGTGGTCGCCTTCGACCCGAGTAACCGCGTCGCGGACATTCCCGTCGACAACCTGGTCGAGATATTGGGCCGTGCCGATTGGGTCCTCTGCAACGAAATCGAAGCGGCGACGCTGACGCGCGCCACGACGATCGAAGCGTCGTTGACGGCGCTCGCCTCTCGTACCGGTCGTCGCGGCGTCGTCATTCGCACGGGCGCTGAGGGTTGCTGTCTGATCTCGCGAGGACGCGAGCAGACATTTATCCGACCGTTCAAGACCACGGTCCTCGATACCAACGGCGCTGGTGACACCCACAGTGGCGTGTTCCTCGCCGAGCTGGCACGGGGCACCGACGAGCTCGAAGCCGCGCGCCGGGCGAACGCCGGCGCGGCCATCGCAATCGCCACGCTCGGCCCGGCGTCATGCCCGCCGCGTGACGTCATCACGGCGTTGCTCGAAGAGGAACGGTCCCACGACGCAGTGACGTAGCGTGGCAACGACGAAGGAGAGGTTGTGGAGCGCTACGAGCACTTTGAAGGGACGATCGGACGCACGGTCGACGAATCCGTTCCGTGGTGGCCAACGCCAGCTCACCCGAAGAGTGACGCACCCAATATCGTCGTCATCTTGATCGACGACCTCGGGTTCTCTCATTTTGGCTGTTTCGGCTCGGACCTCGTGACACCCAACATCGACGCCCTCGCGCACGGCGGACTTCGCTTCACGAACTTCCACGTGACCCCACTGTGCTCACCGACCCGCGCCGCCCTGCTCACCGGCCGCAATCACCACTCAGTGGGCATGCGCGGACTTTCGAACTGGAGCTCTGGATTCCCCAACATGCGCGGCCACGTATCGAATCACGCGGCCACGATGGGTGAGGTCCTGCGCGACTCCGGTTACACGACCTTCGCCATAGGCAAGTGGCACTTGACGTCGATGGAGAACGCGTCATCGGCTGGGCCGTTCAATCAATGGCCGCTGCAACGAGGCTTCGACCGGTTCTACGGTTTCCTGGACGGAGAGACCGACCAGTTCTCTCCGGACCTCGTCTACGACAATCATCGCGTCGAACAGCCC
>JBEKQN010000236.1:0-2776 GCA_049519675.1 Acidimicrobiales bacterium | reverse complement strand
TGACGACGGCGAGACGGGAGCCCAGCGCCGCCGCGCGTCCGTGGCCGACCTCACCTGGGCGAACTCGGCGCTCGATCACCTGGGCGGATGGTCATGAAGGTCGCCCTTGACGTCTCGGCGGTGCCCGAGCATCTCGCGGGAGCCGGGCGCTACATCTATGAGGTGGCCCGTCGACTGCCGGCGTCGGGAGTTACCACAACGCTGGTCAGCCGCAGAAATGACGGGACGCGCTGGAGAGCGTGGTCGCCCGACGCGACGGTAGCTGCCATCGTGCCCGAAGGGCGAGTGCCGCGACTGTTCTTTGAAGCCGTCTCGCTCGGTACGAGCGACGTGGCGCGCGCGGCGGACGTGTGGCACGGGCCCCATTACACGATGCCCCGGCGAGGCAAGACCCCGACGGTCGTGACGATTCACGACCTCACGTTCTTCACGAATCCCGAGTGGCACGAAAAGAGCAAGGCGGTCTTCTTTCGTCGCGCGATTTCCTACGCCGCGTCGCACGCGGATGTCCTGATCAGCGTGAGCGATTTCACGGCGAGCCAGATCGAGGAATTCTTGCCGGGCCACGCGCCGGTAATCGTCGCGCCCCACGGTGTGGACCTGGCGCATTTCGCGCTCGATGCCGGCAACGATGCCTCGCTGCTGCGCGCGCACCAACTGCCGGTCGACGTGCCGTACGTCTTCTTTCTGGGTACCCTCGAGCCGCGCAAGGGACTCGACGTGCTGCTGGGGGCCTTTGACATGTTGTCGCGAAATGACACGCTCACCGAGCTCTGGATCGCCGGCCAAACTGGTTGGGGACTCAAGGATTTTGCAGCAGAAATTGCTGGCCATCCCGCCTCAACGCGCATTCGACGTTTAGGTTTTATAGGTAATGAAATGCTGCCCGTGTTGTTTCGCCAGTCCCGGGCCGTTGCCTATCCGTCCAGGGGTGAGGGCTTCGGGTTGCCCGTGCTCGAAGCGCTGGCCTGCGGGGCGTACGTCGTGACGTCGCTCGGTACGGTCATGGCCGACGTCGCGGGCGACGCCGCTTCCCTCGTTGAGGTCGGAGATGCCACGGCGTTAGCGCACGAACTGAAGAGGTTGATTGCGTGCAGTGACACCGATCGCGCCGCCCACGCGTCGCGGGCACGCGCGCGCGCGGAACTGTTCACGTGGGACGCGTCGATGGCCCGACACCTCGAAGCCTACGAACTCGCCCGGCAGGGGCGTTAGGTCATGCGCGCGCTCGTCACCGGAGCCAAAGGGTTCGTCGGTCGCCATCTCTGCGAGCATTTGGCGCAGTCGGGCGACGAAGTGGTGGCGGTTGACCGCGACTGTAACGTGACGATCGCCGGCAGAGTTGAACGGGTGTTTCGTGAGCATCAGCCCGACGTGATCTATCACCTGGCGGCCCTGTCGCACGTGGGCGAGTCGTGGAACAATCGCATTGAATTCGTGCGCGTCAACGTGTTCGGCACCCGTAACGTGATCGAAGCCGCGTACAAAGCAGTCCCGAACGCCGCCGTGCTCTTCGTCAGCTCGGCCGACGTCTACGGCATCGTGAACGAGGACGAACTGCCAATTCGAGAGACGCGCCCCGCGGTGCCGGCTAATCCCTATTCGCAGAGCAAATTACAGGCCGAAATACTGGCGCACAGCATCGCGTGCCAGAACGACCAACGACTAGTGACGGTGCGTCCCTTCAACCACATTGGACCGGGCCAATCGGACAAGTTCGTCATCCCGGCGCTGGCCAGTCGATTGCTCGACGCCGTCGAACGTGGCGCGCAAGAGATCCCGGTGGGTGATCTTTCCACGCGTCGCGACTTCAGTGACGTACGTGACGTGGTGAGGGCGTACCGGCTGCTCATCGAGCAGGGCCATTCGGGAGAGACCTACAACGTCTGCTCTGGCCGCGACGTGGCATTGATTGATATCGCCGACGATCTGGTGGCACAAATTGCCCCGGACGTGAAATTGATGCCCGACGCTGACTTGATGCGACCCGTCGAGGTGCCCGTGATGCGCGGCAGCTTCGAGAAGATTCACGCGGACACGGGTTGGGAGCCCACCATTTCGTTGTCGACGTCGCTGAACGACGTAGTGAGTGAACTGCGCGCACGGCGCGAACGCTAATTTCATAGACCGAAACGTGACTTATGAACCTTCGCGCGGCCCGCTCCTCAACTAAGGGCCAACTAGCCTTGATGCACTGATGGAATCTCGTGCCCCGGCCGTTGTTGCCGTCGTCGTTACCACTGGTCCTGGGCCCGGCCTCGAAGCGACGTTGGCTTCGCTGGTAGCGCAGGACTATGAGGAACTAAGCCTGCTGGTAGTGGCGAACGGGGAGACCGAACACGTCGCCGCACGCGTCGCCGCGATTGCACCCACCGCCTTCTTCCGGGCCCTCGAGGAAAACAAGGGATTCGGGGCCGCCTGCAACGAAGCGGCATTGATGATCGAAGGCTCGGCGTTCTTCCTCTTTTGTCACGATGACGTGCGCCTGGAGCACGACGCCATCCAACAGATGGTGGAAGCCGCCTTTCGCACGAACGCCGGTATCGTCACCCCCAAGGTGGTCTCCTACGAGGATCCGATGGTGCTGCTGCACGTGGGCCAGACCGCGGACCGTTTTGGTGTGGTCCAAGAGCGCGTGGAAGTGGGAGAGATCGACCACGGCCAGCAGGACCTCGAACGCGACGTCTTCGTCGCGCCCGGGGGAGTGACGCTCGTGCGATCAGACCTGTTTGCGACGCTGCGCGGTTTCGACCCGCTCATCTCGGTGCTCGGCGAA
>JBEKQN010000235.1:0-2799 GCA_049519675.1 Acidimicrobiales bacterium | reverse complement strand
CGTCATGTCGTTGCGAACGTCCGAGAAGATCGTCGGCGCGACGTAGTAGCCCTTCTCCAGCCCTTCGGGCGGAGTCACCCCACCGCAGATCAGTCGAGCGCCTTCGTCGATGCCCTTGTTGATGTAGTCGCGAACGCGCTGCTGTTGGACTGCGCTCACGAGGGGACCGAGCAGACTCGCACCCGTGATTGGATCGGCCGGCGTCAGGCCCGCCGCCGCCGCGACCGCCAGGTCTTCGACTTCGGCGAGTCGTGAGCGTGGTACCACCATGCGCGTCAGGGCCGAGCAGGTCTGGCCGGAGTTCAGATAGGCCGCGAAGACACCGCTGTTGACCGCGGCGGTGAAGTCCGCGTCCTCCAGAATGACGTTGGCCGACTTGCCGCCGAGTTCGAGCGAGACCTTCTTCACCATCTCGGCCGCCAGTTGCATGACGCGCTTGCCGGCCCTAGTTGAACCGGTGAAGGAGACCATGTCGGTCTTGGGGTGCGCGACGATCGCTTCGCCGACGACCGGGCCGAGGCCCGTGATCAAGTTGAAGACGCCCTTGGGTAGACCCACTTCATCGATGATGTCGGCGAGGATGAACGCATTGATGGGCGCGACCTCGCTGGGCTTCAGGACGACGGTGCAGCCGGCCGCGAGTGCCGCGGCGACCTTGAGCGAGATTTGGTACAGCGGGTAGTTCCACGGCGTGATGGCGGCGACCACGCCGAATGGCTCGTACATGAAGGTCGAGTTGCCCACCTCCTTGTCCCACGTGAACTCATTGGCGTGCTGGGCGTGGTCCGCGAACGCCGCGGTCGGCAGGCCCACCTGGATTCCCTTGGAGAGCATCAGCGGCATGCCCACCTCATTGGCGATGACCAGCGCGATCTCGTCGGTGCGCTCCGCCAACTTCTCCGAGATCCGCGTGAGGAACTCACCGCGTTCTTTGGGACTGGTGTTGGCCCATCCGGTGAAGGCCGCGGCCGCGGCCTCAACGGCGCTGTTCGCCTCCTCGACGGTGCCCGCCGGAATGGTCGCGTACAGTTCGCCAGTTCCTGACGTGGTCACTTCGAGGGTCTCGGATGATGTGGCCTTCACCCATTCGCCATTGATGTAGAAAGAGTCGCGAACGATTGTCATTGGTTTCTCCAGTCGAACCTCGAGCGAGGCGTTTCAGTCGAAATCTACTCGTCAGTATGAAGTGGCGCCACAAGAAAAAACACCCGTCGCCGAGTACAAACGGTGACGGGTGTTCTTTGGGGTGAGCGACGGGGGTCGAACCCGCGGCCTCCAGGACCACAACCTGGCGCTCTAACCAACTGAGCTACGCCCACCAAGTGAAACCAGTATTGCACAGCCCCTCGCACGTGGGCCAAGAGTTCGCGAACCCTTCGGTACGATTATCGATGCGCCCCTGTAGCTCAACTGGATAGAGCAGACGGTTTCTACCCGTCAGGTTGCGGGTTCGACTCCTGCCGGGGGCACCAAGGGTTTGCCCAGAGCGACCCGCCGGTTCGCCACGGTGTGACGATCCGGCGGGTCGCTCTGCGATGACTGATCCGTCTAGTTCGCGAAGTCCCTCGCCAAAGCCGAGATGTTCGGTGTGCCCAGTCCGGTCGCTTCGTTGAAGAGTGCCCCGGGGTTACCGGTGTAATAGATGTTGTCGTTACCCGTGCCCGCCTGTTGCAACGGAGTGAACGGTGAATTCGAAGACTGCGCGAACTGGTAGATCGACGGGTTCCAGAAACCAACACGATGTCCGACATACGAGTCGATGACCGCCGTGACGCCGTTCATCTGTGGACCGATGAAGCTCGTCCCCCCAAAGATCTCCAGTGACGCTGCGGCCCCATAGGCAGGAATGTAGGCAAAGTATCCGCTCTCGGGGTCCGCGTTCGCCGACAGGTCGGGCAGGGCTCGCCCCGAACCGAATCCGTGGCTCACCGACGGCGTTGGATTGAAATTCCACGTCGTGGGCGCGAAGATTCCGTTGACGTTGGCGTAGCCCGTGGGCGTCAGGTACTTGACCGCGGTGAAGGAGTTGGTACCGGACACTCCGTACTGGTACGACGGTTCGGGCTCACTGGTGCTGAATCCGCCACCGGTACCCACGACATTGGCCTGCGCGGCTTGGCTGAGCGGAATGTCAAAGATGTCGGCGACCGCGGGCCAGAGGTAGTCCCAGCCCCAGGCTCGTTGCTGAGTCACGGTGAAGGTACCGTTCACGCCGTCGCTGACTTGCGCGGGGATAACTCCCGAGGTGGGCAACGTCGTTCCTCCGCCCGCGGTGATGTACGGGCTCGCGGCGGGAATGTCCACCGAGAGATTGGTCGTGGCGTACGGACCGTAGTCGTTGGTGCTGTTCGTGTCGTAGGCGGCGTTGTCACCGGCGGCGACGAATCCCGACTGACCTTGCGCAGCCATCTCGAGGAAGGCCTCGTCGAATGCTGCTTCGTAGGCCGACGTCTCTTCACCGGAGGCAACGGCTTCCGCCACGTACGTCTCAGACTCGCCCCAACTCGATGAGATGCTGCCCGCGATGTTGTCGCTCGTTGCCTGGAAGAAGGCGTCGACGTAGCCACTGTCAGTGTTCGGTGCCTGGTACAGAGTGATGTTGGCGCCCGGGGCAACGCCACCGGCCTGCTCCACGTCAATGTCGGTCTCGCCAGAACCGGATGCGAGACTCGCAGCTCCGGGTCCTCCGTCGATGTTCTCCACTTTCAGTGTGCCGGTCTGGTTGATGCCAAAGCCCTGCCAGAAGTCTTGGGGCGCCCAGAGATGGGTAGGACCGCCGAAGGGGTTGGGAGAAAGGCC
>JBEKQN010000234.1:0-2851 GCA_049519675.1 Acidimicrobiales bacterium | reverse complement strand
GTCGCCATTCTCGCTTCCGTCGCACTCCGCTCCTACGTCGTGGAGGTTTTTCGGGTGCCGACTGGTTCGATGTTGCCGACACTCCAAATCAACGACCGCATCGTCGTCGACAAACTGCCCGGCCTCGCGCATTCGATTCATCGAGGTGACATCATCGTGTTCCACAAGGTTCGCGCTGACACCGATTCGTCGACGCCCATTCTCGTGAAGCGGGTGATCGGTCTTCCCGGAGAGACGATCTCATCGAAGGGGGACACCGTCTATATCAACGGACACTCCATCGCCGAGCCGTGGTTACCGGCCTTGAAGGGCGGCTGTGTTCAATCGGCGTTCAATATTTCGAAAACGCACATTCCGGCCAATCACTACTTCGTTATGGGTGACTGTCGAGGCAACTCCTACGACAGCCGATTCTGGGGAACAGTGCCGGTCTCACACGTCATTGGCCGCGTCTTCGTCGTGGTCTGGCAGCACAACCACCCCTGGTTTCATTGGTTCTGACCGTGGTTCGTTCAGGGTTTGAAACCTGCTCGACGCCGCGAGTCGCGATCAGTCGCCGTTGGGGTTGAGCGTCGCAGACTGTGTGTGCAGGCTCTGTGTGGAGGTGCACACCGTCGTGCGCAGCGCCGGAGAGCCAAAGACGGAACGGTTGCCGGCGAGCGCAACGCGCAGCGCGCTCACGCTGGCGGCGTGGCACAGAGCTCCTGGATAGTTGGCCGTGTCGGCGACCCCTACGGGAACGTACGCCGGGTGACCGGTTGCGACGACGATCTTGATCTGACTGGTTCGATAGACCCTCGACCATGGGCCGACGTACTTTGACGTCGCGGTGTTAAAGCCACGCACCACCAAGGGGGGCAGCGTGCACTGTGATCCTTGGTTGACCACCTTGAGCGTGTAATAGATCGTTCCCGCCGCACCGTTGGGTTGACCCGAGAACGAGGCGTGCAGGTTGTGGGCGACACATGTGGGGTACGACGTCAGCGACACGGGACTCACCGGGATGGTCTTGGTGGGCTTGTTGGCGGCACCGCTGGACATGGCGTAGACGACGCCGGCGCCGACCACGATGGCCGAGATGATGGCGGCAATGAAGCGTTGACGTCGCCGCTGACGTCGCCGGGCCTCCTCGATGAGAAGTTGTTCGGCCTCGCGACGGTTATCGACCTCAACGGCACTGTGGGCAGTGGCCCCTTGCTCGAACTCTCTGATAAGTAAGGTCATTGCTCTGTCTTTCGCTTGGTCCGCGCTGCTCTTTGGTGCTACTCTATCTAGCACCATGTTGAGTGTCAAGTTATACCCGGAAGATCCCGTGGCGCTCCATGATCAGGTCGCCGCGGAACTTCGAAAAGCGATTGCCAATGGTGAAGCAGCGCGAGGCGAACGCCTTCCGCCGGCGAGGGACCTCGCCGCGGTGCTCAACGTCAATGCCAATACGGTCTTGCGGGCCCTGCGCATCCTGCGCGACGAAGGCCTGCTCGAGTTTCGAAGAGGAAGGGGCATCACGGTGTCGGGATCACCCGAAAGTGGTGCCGTGGTCGCGCGAGCACGCGAGCTGATCGATTTTGCGCGGGGCCACGGGTATCGACGCGACGAACTGGCCCGGCTCATTGAATCACTCCCGTAGGCGACGGCGACCTGCTGCAACGACCCGATTAATGCAGGGCACTGCCCTTCGTCGACATCCGAGCGGGCGAGTGCGCGACCCGATCTCGTTCAATGAGACTCAGCTCGTCAGAATACGAGGAGCGATTAAAGTTCGCGTGACTGGACGATTGAGATGCCGGCGTCGCGCATTTCCGTGATCGCTATTCGTGTTGACTCGGGCGCCACTCCCGCGCAGAGATCGAGCGCCACAGTGACGTCAAGACCAAGCCTTCTTGCGTCGAGCGCCGTGGCCTTTACGCAGTGATCAGTTGCGAATCCGACCACTGTTACGTTTCGGACACCTCGAGTGGAAAGGATCTCCGCGAGCGCAGTCCCGTCCAGATCCTGACCTTCGAAACCTGAGTACGCGCCCTCACGTGCCCCCTTATGAATCACGGCGTCCCAGCGGACGTTGGACAACGCTTCGTGGACCTGAGCGCCGGGCGAATCGGCCGCACAGTGCACCGGCCAGGTCGTCTCGTAGTTCGGCGTCGCACTCCAATGTTCGCCCGGACTGACGTGCCAGTCCTGGGTGACGATCGCAACATCGAAGCGATTTCCTTGCGCGTTGAGATAGTCGCGGATTCGGTACGCAATCGCGGTCGCGCCTTCGATCGGCAGCGGACCGTCTTCGAAGAAGTCAGGTTGCGGATCGACGACGATGATCGCGCGCGGGGCCACCGCGTCCTTCGTGTCAACTCCATGCGTCGCCATTCGCTACGACGAACTCTCGGCGATGACGTGCGACACGAGTGCCGGTTCACCTTCGACCAGAGTAAAGGCATCGGCGGGCAGTTCGTTGACCGCGTTCGCGGCGCGAACCCGGGCCCCGACCACTGACGTGTCGACGATCGATACGCCCTCGCGCACGAGTTCGAACGTGAGTGCTCGACCTCGAGGGTGAAGGTGTTCTTGATCGCGTTCACGTGGAATCATCAGTTCGGTGACGGCGACATCGTCGTCGAACAGCCGATAGGCCACTTTCGCACCTCCGGTCGACAGTTTGCCGACCGATCGTTTCGCGACCGAGCGCATGGTGGATCCATTTTCGATGGCGACGAGTTTGAAGACGAATCCCGGCGGCGTGTAGCCGCTCACGAGTTTCGTTCCGACCCCGAAGGTGTCGACCGGAATGTCGCGAGCCAACAGGTCCGCGATAGCAAATTCGTCGAGGTCGCCGGTGAGCGTGATCTTGACACCCGTC
>JBEKQN010000233.1:0-2859 GCA_049519675.1 Acidimicrobiales bacterium | reverse complement strand
CTCTTCAAATACGCCGAGCAAATTCCGAACCGCTGGATCCGAACGTTCCACTCTTATCAATTCAGGACATGTTCGCGTCGAACGCGGATTGTGGCGTTGCTTCCGTCATTTGATTGCCCCAACATATTTCTCGTTTTCATTTCGCATCTGCTTGGTTGAAGTGTTCGACGTGGGTAGGAAAAAGATGGTCAGCACGACGCCCACGACGGCAAATCCAGCGGACACGAATAGTGCCATGTCCATACCGTGGACGAAGGCCACGCGCACGGTGGCCAGCAATCGAGACGAATGAAGTTGCTGGGCGACCGCCACACCGCCGAAAATGCTCTGGCGAGCGGCGGCTTGAGCAGCCGTGGGAAGACCCGACACGTGGAGCCGGGCCAGATAGCCAGCGCTCAGCACGCTGCCCAAGATCGCGATGCCGAAGGGGCCGCCGGTCTTGTTCACCGCCTGGAGCACCGCAGAGCCGACCCCGCTCCTCTCGGGCGAGAGCTCGACGAGAGCGGCGGACATCGCAGTCGCCATGGCGACGCCCGTGCCCAGCCCGGCGACGGCCATCCACGTGGCGACGAAGAGGCCACTCGAACCGACACTCATGGTGGATCCGAGAAGCAGCCCCGCCGCCAGTAGGGCGAATCCAACCGTCACGGCAACCTTGGCACCCACGTGCTTGACCACCTGGGCCGCAGGAACGGCGCCGACAATCAATCCGGCCACCAGTGGCAGCAACCTTAAGCCCGAACCCATGGCGTTCGTGCCCAGCACGCCCTGGAAGTACTGGGGCATGGTGAACAAGATCCCGAGCATGGCAAGGATCGGCACAACGGCCAGGATCACGCCCCAGGTGAACGACGCCGATTCGAAAAGGGCCAAGTCGAGCAAAGGCTCACCGCCCGGGCGACGAGTTTGTCGTCGCTCCCACACGAAGAAGCCGACCAGCAACGCCACGCCGATGACCATCATGGTCAGTGCGGCGACGTCGCTCCACCCGTCCTGGCCCGCCTCGATCAGGCCGTAGGTCAGTGCTACCAACCCGCCAGCCGACGCCACGACACCCACGAAATCGATCCGCGGACGCCGCGAAGCGCGCGACTCGGGCACAAGAGCGACGACAGCGACCAGTCCGACGATAATGACCGGCACATTGATTAAGAAGACCCAGCCCCACCAGTAGTCAGTGAGTAGCCACCCACCGAGAATCGGACCGATCGGGAAGGCCAGAAACGTCGACGCCGCGATGATGCCGACCGCTTTCGGTCGCTCCTCCTTGGTGAACATCACCGTGAGCACCGCCAACGCAGTTACAATCAGCCCAGCTCCGGCGAGACCGACCAGCACCCGGGCGGTCATGAACTCGGCCGTCGACGTCGAATACGCGCAAGCCACCGAACCAACGCCGAAGAGTCCAAGTGAAATGACGAGAACTCTTTTATGACCGTATCGATCGCCCAAGAGACCGGCTGGCAACATGGCGGCCGCAAGCACTAGGAAATACCCCGACGAGAACCATTGCAGATTCGACTCCGTTGCCTTCAGCGCTTTGGAGAGCGTGGGCAGCGCGACACTCAGCACGGTGCCGTCAACCCCGACCGCCAGCACCGCCAGACCAAGGGCGCCGAGCGCCCACCACCTTCGCGTGCCGTCAGCTTTTACCATGACCGAAAGTCTGGAATCTCTGCACCCCGGAACGTCGCGACTCCCACGCGGACCCACATGGCACCTCGCCCGAAGCCGATGGTCTTCGAAACGTGCGTCGTGAATTTATGCCGCGTGGGCCACGAGAGCACCGGTGGCGCCGTAACTTTGGATGGAACGCCGATGAGCCGCGGGATGTTTTTCATAGAAGCGCTCTCTTTCCAACCTCACCGATCAATAATCAAATGAAATGGGGAAGCGCGGTTCTGGACGTCCTGTTTTTCAGAGTAACACGCTGAACCTCAAGTTCCTTTGCGTTCATTCAGGACCCAGGCGGACCGCTGTCGGCTCAGTAGACAATTCAGAGTGCCAACTATGGCATTCATTAGTGCCCGAGGAGTGCTCACGGCGAGGGACTACAAAATTTGAGTGACATTACTTTGTCTCGCCAATCGGTCACTTCGGGCGACCGTGGATCAAATCTGCGGCCTCGTTGAAGTCCAGGTTGGACTGTGCGTCAGATGAACCACGTGCGCAGCGACGCATCCATTCTCATTGCGACTGACGGGCTACGCCCGATCCACCGGAGGCGCAACTTCGCCTAGGGCCGCCACGGCACGGTCGAGTAGGTCGGTGGCGCTTGATTCACCAGGCGCGGCTGAGGCTGCGGCGACTCGTCCGACCACGTCGACGGAGAAGTCGCTGAGACGAAATCGGTCGTTGGCGAGATGGAGCACCGTTTCAGCCAGCTCGGCGATCTGCTCTACGGAAGGCACTGCTGCCGCGAATCCGAAGTGGTCGCCGCTGAGGCGTGCGAAGATCCCTCGATCGCCGAGGCGGTAATGGGCGCGCCGTCCAATGACCCAAAGCAACTCGTCCGCGATCGCGTAACCGATTGCCTCGTTCACACCGGCGAAGTCGATTATGTCAAGGATGACCACTCCCACCACGCCGCCCTGCCCGTCGGCTAACCAGCGTTCAATCTCTTCGGTGAAGGACGCCGAGTTCATGAGACCGGTGACGACGTCGACGTTCTCACGCCCGAGCGCCGCTCGGGCGAAGTCACGCTTCGTCACTATGACGTTGGCCCCGACGAGGACGAGGCCCAGACAGGCCAGAACTATGGTCACCGAGTCGACGCCGGGCACGATGAGGTAGTTCGCCGCGACCGCCACGAAGACGAACGTTGCGGCGACCGGGGCCCAACTGCCTCCGCGGTAGTTC
>JBEKQN010000232.1:0-2874 GCA_049519675.1 Acidimicrobiales bacterium | reverse complement strand
GGTGCGTCAAGCGGTCGGGTGTTTCTCTTTACGCTTCGCGATAGACACCTCACCTACACCTCGGTAGCGCGGTTTCCTAATAAAGGGGTACAGCACGGACCGCACTTCGTGTGGGAATTCACTCGACTCTATGACGAAATTCTCCTCGGCCTCGGCGAGGCGTCCTCGATGGCGTTCGAAAATGAGAGCGTCCTTCGATCGGTGGGCGTCGACTCTTGGGCAGTTGATTACGGGCTTGTTTCCAAAGACGGCGAACTCATTGATAATCCAGTGCATCATCGCGACCCAAGGACCGACGACGCGGTGCAAAAGGCGGCGCAAGTCATTGACCCGTGGGAGCTCTACCAGCGAAACGGTGTGGCGCTGTTGCAGTTCAACACACTGTTTCAATTAGTGGCCGATGGGGAGAAGTTGCGTAGCGTCAACGTCGACAAGATGATGATGATTCCCGATCTGATTGATTACTTTCTGTGCGGCAAATCGACCTGGGAAATTACCAATGCGTCGACAACTGAAATGTTGTCTCTCTCACGCGACTGGGACGGCGAACTCATGAAAATGTTCGACATTCCCGACTCGGTAGTGGGCGCACTAACGGAACCCGGACTAATTCTCGGTCCGATCACTGAAAACATCGGTCGCAACTCCGGCATCACGCCGGGCACACAAGTCATCTCAGTTGCCTCGCACGACACCGCGTCGGCAGTGCTCGCGGTACCCGCCGTTGATCCGGATTTTGCGTTCATCTCCTCGGGAACGTGGTCGCTTGTCGGTGTTGAACTTGATGAGCCGCTGATCAACGAGCAGGCATTTCGCGCGGGATACACGAACGAACTGGGAGCCTTTGGCAAGATTCGCTTCTTGCGCAACGTTCTAGGTTTCTGGCTACTCCAAGAAGTCATTCGTGAGTTTGGCGTCGAAGGCGAAGATACCGACGCAGAGACGTTGACACTAGCGGCCGGTTCCATAGCGCCCTTGAGGTACTTGGTGAATGCCGAAAGCAAGGAGCTCCTAGCTCCTGGTGACATGCGTGGGCGCCTGGCCGCGCAGTGCGAACAGTTGGGCCTCGCGGCGCCGATAACGGCACCGGAATTTACTCGCTGCATTTTGGACAGTTTGGCACTGTCGTACCGGCATTCAATTCGTGGGATTCAGGCAATCACTGGGAAGACCATTAACTCCATTCACATAGTTGGCGGAGGGGCCATCAATGACACTCTTTGTCAACTGACCGCCGACGCGTGTGGCGTCGCGGTCGTGGCGGGTCCCGTCGAAGCGGCGGCCATCGGCAACGCATTGATCCAACTCCAGGCACTCGGCGAAGTGGAACGAGATCTATGGTCAGTGCGAAGACTTGTGGCGAGTTCGTTCCCAACAAAGCGATTCGAGCCAGACGTCAGCCGCTTCGGACAATGGGACGACGCCGAGCAGCGGGTGGCGCAAATTAAGACCGCCGCACTTTAGAGCAACAGGATGTTGGACGCACTCGCGGGACATATTTTGCTTCTCGTTCGACCAGATGTGTGAGAAAATCGTGATTCCTATGGACTAAGGACGAATCTCGCCTGATCCTCGGCTGATCAATGTTGTCGGAATAACGAAGTGGCGCGGAGCGGGACGTGAGCCATCGATGCGATCAAAGAGTAGTTGCGCGGCCAGAGACGCCATTGCACTGACGTCGTAGGTCACCACTGACACCGCCGGATCAAGAAGGTCAGCTAGGAGAAAGTCTTCGAAGCCAATGAGGCCAACTTGAAAGTGAGATGCCGCGAGACGAAGCGCCTGCACCGCTCCAATCGTGAGGAGGTTTTGACTGGCGAAGAAGGCAGTGGGTGGATTCTGTGACGCCAACATTTCACTTACGGACTCTTGGGCTCTGTCGATAGTTCGAAGGTCTCTCGCCACTATCGTCGGGTCAATCGAAAGACCAGCCGTTGTCAGAGCGTGCGTGTATCCCAAATGACGCTCGTGTGCGACAAAAAGACTTGACGAGTCTCCGAGAAAGCCAATACGTTGATGTCCATGCTTAATCAGGTGCCGCACCGCATCGGCAGCCCCCGATCGGGAGTCGCTGAGAACTTGGTCTGCGAGAAGATTTTGCGGTGGTCTATCGATGAACACGTACGGCACGCCAGCTTGCTGCTCCGTCGCGAGATAGTGATGTTCGTGACTCGCCGGAGCGATTATCACTCCATCTACGCCGTGGCGTGACATTGAGGTCGTGAGTTCATGTTCGCGTTCGGGACTCTCGTCCAGACTGCCACTGAGCACCGAGACATTCCGCGCTCCAGCCACTTCCTCGATAGCTCGCAACATCGTCGCAGCGAGTGGGTTGGAGAGGTCTTGCAAGAGTACGGCAATCGTTGACGACCTATGGTCGTTACGTCGCAACGCGCTGGCTCCGAAATTTGGTTGAAAGCGCAACTCTTCGGCAGCGACATGAACTCGTTTAGCGAGCTCCGGGTTTACCGTAGTTTCTCCGTTGACAACTCGCGAGACTGTTTTTAGACTCACTCCCGCGAGCGCAGCGACGTCGTTCATGGTCGCCCGTTGTGATCGTGACTTTGCCGGTAGTCGTTGGCTCACAGAATTAATTCCTCCCCGCTGAAACCCTCGCACGATAATCCTTTGCAGCCGGCGCACCGGGTGGCGTGGTGCTCACCATATCGCATGCAGAAGTCGCCATACTTGTCACCACGCGCACCTGATTTTCAGGCAAGAGAATCAATGCGGCAATTTGAGATTTGCAGTCCTCGATTCCCAGATTGAGGGCAATCTTGCCTTTGGTGGCTTGCCCAGTATTTCCAACGAGATTCGCGATACGTTACGAAGACGAGAAATGTCATCGGATTCGTCGAAAGTGTCATTGTGTTG
>JBEKQN010000231.1:0-2878 GCA_049519675.1 Acidimicrobiales bacterium | reverse complement strand
CGTCCGGGAGACTATTGAGGAAGCGAAACTCCTCGGCGTCGCCCTCGATGCACGCGGCGTTCACCGAGTACACATAGCTCATTGAGATCAGTGTGCGCACGCGTTTGCCCCGGTTGTCCTGCTCCGCCCAGACCTCGTAGGTGAGGTTTGAATCGTTAATTTACCGCGTGTTCAGTTCGAGTGTCGAGTGTTCGTCGGTCGCCAGTGCAAGGGTGCAGAACTAGTGGATCGAACCTCCGACACCAGCAAGCTACCGGAGCGGCCGCGGTCACGAACACAAGTACCATCTCAGATCGTGGAGATTCGTAACGCAAGCGACGATGATTGGCCGAAAATCTACCCGATATTCCGAACAACGGTCGAAGAGGGTAGGACATACGCGTTCCCTGAGAATCTCTCCCTAGAGGAAGCACGTCCATTATGGATGGAGACGGCGCCCGCCGTCACCGTGGTCGCGGTCGAAGGAGACGTAATCTTGGGTTCGGCCAAGATAGGGCCAAACCGCCCCGGGCGAGGTTCGCACATCGCGACGGCGAGTTTTATGGTTGACCCCTCCAAGCAAGGTCACGGTGTGGGCAGGGCTTTGGGTACTTTTGCCATTGAGTGGGCGCGTTCCCACGACTACCGTGGCATGCAGTTCAACGCCGTCGTTGAAACCAACGAACCAGCAGTGCATCTGTGGAAAGAGTTGGGTTTTGAGATTCTGACTACCGTTCCTGGTGCGTTTTATCACGCTCAATATGGTTTTGTCGGACTTCACGTGATGTACAAAAGTCTCTGATTCGTTATTCGCCCGCGGGAAACTGGAGCGCCTCTCAATCTTCACTGAGAGGAGGCGGGCCTGTCACATCCGCCCGCATTCTTAGATTCACGCGGGCACGTTGAGCCACGAATGCGTAAAGGTAGAAGTGTTGCATCGGCCCTCCGACACTTGGGCATTCGACGACTTCTTTGGACCTGGAATGCTTTTCGTTCCACCCATTTCCCAAGGTTCCCTGATCAGGTCGAATCGAAACCTAAGTCTCGCTTCTCGAACCAAAAATCGGCGTACTGATTGTCGCTGTAAGCAAGAATTGCTGTGTATCCACTCGATCGATACAGTGCGATGGCTTCGGGAAGCTGAGCGTTGGTATCGAGACGCACGTGCAGGAACCCGAGTTCGTGCGCGGCGGTTTCAAGAGCACTGAGCAGTTGTCTACCTATTCCTTGTCCACGAACCACGGGATCAATCCACATTCGCTTTATTTCTGCGGTCGTGTCATCTAGCTTACGAACAGCGCCGCATCCGATAGGGTGACCCTCGACGCGAGCAACCAAGAATGCACCGCACGGTGGTCTCATATCTTCGATCGGCGCTGACGCTGATCGTTCGACGTCAAATCCGCCGGGAAACCGAGTATCCAACTCATCGTAATAACGACTCAATAAGTGGGCGGCAAGTTCGCTGCCAGGATCTTCGTCAGCGAAACTGACGAGGTCCAGCGCTGATTTTTCAGACTCACCCATGAAGGCATCGTATTTCAAGCGACACTTAGTCACTCCGAACGGCGCCGTCAGTGCACGGAGGTGGAACTTCCTTCGGGCTTTGACGCCAACTTGAAATCAATCCAGTCAACCCGGCATTTGCCAGGGCCGCTGGGAGTACCGTACACGGCCCGCCGTCGGCGATGGGAAGGTCGTGGTCGCGGATTCTAGAGACGGTGAAGAGCACTTTCGGGCGGTCATGTCGGACCTAATGGACCAGGCAACGATGGGCGAAATGAGTGCACAAGGGAGCCCAAGGTGAAAATCGCTCTCGCGAAGGGCTACCCGAGCGAGTACTAGCTTCGACACAGCATTCGCAACGAATTCTCGACAGATCTCGGTATCCCTCGAGTCAAATCTGAACCAGAATTGATTCGATCCCGGACTTCGGACGACCCATTACCCGGGCCGAAACCTGATCGTTTCGTCTAGCTTTGCGCCGTTCATTCAAGTCGCCAATGTGATGTTGCAGAACTTCGTTGCGGGGCCTTCGAAACCAACGGCTTTGCACGTTGGGAGAGGACACGCTCACGTGTCCTGCGAGAACGGGGAATTGCGCGAAGGTTGTAAGAACGCAGTGATGGCTGCTGCGGCCGCGCGCTCGGCTGCCAGCCTGGCATCCCGGGCCACGCGGGCTAATGCTGGCAAACGTCCTGGATGCTTCGCGAAGAACCTGCCGATCATCTTGAGGTTGAAGGTACCGTCCCGGTTAATCAGTTGGAACACGTCGTCGTCGAGGCTGACCTCAGTCGCACGGTCGCTGACAGCTCGAAAGACCGACCAAGGGATGTTGCGGCGTTGACAGACTTCAGCGACGGCGGCGGTCTCCATGTCTAGTGCGACGACGCCATTGGCCCGCAAGCGGGAGATGACATCAAGGTCGGTGATGAGCTCGTCGGACGTCCACAATGTGCCCCTCGTTTTCCCCCCGCCGAGTTGCTTTGGCCGGTATTCGGCGCCGGTTGCGCCGTTGACGACCACCGCCGGCAGAACGAGTGTGCCGATTGGCGTCTCGTTCTCGACGGCCCCGGTAATGCCGACCACGATGACGTGCTCGATGTCGAAGATCTCTAGTAGTCGTTCGACCCCCCTACCGGCGAGCACGCTGCCAATACCTGTGACAATGGCCACGACTGGTCTGTCGTCGAGCGAACCGGCATAGACCTCGAGCGCTTTGATGACGGTCTTCTTGAGAGACAGTTTGCGTTTGAGCGGGCGCATCTCCATTGGCATTGCGCAAACGAAGGCGACGCGTTTCATCTCAACAGACAGGTCCTTAATACCAATCGCGATTCGCTTCACGCATGAACTCGTGCTTGGTCAATCTCCAACTCTCCTGACAAGTTTCACGGTA
>JBEKQN010000230.1:0-2884 GCA_049519675.1 Acidimicrobiales bacterium | reverse complement strand
ATTTCTTGAAATCCAGACGAAGGTCGCTGACCTCGGGGTAGGACGCCTGGGTTTCGGCGAGCTCGGGCAAGATCACGGTTTCGCCCTTGCCGTCGATGCCCTTCGCCAAGAGCGGGGTGACCCCGTAGGCCACGTCAATCTGCTGAGGGGTGAAGCAGGTGGTCACCGAGTTGCAGTCGGCCGTTGCACTTAACCGCGGTCCTAGTGACGCGGACGCGGAACTTCCAGTGCCGATAAGACAGAGACCCCCTACGAGAAGAGAAGCTCCGGTCGCCGCCACCGCCCACTTCCGTCTGAGGTTCCGGCTGAGCAGTAGCGATGCGTGCGTTGAAGAAGGGTTCATGGGATTCACCATAAGATGACCGCGGATCGACTGGCTATCGGGGATGTCCCTACTTCTGCCCTGACTCGATGGTGACGTCAGGCGCGAAATCCCCCTTGGTACCATTGGTGGGCCACCCCCGGTCACGTCCCTAGGAATTCTCCATGTCCATGAAGTCGCGTCACTTTACCTTCGTGGGCAAAATCGGTGGCCTCGGCCTTTGCGTTGTCGCGGGCCTCTTATTTCCGCTCGCGACGCCGAGCGCCAGCGCAGCGACCCAGACGCCGTTCGCCTTGATGTCCCTTGCCGTGCACGATGCCGTGAAGGGCGGCTGGGTCCACGAAGTGGAGCGCGCCACCGCACCGGGGCGCACATTTTCGATGAACAACGAGATCGGCACCACCGAGGGCCGTCAAATCATCGTGAGCAGCGGCGCTCACGCCGAGGTCATCGTGCTGGGTACGACTGCCTACATCTACGGCGACGACAAGGCAGTGAAGAATTACTTCCAACTGTCAACGACCGATCCCGCCAAGTTTGCGAACAAATGGCTGTCCTTAACCGCGAGCAGTTCCCTGTTCGCCGCCGTGAGTTCCGCGGTGACCCTGCAATCAGACTTTCAGTCGGTGACGATTCCCGGCGTCTTGAAAGAGGGAAAGCCGGTTGAGCTCCACGGTCAACTGGCCGTGCCGATCAGCGGCGCCATTCCCCAAACGTCCTCCAACGCTGCCATCAAGGCCACGCTGTACGTGTCGAAATCGCGGCCCGTATTGCCCCTCGAGTTCCACCTGGCGTCGACGACCGAGACATACGTCGTGACCTGGAGTCAATGGGGTCATGCGGTCGTGCTCGCGGCGCCAAAGAACGTACAACCACTCACCAACCTTGGGAAGTAAATCCTCGACTTCAGTACTGCGCCCTAAAGACGCGTCGGTCCTTCTGCGCTAGTAATTCACTACCTCGCCGACCGTTGTCTGGTCATGAGGTTGTCAACTCTTGCTATCCTTACTTCTAAGCGTATGTAAGGAGTGACAATGGATGTAGCCGCCCGGTTGACGTCAAAAGGTCAGGTCACGGTCCCGAAGGCGGTGCGCGATGCCCTCGGTGTGAGCGACGGAGATGCGATCATCTTCAGAATTGAGGGCAACCGAGCAATCGTTGCGCGCACACCCGACTTTCTTGAGCTGGCCGGCAAACTTCAAGTTCCCACATCAAAGAAGAACGCGGCGTGGGACCACGTATTGAGGAATGCCCGTGCACAGAGGGTTGCCAAAAATTCGTGAGCGCCTTTGTTGACACGAACGTCCTCGTTCGACATCTGGTTGGTGACCCGCCCGAAATGGCGAATCGAGCGACTGCGTACCTGCAAAGTGAGCCAGAGCTCTTCGTCGCGGATCTCATCGTCGCCGAAACGATCTTCGTGCTCGAAACGTTTTACGAAGTTGAACGGTCGAAAATTTGCGAGGCCATGAGGGCGCTCATTGTCATGGAGTCGGTGCAAATCGTCGACGTACCCCTCCTGCACCGCGCCATTGAAATCTACGAGTTCGAGCACCTGGACTACGCCGAGTCGTATCTCGTTGCGTGCGCCGAGTCGACGGGCGTCGCGCGCATCGCGTCCTTCGACCGATCAATTGACAGAATGCACAGCATCACCCGAGTCGAGCCGTAGAGCTCATTACTGGCGTCACGCTTTATCGGATTCACGTTTGAAGTACGCGGCGGGCGTAATCCCGGTTTCACGCCGAAATGACGCCACAAACGCACTGACTGATTCGTAGCCAACGGAACGGGCCACGTTGGCAACCGGCACACCTTGGGCAAGCTCCTCCATCGCCGCGCGAAGTCGCAGCAGTGCGCGCCACCTTCCGAAGGGCAGGGATGTTTCATTGAGGAACGCACGAGCGAGCGTACGGCCACTCGCGCCCACTTCGTGTCCCCACTGGACCAATGTCCGATTATCCGAGGGATCCTCGACGAGCAGTTCGGCGACGCGCCGGGAACGCTCTTCGCTCGGCATGCGCACGTCGAAGGAAACTACGGCGACGGGCGCTAAGAGATCAACGAGGACCCGCTCGGCGTGTGTGCGCTGCTCTGGTCCAAGTTGTTCGTCCACCAAATACTCGAGCAGCTCGGCCAAGAGCGGTGCCACGGCGACCGGCGTGCAGTGCGACCACGAGATGGGACATCGCTCGGGTCGCACGTAGGCAGCGCGCATCGTCGTCGAACTGGCCGAAAGCGTCTCGTGGCGAACGCCAGCGGGAATCCACAGTGCACGCGTGGGCGGCAGCACCCAGGCTGAGGACCCGCTTCGCACCGTCAGCACACCCTGGGCGGCCCACGCCAGTTGATGGTCATCGTGGGTGTGCCAGTCAAAGATGGTGCCGGCGGGCATCGGAAAGGTGCATACCACCACGTCGGATTCCGGATCCTCAATTTTTGACTCAGATTGTCCGTTCATCGACATTGATTGTCACCCTACGACCTTGGCACTTGGCCCCTCGGACCGTACTGTACCCACATGAACGAAAACCACTCTCGGTTGTGTCCGAGCCCCGAATG
>JBEKQN010000229.1:0-2891 GCA_049519675.1 Acidimicrobiales bacterium | reverse complement strand
ACCACGGCTGGATCATCGCCCCTTTCATCACCCTGCACGACATCTTGAGGACGACTTTGGAAACGATACCAATTGAAGTCAAAAGAAACAAGGCAGGGCGACGAATCAACGAGAAAATCGAATGATCGACCGCCGAAGCGGGGACCGAATGTGGTCAAGAACCCGCGAGACTGACCCTCGACACCATCGCGGGACCTCCGACATCACACCGAATCAATGACATCTGGAATCGATATTCCTTTGGATTAGGGTTTCACGTTGATGGTCCCTTGCAGCGCCTGGTGAGGAGGAGCGTGAACGAACCTGACAGATCAAGTGTCGCGGCATTCATTGATCAGCGTCGTCGGTGCTCGACCAGACCCTTTACGAGGCGACGTGGCTAGACCCACGTCACTGTCAAAGGGAGGTCGAAGCAGCATGCAGGAGGTTGCGAAACGAGCTGGCGTCGCACCCTCTTCAGTGTCGCGGGTCCTTTCCGGTCACGCCAACGTCAGCGACGTACTCAGAAACCGAGTGAACGACGCGGTCTCGGCGCTGGGCTATGAACCGAACCTCCTCGCCCAGAGTCTTCGGCGAGGCGCGACGATGACCGTGGGATTCGTCGTGGCGAACATCGCCAATCCGTTGCTCGCCGAAATCACTCTCGGCGCCGAGACCAGTTTCCAGGAGGCCGGCTACTCGATGCTCGTCACGAATTCGATGAGCAACCCGGTGCTCGACGCCGAGCACATCCGCCTCCTAGCCCGTCGCCGCGTCGACGGGCTCTTGCTATCGGTCTCGAGTGAGAATTGGCAAGCCACCAACGACGCAATCGAGAGGTCCGGGCTACCCGTCGTCTTGGTGGACCGTGAGTTGAACCTTCGCCAATCAATCTCTTCGGTGCTGGCGGAACACAACATCGGCATCGCGGACGCCGTTCGCCACCTCGCCGCGCTCGGTCATACGCGTATCGCACTGGTCAACGGGCCGGCAGACCTGCGACCATCCCGCGACCGAGCCACCACCTTGCGGCGCGTGTCGCGACAGTTGGGCATCAACTGCGTCATCCGCTCGGGCGAATTCAGTGCGGAACATGGTGAGCGGACCATGGAACAACTGCTGAGTCAGCCAGACCCACCGACCGCCATCGTCGTGGGCAGCAATCAGATCCTGGTGGGTGTGCTTCGACAACTTCGTCGATCCAACTGGCGGGTGCCCAACGACGTCTCGCTCGTGACCTGCGACGAAGTGCCCTTGGCCGAGTTCCTGGTACCGCCCTTGGCGACCATTGAGCGTGACAACTTCGAAATGGGAGCGCTCGCCGCGCAACTCTTGCTCGAACTCATGAACGGTGACGAGGCACGCGTTGCCAAAGTGCCCACGACCTATCTCGCGGCGGGGAGCGTCGGACCGGCTCCGACTCATCGAAGCAAAGGACGCTGACATGGAATTTCTTCTGGAGATCACCGTACGACTTCCGCTCGACATGGATGAGTCAACGAGATCGAGACTCGTTGCCGCGGAACGCGCTCGCGGTGCGGAACTCGCCCAGTCGGGGACAATTCGTGCCATCTGGAGAGTTCCGGGACGTTTCGCGAACTTCGCCATCTGGAGCGCTCCCAATGCCACCGACCTCCACGAAGCCATCACCTCCTTGCCAATGTGGCCCTACATTGACGCCCACGTGACGCCACTGGCCCGCCATGAACTGAGCGAGAAGTGTGATGGTCTTCCTGCCGGTCTCGTCTGTGAATAGATTCCTGCTGCTGCCCTAGAGGAGATTCGACCTTGCACATCGATCCTGAGATTGCTGCGTTCCTCGATCCGCCGTTTCCCAACGACATGGACGACCTCACGGCGACGCGCCAGGCACTTCAGGTGCTCGCCGAGACAGAGATCGCCAATCGTGACCCACTACCCGACGGACTCGAATGGTTTGACCAAATCGTCAGCGACGAGGATGGCCGACCCGAGGTGACGGTTCGCATCTATCGCCGCAGCGACGCAATGAGCGAATGCGGCGCTCTGCTGTTCGTACACGGCGGCGCCTTCGTGTTGGGCGACTTGGAATCAGAGCACGCACGCTGCGTGCGATTGGCCTCTGGGGCGAACTGTGTCGTGGTGTCGGTGGACTACCGTCTCGCGCCCGAACACCCCTACCCCGCTGCCCTTGACGACGTATTCACGTCCCTCAATTGGCTCCGGCGCAACGCCGCGGCGCTCAACGTCGACCCGACACGCATAGGCGTTGGCGGCGTCAGCGCGGGCGGCGCGATTGCCGCGGGGGTCGTACTCAAGGCCCGTGACGTGCACGGGCCTTGGCTGAGAGTCCAGCTCCTCGTGTACCCGGTCATCGACAACGCGACGACAGCCAAGTCCATCGATCAGTTCTTCACGACTGAACCGTGGGATGGCGAACGGACGAGGAAGATCTGGCCGATGTACTTGAAGGGCCTCGAAGGTGACGTCCCGCCGTACGCGTCGGTAGCTCGGGCAACCGATCTTTCACGACTCCCGACCACCTACCTCATGACCGCAGAAGGTGATCCACTTCGCGACGAAGGACTGCACTATGCGCAACGTCTGCTCGACGCAGGCGTGTCCGTCGAAGTCCACAATTTTCTGCACACCTATCACGGATTCGACGTCGTCGCGCCGGGATCACGACTCAGCGAAGCCGCCCTCAACGAGCAGGTGGACTTTCTTCGCCGAGAGCTCAGCGCCTGACTTCGGGCTGTTCGACGAAGCTCACATGTTAGGAGTCACGGACCCGGTACTTTTCGATGTAGTCAGTGTTCAACTCCCAACCAAGACCCGGTGCATTACTCAACGTGATCTTGCCATCGATCAATGGCGGTCGATTGGCGATGAGATTCCACCAGAAGGGATCGCGATCCGGATGGAAACATTCG
>JBEKQN010000228.1:0-2937 GCA_049519675.1 Acidimicrobiales bacterium | reverse complement strand
CGATCACCTGGGAGCCGTGTTCTTGATGGGCCTCGTGCCCGGTGAACGGCCACTGCCCAAGGTGCTGCGCCCGGGTCAGTCGCTCACGTTCCGCCTGCGAGCCTACGAATTGGTGGGTGAGGGGATGATGCAGTGGGCACCCGATCATCGCCATGTCGTGGCTGATTGGGATTACACGGTAGAGAACGACTGAGCGTCACGACTGTTCGCGTACAACATTGCGCGCCGACGTGTAATTTCCCTACGAGGACAAGTCGACGTCACGCGAACACGCGTCGAAGTTGGTGGAGAGGATGACGCGATGAGTACACAACCGAGTGCAACCACGCCGCCAGCGAGTGCGCTGCAGAGGGGCGACGAAGCGCCCGAATTCGCCCTACCCGCGACGCCCGATCAGATCGTGCGACTCTCCGAAATTCGTGGACCGGTGGTGTTGATCTTCTATCCCGCTGACTGGAGCCCCGTGTGCGGCGATGAACTTTCCATGTTCGAAGCGGCCACCGGGCTCTTCGCAGAGCACGGCGCTCAGCTCATCGGCATATCGGTCGACAGCTCGTGGTGTCACCTCGCCTATAAAGCAGATCGCAAACTCAGTTTTCCGTTACTGGCCGACTTCCATCCCAAAGGCGCCGTGGCGAAGTCGTACGGCGTCTTCCGTGAGGCCGATGACACGACCGAGCGGGCCATCTTCGTCCTCGACGCACAGCACAGCATCGCGTGGAGTTATGTTTCGCCGGTGGGGATCAGCCCCGGTGTTGATGGCGCGTTGCGCGCAGTGGAGGCACTCTCATGAGTACTGAAGACAGTGAACTCAGTCCACCCGTTGGTGCCGACGACCACGTGAGTGGAAACGCTGCCGCGCCGATCACCCTCCTCGAGTACGGCGACTATCAATGTCCGTACTGCGGAATGGCGTACGCGGTCGTCAAAGAGTTGCAACGCGAACTGGGTGACTCACTGCGACTGGTCTTTCGCAATATGCCCCTCGCGAACGTCCATCCCCACGCCGAGGCCGCCGCCGAAGCAGCGGAGGCGGTCGCGGAGCAGGGTCACTTCTGGGAGATGCACGACCTGTTGTATGAGAATCAAAAGGAATTGGACGACGCGGCGCTCGCGCGTTACGCCACCCAGGCTGGCGCGGACGAATCTGCGTTCAGCGCTGCCCTGCAGGGCGGTGCGCCACGAGCAAGGGTCCAGCGCGATCTCGAAAGTGCGCTGCGCAGCGGTGCGAACGGCACGCCCACGTTCTTCATTAACGGCGAACGCTACGACGGATCGTGGCAGTTGGAGCCCTTCCTCGAGAACCTGCGTTCGTTGCTCGACGACTGACAGCCTCCGAGACTCTGCTCTAGTCGCGAGGACCTCGATTCTCGAGTGCCGCCGTCACGACGTGGTCAAATCGGCGATGATGCACCGCTCGACTATTGAATTCAGATGCTCAAAGCGAACCGCAGGGTCAAGAAATGGGACCAAAGACTGACGCCCTGACTTGACACGGCCCCACCTCGTGTGTATTTTGTAACCGGTTGCAAAGTAAGCGCTTGCATTGCCACCGAGTTGGATTTTCCGGGGGAGTTGGAGGAAAGATGGTTGACTCGCAGCCGACTATCTACGACGTCGCCCAGCGCGCCGGAGTGTCGACCGCGACCGTAAGTCGTGCCATCAACTCACTTTCCTCCGTTCGCCCCGCGACGCGCGACAAGGTCATGCGCGCCATGGAGGAGCTCGAGTTCGTTCCCAACGCCGTCGCACGCGGACTCGCCAGCGGCAAGCACTGGATCCTCGGACTGATCTTCATGCACGCCCCGATCGAGGGCAACGTGCTCGCGGTCGAAGAGGCGAGCCTCCTCTATACCGACATCGTCATTCGAGGTGCCGAGTCCCGCGCGGCGAAGAAGGGCTACTCACTCTTGTTGTGTGGCGTCCGGGCGGACGACGTGTCGGGAATGTCCCCGCTCCTCGCATTGACCGGAACGGTCGACGGCATGATCGTCCTCGACCGCGTGCTCAGCGCTGAGGACGAAGTCGAACTGGGTCGACGTATACCCCTCGTCCTCTTGGCCGGTAAGGGTGATTCAAATTCGGCACTCACCATTCGCGTCGACAACGAGCAGGCGATGCGCAGCCTCGCCGACCACCTGGTCAGCGTGCACCAGGTCAAGAGCGTCGGTTTCGTCTCAGGCCTGGACGACAGCCCCGACAGCGTCGCACGCGCGCACAGTTTCAAGACCGCCGCCGAGGAGATGGGAGCAACGCTGCGCGACGTTGACAGTTTGAAGGCCGACTGGACCTCGGGGGGCGGCGAGGCCGCCATGCGCGCGCGAATGTTGTTGGACGATCGTCTACCCGAAGTCTTCGCGTGTGCGAATGACCAGACGGCGGTCGGTGTCATCTTTGCGCTCAAGGCCGCCGGCCTCAGCGTGCCCGAAGACATAATGGTCACTGGTTTTGATGACATCACCCTGACGCGTTACTTCCACCCGCCGCTCACCACCATTCGCCAGTCGGGGAGCCTGCTCGGCGAGGTCGCGGTCGACGCACTCCTGGGGACCATCGATGGCAACGAGAAGATTCAGCGCACCGTGGTGCTGCCGACCGAACTCATCGTGCGTGGAAGCTGCGGCTGCGTCTCCAGCACCGATCCCCTCCCGGACCTCTTCGAAGTCGTCGCGCGTCACCTGGAGGTCGACTGATTATGCGACTCATCGGACGCCGACTCGTCTTGTACGCCGTGACGGCGTGGGTCGCCATCTCGGTCAACTTCATCCTTCCCCACCTGATGCCGGGCGACCCCATTCAAACGTTGATCGGCAAGATTCAAGGTCAGGTCACACCCCAAGAGATTCGAGCAATTCGTCTCTCCTTCGGCGGAGGTCTGGACAAGCCGCTCCTCACCCAGTACTTCACGTACTTAAGCCAACTGGTCCACGGCAACCT
>JBEKQN010000227.1:0-2945 GCA_049519675.1 Acidimicrobiales bacterium | reverse complement strand
ACAAGGCGATTCTCCAAAAGGCGGGCATCGCCCTGCCCTGGCAGCCCAAGACCTGGGCCGACATCATCAGTGCGGCTAAGAAGATCAAGGCGGCTGAACCGAAGATCATTCCGCTCTGGGTGGACGCGGGCACGAGCGCCGGTCCCAATGGCGCCGGCTACGGCATCTTGAACCTGTTGGCAGGCTCGAGCACGCCAACCATTGAGACAGCGAGCGGCAAGATGGTGGTCTCGAGCAAGGGCTTGACTCAGACACTGGACTTCTTCCACACGGTCTTCGCCGATGGACTTGGTGCCCCGACGTCACAGCTGTTCAGCCCGAATAATGCTCCCAACATCCCCTCGACCGATTTCTTCAAGGGAACGCTGGGCATTGCGGTAGGCGCGAACTTCCTCGGTGGTAACTGGACCAAGCAGGTCAGTTTCCCGTACTGGGCCAAGGCCTCAACCGCCATGGGTGTCGCGGGACTTCCCAAGATCAATGGTGGAGGTTACGCCTCCACGTTGAGTGGTTGGGACTATGGCATGTCCTCGACCGCGTCGTCAGCACAGCTGACAGCGGCGGGTGAGTTCATGAACGTAGCCCAGGAGCAGACCAACCTGATCGAGGCCGGCAACTGGGCTGGATGGGTTCCGCCGGTGCAGTCTGACTGGACCGTGCCGCTGTACACCAACTTCGCCGCCCCCTTCAACGAAGAGTTCGGCAAGTTGCTCCCGTCGTCCTCCGAACTCCCGTCCAACGCGAACTACAACGTGTGGGTGCAGGGTATCGAACAGGCGAGTGGTGACATCGCGCTAAAGCCCGCAACCACGGGTGCGCAGGCGCTGGCGACAATGAAGGGTTACGTCACGAATCAGTTGGGTGCGAGCGCAGTCGTTTCGCTTCCGTAGCAAAGAGAATTAGGTAACGAACGAATGAGAAAGGTCCGGTGATGGTGTCAACTGCAGTGGTTGATACCGTCACCGGACCACCCCTTCAAGAACTATGGAAGACGCGACACGATAAGACGCGTTACCAATGGAGCAGTCTCGGACTCCTCACGCCAACGTTCGCGCTGCTGATTCTCCTCTTCCTCGTGCCTATGGGGATCGCGATCTATCTGGGGTTGACGAATCTGACCTTGATCGGGCCCACTGCGGTGCACTCGAGCTTTACCGGCACCGCGAACCTGATTCGTCTCAAGGGCGATTCGACATTCTGGAGCTCGCTGTGGGTCACCGGCATCTTCATCGTCGGATCGATAGTCGGCGTCGTGGTTCTGGGATACACCTTGGCATCGCTTCTCATGCGCGCCACCGCGTGGATGCGTGTCGTGGTGGGTGGCATCGTTGTCATCTCGTGGATGATGCCCGCCGTCACCGCCGGTATGACGTGGTACGCGTCGACGACAGGCAACGGCACCTTCGGCACACTCTTTGGACACCCCAACGCCAACCTCCTCGACGCCCAACCACTTCTGGTGGTGACGCTGGCGAGCATTTGGTCGATGACGGGATTTTCCATGCTCGTGATGGGAGCGGCGCTTCGCAACATTCCGAGCGAGGCGATCGAGGCGGCCATTGTCGAGAATGCGTCGACGTGGCAGCGATTCCGGATGATTGTCCTGCCGCTGCTGCGACCGACCATGACGGCCATCGTGCTGCTCACCGGCCTGCTGGCGTTGGCGAACTTCTCGTTGATCTACATCATGACCCAAGGTGGTCCCGGCAACTCGACGAACATCCTGCCGCTGTACTCCTACCAACAGGCCTTCACCTTTAACAACCTTGCGTACGGCGCACTCATCGGCAACGTCATGGTCCTCATCGCTACGGTGTTTGGCGTCTTCTACGTTCGAATCACTGCGAGGCGGATATGACCCTACATGAAAGTGCGGCGACCGGGAGCGTTGCGACGGCCATCGACGACGAACCAATCCGTCCACCGGAGAATCGTCAGACCCAGCGCTCGTTTGTTCGTCGACTGACGCTGCACACGATTCTTGGCGGGATCGGAATCTTGTTCCTCGCCCCCATGCTCTGGCTCTTTCTCGCCTCCATCGACTCGCACGCGTCGTGGGGTATCGAATGGCCACACTTCTCGTTGATCAATTTTCGTCACGTGCTCACGGGCAGTTTGCTCCACTCGCTGTGGAACAGCGTGGTCCTTGCGTTCATCTCCACAACGATTGCGTCCGTCGCTGGTGTCTTCGCCGCCTACGCGTTGTCGCGTCGAAGGATCCCGTTCAAGGGCCCGCTCATCCTCTTCATCATCTTCTCGTCCGGCGTGCCGCTCGCGATCATGGTGATCCCCGTGTACGAGATCTTCTCGAAGTTCGGCTTTCTCTCCATCCTTCCGACGGCCGTCTTCCTCTCCGTGACCTCGTTGCCCTTCGAGGTCTACCTGATGAAGAACTTCATCGACGCGGTCCCCACCGACCTTGAAGAGGCGGCCCGCATGGAGCGGGCATCGACTTTCCAAGTGTTGCGGCGAGTGGTCATTCCACTGGCGCTGCCCGGCATCACCGCAGCGGCCATCTTCGGCTTCGTCAATGCGTGGGGTTCTTTCGTGGTGCCCCTGATCTTGATCAGTCCCACGAACCAACAGCCCGCACCAATCGCGATCTACACCTTCCTCACATTGCCCAAAGCCCAGTTCGGCAACATTGCGGCGTACTCTCTCATCTTTTGTGTGCCCGTCTTCATCCTCTACGCCGTCTCCGCGCGCCTCTTCCGAGAAGGATTCGTCCTCGGCGGGGGTGTGAAGGGATGAGGCGACACAACACCAGTCGCGACATCATCAACTCCCGGTGTCGCCCGATCCGAGACGGGGCCATGACATGAGTCGACGACTACGGGTGGGTGTCATCGGTGTGGGGGTCATCGGCCAGGTCATGCACCTGCACTTCTTGCGCGAGCTGAGAGATCGTTTTGAGATCGCGGCGATTTGTGATCTGTCAATCGAGA
>JBEKQN010000226.1:0-2950 GCA_049519675.1 Acidimicrobiales bacterium | reverse complement strand
GGCAGTGGCTCAATTGGTAGAGCACCGGTCTCCAAAACCGGGGGTTGGGGGTTCGAGTCCCTCCTGCCCTGCCCGTAGATTTTTTAACCAGTGGTAACGCAATTAGTAACGAGAGACGTGAGATGAACCGCGAACAGAAGCGCATGATGCAGCGACAAGGCCAGGTGGGCGCCGACGGCACCGCCGCGCGTCGCTCCACGCCCCAGGACGTGCAGCGTCGTCGTGGTCAGCGCGCCAGTATTGGCCAGTTCTTCCGCGAGGTGCGCGAAGAGATGCGCCAGGTCGCCTGGCCGTCACGACCCGAGCTCATCAACTACACCACCATCGTGCTCTTCGTGCTCATCTTCATGACGGCGCTCATCTTCGGCCTGGGCTTCGGATTCTCGAAGTTCGTCACATTCCTGTTCACCAAGTAAGGCATTTATGAGCGATATTGAAACCTCCGACACCGACCACGATATTGACGCCAGTGACGAGGTCCTCGACGTGACCATCCTCGAGGACGGTCTCGATGAAGAGCCGGTCATTGAGAGTGCCTTCGACCGTCCCGGTCGTTGGTACATCGTGCACACGTTCGCCGGGCACGAGCAGAAGGTCATCGGCGCGCTCAACAACATCATCAAGAGCCGTGAGCTCAACGAGAGCATCTACGAGATCTACCTGCCCGAAGAGGACGTGACCGAGTTCAAGTCCGGCAAGAAGGTCACGGTCTCTAAGCGCATGTTCCCCAGTTACTTGCTCATTCGCTGCGAGCCCGATCCCGAGATCTTCTACGTCATTGGCTCGACGCCGGGCGTGACGGGGTTCGTCGGCGCCGAAAAGACGCGCCCGACGGCGCTCACGCGTCGTGAAGTGGACAATATTATTCGTCCCATTGTTGAAGGCGTGGAGCAGCCGGCCGCCAAGCGGCGCCTGCCGACCCACGAGTTCGAGGTCAACGACACCGTGCAAATCAAGACCGGCCCCTTCGCCACGTTCTCGGGCCACGTCGCCGAGATCAACGAAGACCAGCTCAAGGTCAAGGTGCTCGTGGACATCTTCGGACGTGAAACCCCAGTGGAGCTCGACTTCACGCAGATTACGAAGCTCTAGAAGAACGCCGTTAGGAGAACATCATGGCAAAGAAGGTTGTGGCAGTAGTAAAGATCCAGCTCGAAGCGGGTGGGGCAACGCCCGCGCCGCCGGTGGGTACCGCGCTTGGACCGCACGGCATTCAGACGATGGAGTTCTGCAAGCAGTACAACGCCGCGACTGAGTCCATGCGCGGCACGGTCATTCCGGTGGACATCTCCATCTACGAAGACCGCTCGTTCACGTTTGTCCTCAAGACCCCGCCCACGCCGGTGCTGCTGCGCCAGGCGGCCGGTGTCACCAAGGGCGCGCACCTGGCCGGTCGCGAGACCGTCGCCACGGTCACCATGGACCAGGTTGAAGAGATTGCCAAGACGAAACTGAAAGACCTCAACACCGACGACGTCGAGATGGCCAAGCTCCAGATTGCGGGCACCGCCCGTTCCATGGGCATCTCGGTGAAGGGCTAGGAGAGAACCGTGAAGCACGGCAAAAAGTACATAAACGCGTTGGCGCAGGTTGACCGCGAGGAGTTGCTCACGATCAACGAGGCCTTAGACAAGGTGAAGGCGCTCGCCACGGCGAAGTTCGACGAGACCGTGGAACTGGCCATCCGTCTGGGCATCGACCCGCGCAAGGCCGAGCAGATCGTGCGCGGCACGTTGTCACTGCCCGCAGGCACGGGCAAGACCAACCGGGTGGCCGTCTTTGCCGCTGGTGAAGCGGCTCAAGCCGCCCGCGACGCCGGCGCCGACGAAGTGGGCGCCGAGGACCTCGTGGCCAAGGTCGCCGGTGGATTCCTCGACTTCGATGTCGCGATCGCGACGCCGGACCTCATGGGCCAGGTCGGCGGACTCGGACGAGTCCTGGGGCCACGCGGTTTGATGCCCAACCCCAAGACCGGTACCGTCACGATGGACGTGGCCAAGGCCGTCAGCGAGTTCAAGGGTGGCCGGGTCGAATACCGCAGCGACAAGATCGGCAACGTGCAACTTCGCGTGGGCAAGGTCAGCTTCTCTCGCGATGACCTGTCGCGCAACGTGCAGGCGGTGGTCGACGAGATCGTCCGCGTCAAGCCCGCCAGCGCCAAGGGCCGCTACATGATGAGCATCACGGTGTCGTCCACCATGGGACCGGGCGTCAAGATTGACCCCGCGCGCACGAAGCTCGTCGACGAGGCGCTCGCCAGCGCCTGAGTCGGCTTTTGACGCGGCGAGGGGCCCGTCGCTACGATGTAGCGCGCACGAAATTGGTGCCACAGTTTTAGAAGAACGCCGAAGACATCCGGTGTGGGTGACCACATAAGCGGCCGCGAGGCCCGCCTGACGAGGAGTTCGAGTCCGACCCGCGGGGTCTGATTCGTTCGCTGGGATGTTGAGGTCCGTACCGGGCGGCATCCGGTGAAGGAGTCAGCATGAGCAAAGTTCGCCCCGACAAGGCCGCGACCGTAAAAGAGTTGAAGTCGCGCGTCAAGTCGACCTCGACGGCCGTCGTGACCGAGTACCGCGGCATGACCGTCGCCCAGATTTCCACGCTGCGCCGCCAACTACGCACGCTGGACGCCGATTTCAAGGTCTACAAGAACACCCTCGTGCTGCGCGCGATTGCCGGCAGCGACGTCGAGTCCCTTGGCGAGTTCCTGAACGGTCCGACCGCCATCAGCTTCATCGACGGCGACGTGTCGGCAGTGGCCAAGGCCCTGCGCGACTTCGCCCGCGAGACACCCACACTGATCGTAAAGGGCGGGATCGTCGACGGCAAGGCGCTCACCTTTAAGGACCTGGTGGCATTGGCCGATCTTCCGAGCCGCGACGTGATGCTCGCCCAGTTCGCTGGTCTGCTCGCATCGCCGCTTCGCACCATGGCGAGCCTCTTAAAG
>JBEKQN010000225.1:0-2958 GCA_049519675.1 Acidimicrobiales bacterium | reverse complement strand
GGGCTGGACGCCGGCCGGCTTCGTCGAGCATCTGGGTGGTGCTGAATATCATTGGTTTCGAATGGTCGTTGCCGGACTCCCATTGGAGGTTTCACCCGGGGACGAAGATGAAGCGCCGTACGACCCCACCGCGGCGTTCACGAGCGACCGCCCCTCCGTTGCAATCGTCGAGAGCTATCGAAGACAGTGTCAGATCTCTGATGAGATCTTGGCAAATGTGTCGATGTCGACCAAGCCTCTCGGGCGACACAACCCCAACGAAGAGGTCCCGAGCGTTCGCTGGGTGGTCTTGCACATGATCGAAGAGACCGCTACACACTCTGGACATCTTGAGATTGCGCGTGAATTACTTGACGGAAAAACGGGCCTCGGACGTCGCTGAGCACTCTCCCCGCAGAGAAGCAAGCGGTTCAGTGACCACGCCTACTTGCCAGTTCGTTCGCGATGCTTACAGCCCGGCCAACAGCAAGGTCGGCGCTGACCTTCTTCGAGTTCTTCTTGGGTCCGACGAATCCTGCGTTGGCGCGTCACGTCCTGCTTGGCGTCGTCGACCCAGCAGATGAACTCGTTGCGAGTCAGCGGCGTGATGTCGTTCCACGCGTCAAGTGCGCGAGTGTTCGCCAACAGTGCACTTCTCAAATCTGGTGGGAGTTTGTGGACTACTCCCCCAGGAACTCGTCGAGCGCTCACTACACAAGGCTAACGAAGCTCTCGAACCTGAGCCGAGCATCCGTGCTCGGCATTCCAATTCGGTCACACGAGGCCAACGTCAGCCACCGATGAAGTCGACCAACTGGTCCGACGCGCCTCGGTCCTATTGGGTCGCGGCAGCAGAATGCAACAATTCGAGCGCACCATCCAACGCGGACTCGAGTGGTCGAATCGACTCCGTGATTTGGGTGAGCAGCAGCCCACCGTGGAGCGAGGCAAACGTGGAGAGCGAGAGAGATTCGGGACTCGCATAGGGCTTCAGTGCGCCGGTCTCGCGCATTCGGAGCAACCCGTCATAGAGATAGCCACGCCACCGATCCATATACATCTTGGCCTCCTTGGCCCTCTCCTCGTCGAGGCCGATGAGTTCTCTCGCCAGGGCGCTTATCGGACAGCCCCAATGGACCTGGGAGCCGTAGTAGGTCAGAACCGCGTGACGCCAAGCCTCCCACGCGTCCCACGTATTGAGCGCGTCCAAATAAGGTCGTTGCGCATTGAGTACCCGCTCCCCCTGGAACGTCACGATCGCTGAGATGAGTTCACTCTTTCCTCCGGGGAAGTAGTGAAACAACTGACTCTTGCTTGTGGCGGTGCCCGCACGCACGTCGTCCAAACTCGTGGCGCCCACCCCACGCGCCAACACCAAGTCCGCGGCCTTCATGACGATGCGCTCCCGAGTGGCTAACCCCTTTGGCGTCAGTTTCGCGGAAGACGTCACGCACCGAGGCTAACTGTGTGGACTAAGCAGTCCATTCATACCTGACCGTAATGGACTCACCGGTCCAGTACTTGGTCGCAACGGAGCAAGGACGTTTCATTGATAGCGATCACTGGAACCGAGCCCTGCCGAGCGGATCGTCACTGTTCCGCGAGTACCGGTTCGGCCTTCACATTGTGTGACGCGCCTGTACCCACCGCCCACAATGATCGCAAGACGCCTCACCCCCATCGCGGAAGGGTGGGGGCAACTACGCTCCGTGGCCATGATGATGCGTTACGAACTACTGGGCGGTGCAGCCAGACTGAATGCGACTACCGCGGTGCTTCAACGGGCTCGCATCGCCGACTCGCTCGGCGGCATGTGGGAGGCTGCGGACGTCCAATGGTGGTGGCGCCGCGCCCGCGAGACGGACGCATTGTCGCTGCCCGTCTGGTTCGACGACAAGGGTCCCGTGGCAGCTGCCGGACTCACGGCATCGGGCGAGCGTTGGCAAGTCGACGTCTTCGCCGTGCCCTCGTTCTCGGAGGTCAACCATGTCTGGGCGGCGGCGATGGAGGCCGTTGCGCGTCATCATGGCGGACCACTGGAAATGCTGGTGCACGAGGACGACCGGGGCTTGATCGAACTCGCCGTTCAAAGTGGCTTCGCAATGACCGACGAGTTGTCAGGCACTACGTGGATGGACGCTGACCAGCGTCCGCCCGTCACGCACGTTGATGGGTTCACTGTCGTCGATCGCGAAAATGGCTCAGATAGTCCACATCCCATGATCGCCCGCAATGGCGAGTTCATCGAGTCGCGACTCCAACAGTGTTCACTGTACGACCCGAAGCTCGATTTGGCGATCCGCGATGAGAACGGCGACGTCGCCGGCTACGCCCTGTTTTGGTTCGACGAGATCACATCGGTCGGGATGCTCGAGCCGATGCGCGTCGAAGATCGATACCAACGACAAGGCCTCGCCCGTGTGCTGCTGGCGAACGGCCTCGATCGTTTGGTGCTCAGTGGCGCACACCGTTTGAAAGTCGGCTTCTCGGGTGACGCGGGCCGTGCCCTTTACCTCGGCGCCGGTTTCGTGCAGACGTCAATAGATCGCCTGCTCGTACGTTCCCCTACCTCTCAGTACATTCCCTGACGACCAGGGGCGACATCGCCTACTTTGACTCGCACCAATCGCCCTCAATCCTGAGCAAAGTCGTCTTGACATATTCCAGTTTAGATATATGATGAGGATATGGTCCGCTCAGCAGCCACATTCGACGTTTTCAACGCGATAGCCGACGCGCACCGACGCGAGATCCTTGACGTCCTGGTGGGAGGGGAAATGCCGGTGGGCGCCATCGTTGACCAGATCGCAATCTCCCAACCTCAGGTTTCCAAGCATCTCCGGGTGCTCAGCCAAGTCGGTCTCGTCCGGTGTCGTGCCGTAGGACGTCATCGTCTCTATCGACTCAACCCATCCTGCCTTCGACCTCTCCAGGAGTGGGCCGCCAAATACGAGCACATGCAGAACGGGCGCCTTGACC
>JBEKQN010000224.1:0-4892 GCA_049519675.1 Acidimicrobiales bacterium | reverse complement strand
TTCCGCCGTGTCTGTCACCCGGCTGGCCGGTCCCACCACGACTACCGAACGGTAGGCAATGGAGGACTCGAACCCACTTCGCGCCAAGCGAAGTCCGTCATAGATTGTCACGCTCACGAAGGCCGTGGCACTCGAGAACACCGCTTTCATGAACGCGTTGGACTGACTGCCGTGCAGGTAGAGCGCGGATCCCTCGCGCGCGTGCAGGGTGGGCACGGTGACCGCCTGTCCGTCAACGATGGCCGCGACGTGACAGAACCGCGCCTCATCGAGGATGGCGTTGATGACCTCAACGTCGTAGTTGGCCAATTCGGGCATTCGGCGCACCCGGGTATGGTCTCCGGGTCCGAGGGTGTCGGCGTTCATGCGCGCAGGTCGCCCCCGAAGAAGGTGCGCGCGGTACCGGCGATCTCGACGTTGCGTTCAAAGAGCCGCGCGTACATGAGACCGCCGCGCGCCGACGCTTGGCGCACGCTGAGTGTGGGTGAGCCAACTTTCTGCATCCACCACGGCGCGAGCGCGCACATCGCGCTGCCGGTCACCGGATCCTCGGCGAGTCCCAGGCGGGGGGCGAAGACGCGAATCGACACGTCAACATCGGGACCGCCTTCGCAGGCCACAATCACCATTGAACTGGGCACCAGAAAGAGGCTCATGGAGTCAACGGCCAAGCCACACAGTGTGTCGTAGTCCTCGACCACCGCGAGCACGCTCTGGGCCCCCGCCTGAAACACCTCCACCAACGGTCCGAGCGTGCCGTTCAGTACTGCTTCGTCCAACGGTTCGATGTACGAGCGCGGCAGGTCGATCGCCAGCATTCCGTCACGGCTGCGTCGGCCTGACAGGATGCCGGCGCGGGTTTGAAAGAAAAACTCCTCGTCGGGCACGCCGAGTTCACTGAGCAGCACGTGCAACGTCGCGAGCGTCGCGTGTCCGCACAGGTCGACCTCGACGGTGGGCGTGAACCAGCGCAACGACCACGAGTCGCCGACGCGTCGCACGAAGGCGGTCTCCGAGACGCCCAATTCGAACGCAATTTGCTGGAGTTCGTGGTCCATCATGGGCCGCTCGAGCAAGATGACGACCGCGGGATTGCCCCGTTCGCTGTTCCCGGTAAAGGCGTCGACCCACCAGAGACGGTGCCCGAAGCTCACGTTGACCGATTCCACCTAAAGAGACTGCCACACGCGCGGTCCGTTCGGCGTAGGGTTTTGACGTGCGCGTCGCGACGTTTAACCTTCACGCCGGCGTCGATGGATGGGGCCGACCAACCGACGCGCTCGCCCAGGCGCGCACGTTGCGCGCCGACGTGCTCATCTGTCCCGAGACCTGGCGGGGCGAGGACGGCGTCGATCAGTACCAGGAACTCGCGACCACCCTCGGTATGGACGGCATCTTCGTGCCCCTGGCGACGGGCAAACGGATGACCACGGGAACCGGCGGCCGGTCCTGGCAACCGTTCCTCGCCCACCTCACCGGCGAGCGGGGCCTCTACTTCAACGAACACCGCGAACTCACCAAGGCCCAGCAACTAAAGGCGACAACTCTGAGCGATGCCGAGCGCGGCATGTGGGGGCTCTCCTTGCTCACCACCTTTGCGATCGAGGACATTCGCGTCGAGCAACTCGGTCGCCTGCGCCGAGAACGCGTGAGTCGCGCGCTGATCGTGGCGCGAATCAACGACGGGACGGACTCCTTCTACGCGTTGGCGGTGCACGGGGCCCACATCTCGCACGGCTCGCGACACCAATACCAGCGCATCAACGAGATCGCGTCCACCCTTGACCCGGCGTTGCCCATCCTCTTCGCGGGCGACTTCAACTGCTGGGGACCGCTGCTGCGGGTCTTTATGCCGGGCTGGCGCTCACTGGTCCAAGCCCGTACCTGGCCCGCTCGACGTCCGCATTCGCAGATCGACCACGTGCTCGGGCGTGGGCCGTGGAAGGTGCTCGGCGGCGGGGCGAGAGACGGTGGCAGCGATCATCGGGCCCTCTACGCCGACGTGACGCTGGGCTAGCTGAGCGCCATCTCACTGCTCTCGGGCACGAGTCGCAGCAACAACAGCGCTGGCAAGAACGGCAGGAACGTCACGAGCGCCGGAAGTCGCAGCGCCGTCGTACTCGACGTGTGCACGGCGTCGCCGACCCAACCGAAGATAACGAGCCCCGCGACCGCGCCGAGGACGCCAAAGACCACGATCCAGCCCGCCGCCGTGGCGCGAACCCCGTGGCTGAAGATCTCGACACTGATGGCCGATAACGCGGGTGACAGCAGCCCGCCGGCCATAATGCCCACCATGTAGCCAATGATGAACGCGCTGCGCCCTCCGCTATAGGCGAAGGCGGCGGTGATGGCCGTTGCGACCACCCCTATCGCCACCGTCCAGCGCCGCCCCACCGATTTGGCGAGGCTTTGGCTCATGAGTAGACCCGCGAGGCCCGTCACGGCGCTCAACGTCACCACCGTCGCCACCTCGCGCGGACTCATCTTGAGGATCCCTTCGCCGTAGACAAACGTGAAGCCGTTGGCCGGACCAGTGATGAGCCCCACCGTAAAGGCAACGATCGAGATGACGGAGAGACGACCTCGCTGCGCGCGCGGTATCGCGCCCAAACGAGCGAGGGGCGCGTCATCGGTACGGAAGAGCGGTTCGGGAATGATTCGCACCAGTGGCACGAGCAAGAAGACCGGCAACAGGGCCAGGGAGAAGAGCCAGCGGAACGAGTCGGGACCACGGATCAGGCTGTGGAGAATGGCCGAGAACCCGGCGCCGATCCCGGCGCCGGCCGCCATGATCACCAGTCGGTTGATGCGCCGCTTCGTCGAGGAGAGCTCAACCGTGATGACCTGGAAGGCGCAGCGCCGCGAGCCCGAGCCCCAACTTCGAACCCGAGAGACCGACCACACTTTGCAGCGATTTAGTCGAAGAGAAATGTCCAAAGTGCTTGGCCACGTCATTGAGTGACGAGATCGCGCCGAACTGGGCGAACCCCGCAACGAGCGCAACGAGGAACAACACGACCGTCACGCGGACCGCTACTGATGCGGGCGGCTCCGGCGACGCCGGCTCAGCCAAGTTGAACCGTGTTGTCGACCACGACGAGTGTCTTGCCGAGATTGCCACCGCTGAAGAGCAGGTTGAGTGCCGCGGGGGCGTTTTCCAGTCCCTCGATCACGTGCTCGTGGTGCACCAGCGTGCCGTCTTGAATCATGGTCGCGAGCTCCATCTGGGCCTCCAAGAATCGCGCGGCGAAGTCGAAGATCAAGAAGCCCTCCATACGGGCACGTTGCATAATCAGCATCGGGGTGTTGGCCACGCCCTTGGGCTTTTCCATGGCGTTGTACTGCGAAATCGCCCCGCAGATAACAATTCGCCCGTGCATGGCGATATTGGCGAGCGCGGCGTCCAGGATCTCGCCACCTACGTTGTCGAAGTACACGTCGATCCCATCGGGGCACGCGGTGCGCAGGCGGCGCGACAGGTTCTCTTCGCGGTAGTCGAGGCACTCGTCGAAGCCGTACTCTTCAACGATTTCCGCGCACTTTTGGGGGCCACCCGCGATGCCCACTACTTTCTTCGCGCCGCGCGCCTTGGCTATTTGGCCCACCACAGATCCGGTCGCTCCCCCGGCGCCCGAGACAACGACCACGTCGCCGGACTTGAACTGGCCAACGTCGAGCAAACCAAAATATGCCGTCAGCCCCGTCATACCGAGCGCGCCCATGACGAGCGGAATGTCGAGACCAAGTCCGCTCGGGATGACCTGGAACTTGTTAGCGTCGCTCGCAATCGCCCATTCCTGCCAGCCGGTCATGCCGTAGACAATGTCACCGACCTGGTACTGCTCGTTCTGGGTCTGGACCACCTCACCTACCCCGCCAGATCGCACGACGTCACCAATCGCGATTGGTGCCATGTACCCCGGGGCGTCGTTCATCCACGTACGAATGGTGGGGTCAATCGAGACCACGCCCACCTTGATGAGGGCCTCGTTGGCGCCGCATTCTGGTCGTGGACTTTCGACCACCTGGGTCGTGTGCTCGTCGACCATTCCGACCGGACGCTGGGCAAGAATCACTTGACGATTTTTCATTGAGGTCTCCTGACTACCACCGCCACACTAGAACCGAGCGCAGGTCTTGAGTGGAACGTATTTTCCTTCAGTTTCCAACCCAGCGTTCCTCAATCGGCACGCACGGGCGGTCTGACGCGTCGCTCGACGGGCCCTCGCGCCAGATCCGACATCACATTTCTGTCACACTTTGTTCACCTTTAGTTAACCTTTAGTTAACCTTTGCGATATCCTGAAAAAATGACTTTCAGGACCTTTTCATGACCTCCCTTCTCGCCACGAGCCCGCCAAACATCGAAGGATGGCTGCAAATCAGCGAACTTGGAGTGGCTTTCTTGCTCTCCATGATGATCGGGGTAGAACGAGAGATTCGCCAGAAGAGCGCGGGACTGCGCACCCACACGCTCGTCGGCGTCGGTGCCGCGCTCTTCATGTTGGTCAGCAAGTACGGATTCAATGACGTGCTTCGTCCCGGTCTCATAGAACTCGATCCCTCACGGATGGCCGCCCAGATCGTCTCAGGCGTTGGTTTCCTCGGGGCGGGACTCATCTTCGTGCGCCGCGATTCGGTTCGCGGTCTCACCACGGCCGCCGCGGTCTGGGTCACGGCTGCGGTGGGCGCCGCGTGCGGGGCGGGGCTGCCAATTCTGGCGTGCGCCGCCACGGTTATCTACTTCATCGTGGCGGTCACGTTCCCCTCGCTCACGAACCGACTACCCCACGCGTCGACGGTCATTTCCGTCATCAGGGTCCGTTACCCGGAGGGTCAAGGTATCTTGCGCAACGTGCTCCAACTCGCCACGAATCGCGGATTCACGC
>JBEKQN010000223.1:0-3023 GCA_049519675.1 Acidimicrobiales bacterium | reverse complement strand
TCCTTATCCAACTACTCTTTGGCGCGCGCTACAGCGACGCCACGTACGGCTACGTTGGCATTCGCGCCGACCGTCTAGATTCACTTGCCATTGACAGTGACGGCTTCGAGGTCGAAACCCTTATTGGGATCAGAGCCTGCCGGGCGAGGCTCAAGACCAGCGAAGTTCCCTGCTTTGAATCCCATCGAATTCATGGCGTGAGCAATCTCAGTGTGTTTCACGACGGATTGCGCATCCTTGGTGTCATCATCCGTGAACGGCTGAGGCGAGACCGTATTTTGGCGACGTGAGCTCTCCACGCTCGGGGACGATTCCCTCGAACCCGTAACGACGGACTGATCGGGTTCGCGTTCGTTAGTTTCTTGTTCATAAGACCACGCTGGGAAGCGATGATTACAATAATTCACATGTCGAGATATCCGCAGATGTCTGCAACGAAGCCCGCCAACTCATCGATGGCCGCGCCTCCAGGGGATGGGGTGTTCACTTCGATGCACCCTGGGACTTGCGGAAATTCCCAGTGCAATTGTCCGTTAATCCCTCCTGCGTCGTCAGACTAGCCAGGTATGGACAAACACGATTCCGACAAAGATGCGCAGGCCGCACCGCCGGCCCAACCGGTAGAAGATGACCGCGCCAATAACGATTCCGGCATCGGTGCCATCTACTCCGAGTTGCAGTCGCTCGCCGCTCGCCACCGAATCAGTGACGCTGCGGTGGTCTTGGAGAATGAGACGTTCGGCACGCAGATATTTCGGCTCAGAGGAAAAGCAGTGAGCGCAGACTTGGTGAACCAACTCGGTTCGCACCCAGGGGTGTATTGCACTCCCGACATCGTTCCACAGGTCGAACTCGACGCGGTCTACGCGGCTTGTCAACAATCGTTCGCTTCGCGATTTGTTCGATTCAACGCGGCGCACGTTGCCTCCGAATCGCACGAAGGAACACAGGTCGACCCAGATGAACCCGAACTCTCCGAATCCCTTTCGCACAATAAACTCGAAGAGATGGGGGCACCGACCAGTCGGGTTGCCCGCTCGTGGCTTCGCAGTGCGTCCTCTCCTCGTTCGAAGTTAACTCGCGCACTCGTGTCACGATTCCTGATTTTGGTTGACGTCGCAGTTTTCATACTGACGGTTGGAAGTTTCCACGGTCCAGTGCGACTTGTGCTTGGGCTCATCTTCGGCCTCTTCGTACCCGGCTGGTGCATAGTGGGACTACTCAAACTTGATAACGCACCATTGGAAATTGGTTTGACAGTGGCGGTGAGCCTGTCGTTGCTCATGGTCATCGCGCAGATTCTAATAACGATCAATCAATGGCATCTCGGTGCACTCGAAATAGCAATGTGCATCGTGTGCCTTCCGTTCCTCATCTTGCAGTCCGGAGTGCGACGATCAGTCGGATGACGCCGCCGACGTCGAATCTCGCCCGCGCGTAAAACTGATTTCACTTCGTCACTAAAAATGCGCGATCAGATTCACAAACGTTTCACAGATTCAAATTTCGAGTAGTCGTCACTTCACATGTGGTCAAGCATTGACTCTTTCAAAATACAAATTTGTGATTTGAATACGAATAGATGCCGTAACTTCGTCGGTTTACTGCATGTTGTCGTTTAATTGTCGCAATATCGTGCTGAGGAGTCTGAACGTGTCCGCCAACATTGAGCCTCAAAACAGCTCGAACCTTCGATAAACTTGTTACCTAAGTACATGCCGTAACTAACATGTCACTGATCACACCTGTCTGTCGGACTATCGAGACCCTTCGCGAAGAGGAAATGCATTGTACGAACGCACGAGTGTTTCCAATCTGTCGGTGCTCGGCATCACAAGAGCATCGACGGCGATTTCGAAACGCTGGACTGGACGACTTCGATCGGCACGATGCACTCGACATTCCACCTTTGCGTGGCTCGGCGTATTCACCGTCGTCGCCGCTGCGACGCCGATCGCACTCACGACGTCGGCTTCCGCAGTCGCCGCTCACAAGATCTCGAGTGGCCAGTCGGTAACTACCAAAAAACTCACGTCGCACGCTGCAACGACATACTCCGTGGGCACCCCGAGCACTGCCGAAGCGTCAGGCGAAGCGCCACCGACCTCGAGCGAAATTCCGGGATATCAGTTGAGTTACGTCACGGGTTTTAACGGCGGTTCGGTGCCGGCAGGGTGGTTTGTTTACTCCGGTAAGCCCTCAGGCGATCCGAGCGGGCAGTGGGCAACCAATCACGTCACCGTTAGCGGTGGCATGCTCCAACTCAATACCTACCAAGATCCCAAATACAACAACGAGTGGGTATCGGGTGGCGTGAGCAAAGCCAGCGCCCCTCACACCTACGGGGCCTACTTCGTTCGCTCGCGGATGACGGGACCGGGGCCAACCCAAGTAGAGCTTCTTTGGCCGGTGTCCGGTTGGCCACCAGAGGTTGACTTCAACGAAACGTATGGCGGAGATACCGCGGCGCAGGCAACATTGCACTACACCAGCGCTAATCTCCAGATTCACAAGAACATCAACATTGACATGACCGCCTGGCACACCTGGGGTGTCATCTGGACCCCAACCTCGCTCACGTACACCGTCGACGGCAACGTATGGGGCACGGTCAATGATGCTTCGATCATTCCTGCCCAGCCGATGACGCTCAATCTGCAGCAACAGACATGGTGCGCCGCCAATTACGCCTGCCCGACGGCACCTCAATCCACCGACATAAATTGGGTGGCCGAGTACGTCCCGGGTTCGAACACCGTCACGACCACAAGCACTTTTTCATCAACGACGCCCACCACAACCACGACACCGGGTGCGCCGCGGGCAATAACGTTGGGCTCATTCGCGAACAACTCGGTGAGTCTGTCACGCTCCATGAAAGCCGGGGTGCGCCACCTGGCCAAGGTAATCACTGAGCGCGGCGACTCCGCCGTCACACTTACGGGATACGCGAATGGTGTTGCTAATCAATCGAAAGCCCTCTCTGTGAGTAGACAGCGGGCGAGCCGCGTGAGGAACTATCT
>JBEKQN010000222.1:0-3067 GCA_049519675.1 Acidimicrobiales bacterium | reverse complement strand
ACGCGCGCCACGACGCAAACGCCCGTCGCTCTGCAGCTGCACGCCACGGTTGGTGCCATCGTTCCGATCAACAGTCAGAACAGCAACGAGGAGAGAAGGAGCAGGTCATGAAATACGTCACATTGGGTAAGTCCGAACTGCGGGTGTCACGTATCGCGTTTGGAACCTGGCAACTCGGAGGCGATTGGGGATCCACCGACAGCGACGCCGCCGTGTCCGCCATTCGACGAGCCGCAGACAGTGGTGTGACTTTTTTCGATACGGCCCAGGCGTACGGTTTCGGTGCGTCGGAAAGGCTGCTGGGCGAGGCGCTTTATGGTCGCTCGCGTAACGACTTCTTCATTGCCACCAAGGGTGGCCTGCGCCAGAGTGGCGCTGGAGTGACGCGCGACGCCGGCGCCGACTCGATTCGAGCTGGCGTTGAGCAGAGCCTCCGAGCACTGTCGACGGACTACATCGACCTCTACCATGTCCACTGGCCCGACCCGCACACCCCGTTCGACGACACGGCTGACGTGCTGGCCAAGCTCGTTGCCGACGGCAAGGTGCTTCACGTTGGTGTCTCTAACTTCGACGTCGCCCAAATGGATGCTTTCAGTGCCACCCTGCCCGTCGAGACACTGCAACCTCCGTATCACCTCTTTCATCGAGAGATTGAGCACGCGATCCTTCCCTACACCCACGAAAACAACATCGGTGTCCTGGTCTATGGCCCCTTGGCGCACGGCCTACTAGGCGGCAATCTCGATCTCACCACTCGCTTCGCCGCTGACGACTGGCGCGCTCAGAGCCGCGATTTCCGAGGTGCGAACTACGAGCACAACCTGAAGAGAATTAACGAATTGAGTGAGTTCGCCACGAAGGAGCTAGGAGTCACCGTGGCGCAGTTGGCGATCGCGTGGACCCTGGCCAACCCTTCGGTGCACGTCGCGATCGTCGGCTCTCGCAATCCCGACCACGTTCAAGAGACGCTTTCGGCGGTCGAACTTGAGCTGGATGAGCAGTCGCTCTCACGGATCGAGGACATCATGTGGGATGTCATTCCTGTTGCCGGACCGTCGCCCGAGATGGTCTGAGAGGAGCGGATTGTGAAACCCACACGTCACCACTCGAGTCGCCACACTGACCTGACGTCACGGGGCGCTAACCCACCAGAGGGAGAGCTGACAATGCCGGAAATGCAACGCTCGCGCAATTGTCGTCTCGCATCACTACGGCGCGAGACAGTGGCCTTCATGAGGGTGAAAGGGATTTGGTAAAACAAGTAAGAGATTGAAAGGAAGCTTCTCATGATCAACCAAGAATCAGATTCTCCAGTAACCCACGTGGCTGTGATCGGCGCGGGCACGATGGGCGCGGCGATGGCCACCCGACTCCTGAACGCGCATTTCGACGTCGCCGTATGGTCGCGCAAACCCGAGTCGACACGGTCGCTCGTTGAACTCGGCGCCTCGAGCCATTCGGACGTTCGAGACGTCGTGGCGAATGCCGACGTCGTATTGACCATGCTGCCGAACGCGGACATCACTGTCGAGATGATGTTCAATTCGAGGGGACTTGAGGCGATGCAGCAAAATGCCATATGGGTCCAAATGGCGACGATTGGAACGAGCGCCACGGAGAGTATCGCTACCCTGGTCCGGGCGCGTCGCCCCGACGTCACCTTGATCGACGCTCCGGTGTCGGGCAGCAGGGGGCCAGCTGAATCTGGGCAACTCGAGATCCTCGCATCGGGCGACCGATCACGAGCGCAACTGCTCGAGAACGTCTTTGACGTACTTGGAAAGAAGACGCTTTGGCTTGGCCCCGTCGGCTCGGGAAGTCAGATGAAACTGATTCTCAACACGTGGCTGGCGTTCCAGATCGAGGGCGCGGCAGAAGCGGCCTCACTGGCCACTCGCTGGAACGTGGATTCGTCAACGTTGCTAGTAGCACTCCACGACAGCCCACTTGTCTCTCCGTACGCCTTGGGCAAACTCGAAAGGATTATCAACCGCGACTTTCGACCGGACTTTTCGTTGGATCTGGCACTGAAGGATCTGGAACTCGTCGGCACTGATGCGGGCGACACTGCCGCGCCGATTGCCCGCGCCATCGCTCTTCGCTGGCGCCACCTCGTCGAGACCGGTGCCAGCGGACTCGACGTCAGTGCCGCGGGAATGGGACTCGAGGAGTCAACGGACCAGTCGGGCGAAGGCGAATGATTTAGTCATTGCGCAGGCGGCTGAAAATGACTTGGTCGTGCCACGTGCCAGCGCGCCACAGCGCACCTCTTCGTATTCCTTCGTCGGTGAACCCAGCCAGCGAGAGGGAGCGTTGTTCGCGGAGATTGTTTACGTCGGTGGACGCCTCCACGCGATTTGCCTTTGATCCTTCGAGAAGCTTTTCGGCGAGCAATCTTTGAGCGGCCGCTGCAAGGCCGCGCCCGCGACAGTGAGGCAGTAGGACGATCCCAATTACCCACGCCAGGCTTCGTGTGTTGGGACCGTGTGGCGTTTGAATCCAGGACACTGATCCAACGGGAGTTCCATCAGGAAGTTCGACGATTTCTCGACCACCGTTGTAGTACGCGCCATTGAGTTTTTCGTCGGGCGCGTCGTCATACGTGTCCCACTCTCCCTCGACCTCGGGCGTCTGCAGTTTCAGTATGAACTCTTCGTCACGCTGACCCACGCAGCGCAGGCGCACCTGTGGCAGTTCTACTGTCTCTTCCGGCGAACCCACGTCACGACTTTACTGAGCGGCTCGAGGGAGAAGCCCGCTTCATCGAGCACGCGTGGTGCATGAGCCGTAGCATGAGCCGAAGACGCACAAGTGAAAGGAGAAAAGTGACCGACCAAAGTTTCACGACTACCTTCACGGTAGAGCAGACGCCGCAAGAAGTTTTTGCCGCCATCAATGACGTACGCGGATGGTGGTCAGGGACGATTGAAGGCAATACCGACCAGCTCGGTGAGGTGTTCACGTACCGCTACGAAGACATCCATTATTCGAAGCAAGAGATAACGGAGTTCGTTCCTGGAGAAAGGATCGTGTGGCACGTTCTCGACAGTTTCCTAAGTTTTGC
>JBEKQN010000221.1:0-3100 GCA_049519675.1 Acidimicrobiales bacterium | reverse complement strand
ATCTACTAACTCGGCCTTGTTCACCGGTCGACTCCTTACTCTTCGTTGAATCGGACTGGGACTGTACCCAGCAACCAGGGACATCTTTATCGCAAAAGTGCCTAAATATAGGGATTTCTGGAAACTTTCCCTCAGCGACGTGATTTTTCCCAGTAATTAAAGGGTTTTCGCGTTGCTGCTTTTTGTCCCTTGGTTGAGAAATGGACATTTTTGGCTTATTTATTGGGTTTTTCATAATCATCTGGTCAATCGTCGGATGGCCGGTTTTGACGCCTCAGATGTCACGCGTAGGGAGAGAGCCTTTGGGATGCAAACGACTCAAATCTCGCGAGAATGCAGAATTTCGCGTCGTGAGAATTGGGCGGTAGCGCGCAAACTCACGAGCGGGGCCACAACATCAGTCAACGTGCGACGTGACGAGTAACACGCACGCACATTCTGTACTCATGCGTCACTTCAGTTCGTGCGTGACGCCGCGCTGATCACCTCGCGCAAGAAGTTGATGCACGTGAGTGTCCTAGCTGCGAAAGTCCCAACAAATAAGGCTTCTGAGCCTGTCTCGTAGAATGTGTCAGTGTCCAACTTCGTTGATGCCGCCCAACTGCACGCCAAGGCGGGCGATGGCGGGGCTGGCTGCGTCAGTTTTCGCCGTGAGGCCCACGTGGCCAAGGGCGGACCCGATGGCGGCGACGGTGGTAAGGGCGGCGATATTTGGATCGTGGCCGACCCGAATCAAGCCTCATTGCTGGGCTTTCGTGACCATCCCTATCGCCGAGCGACTGACGGCCAGCACGGCACCTCCAAACGTCAGCACGGCTCTCGCGGCAAAGACGTCATCGTCAGCGTGCCCGTGGGCACCGTGGTCTTTGACCAGAACGGCGAACAGCTGGTGGACCTGCTTGGCCCGGGAGATAAGTGGCTCTGTGCCGCCGGCGGACTAGGCGGAGCCGGCAACGCCCGATTCCTCTCTAATCAGCGCCGAGCTCCGGCCTTCGCCGAGCAGGGTGAAGTCGGCCAGGAGAGTTGGTACAACCTTGAACTGAAGCTGCAGGCCGACGTCGCCCTCATTGGTTTTCCCAATGTCGGCAAGTCAACGCTGATCTCGCGCGTGTCGGCCGCGCGTCCCAAGATCGCTGACTATCCCTTTACGACACTCGTGCCCAACCTGGGCGTTGTGCGTGTGGGCGCGCGCAGTGCGCGACCGGGTGACGCGACGGAGTTCGTGATGGCTGACATTCCCGGACTGATTGAGGGCGCGGCGTCCGGTCGCGGGCTCGGGCATGACTTCTTGCGTCACGTGGAGCGCGCGCGGGTGCTCTGTGTGCTGTTGGACCTTTCCCCGCTGGCCCCCCACAGGCCCGAAGAGCAGCTCGCAATCTTGCTTCGCGAGCTCGAGCAGTATCAGTACGACCTCATTGATCGCCCGCGGATCGTCGTGGGCTCCAAGGGCGACGTCGCCGCCTTTGAGATGCCCGGCGTCGCCACGATTTCGTCGGTCACCGGCGAGGGCATCGACGACCTGGTCGCCCAACTCGCCGCGTTAGTCGTCCAGGTGCGTCACGACGACGCCGAACGCCTCGAGCACGCGGTGGTGGTCCATAAACCACTGCCCGACGAAATCAGCGTTGATCGATCGGGGCCCGAGGAGTGGCTCGTCAGCGGTCGACCGGTGCTGCGCGCCGTGCGTTTCCAGGACCTCACTGATGACGAAGCGCTGGCCGAAATCGTGCGACGACTTCGCGACCTCGGAGTGGACCGTCTCTTGGCGCGCGCCGGCGCGAAGGACGGTGACGTGGTCAACATCGGGCCGCTCTCGTTCGAGTGGTGGCGCGACGACATGGGCGCCGGACTCGACCGGGGCGATCACCACCGCGCGACGCGCCGAGAGCGCTTGGCCCGACACGGTCGACTGAACCTCGATGAGAGCGACGATGACTCGTAGCGTCGTCGTCAAGGTGGGCACGTCCTCCGTCACCGACGCGAGGGGCGGCGTGGACTACGGCGTCTTGGTCGATATTGCCAACGACGTCGTGAAACTGCGGAGTGAAGGCTGGACCGTCGTCGTCGTGACGTCGGGTGCGATCACCGCTGGCTGGGCCGAAGTGGGCCAGGGCCGGGCGCGGCCCAACGACGCCGTGACGTTACAGGCCGTGTCGGCGGTGGGCCAACCGCTCTTGATGCACGCGTGGCGAAACGCGTTTGGCGAACTGAACACCCCAGTGGGTCAGGTGCTGCTGGCGCCGCTCGACTTCTCGCACCGCGGTCAGTACCTGCACGCGCGCGGCACCTTGGAGGCACTGGAGTCGCTCGGCGTGGTCGCGATTGTCAACGAGAATGACGCGGTGGCCGACGAGGAGATACGTTTCGGCGACAATGACCGTCTGGCGGCGCTCGTCGCCAACCTCATTCGCTCGTCGCATCTGGTGCTGCTCACCGACACCGATGGACTACTTACCGCTGATCCACGCCTCGACCCCGCCGCGACCTTGATCGAAGAGGTGACGGCCATCGACGCCGAACTGTTGGGACTGGCCGGTTTCAGTCGCTCGAGCGTGGGTAGCGGGGGCATGGCCTCAAAGCTGGCGGCGGCGCGCATCGCCACCTGGTCGGGCATCACCACTGTCATCGCGTCGGCCCGGGCGCGCGAAGCGCTGGTGCGCGCCGTTAATCAGGCGCCGGGTTTCGGGACCATCTTCCACGCGCGCAGCGGCAGGCTGTCGGCGCGCAAGGCCTGGATTGCCTTCGCCGTTGCGAGTCGCGGATCGCTCAGCATCAACGAGGGCGCGTTGATGGCGCTCGAAAATAATGGACGCAGCCTCTTGCGCGTCGGCGTTGAGTTCCACGATGGCGTATTTGTTGAAGGCGACGCCGTTGAAATAAAAGGACCGGACGGTCAGATCGTCGCCAAGGGACTAGTACGGGTGAACGCCGAGTCCTTTGACGAGGGCGACGACGTGGTCGTGCACCGCGACGATCTGGTACTGCTCCGTAAGGTCTAAATGTCCTCCATTACGCTGAATACGTGAAGAACAGTCTTTTAGAGCAGGGCCAGGCCGTACGAGAGGCCGCTCGCGACATCGCCCAGTCGAGCGACGCCCAA